>CAIMBE010000209.1 GCA_903839085.1 uncultured beta proteobacterium | reverse complement strand
AGCCCCCGCGGGGGGCAGCGAGCCACACGCAGTGGGCGAGTGTGGGGGCGAGCAATTTCCCGCCGGGCCGCCCCAAGGGAAATTAGCCCCCGCGGGGGGCAGCGAGCCACACGCAGTGGGCGAGCGTGGGGGCAAGATCCTTTATGGCGACGTCTACCTGCAGAACGAGAAGGAGCAGTCGGCCTACAACTTCGAGCACGCCGACGCTGATTTTCTGGCGATTGCCTTCGCGGCGCACGAGCGCCAGGCCAAGCACCTGATCGAGGCGCAACTGGCCCTGCCCGCCTACGAGCAGGTGCTCAAGTGCGCGCACAGCTTCAACCTGCTCGATGCCCGCGGCGCCATCAGCGTGACCGAGCGCGCCGCCTACATCGGACGCATTCGCAACCTGGCCCGCGCCGTCGCGCAGAGCTACTACGAGAGCCGCCAGCGCCTGGGCTTCCCGATGGCGCCACGCGCGTGGGTGGAACAGGTGAACCCATCATGAAAAACCTGCTGGTTGAATTGTTTGTCGAAGAACTGCCGCCCAAGGCGCTGAAGAAGCTGGGTGAAGCCTTTGCCGCCCAACTGGCGGCGCAACTCGCTGCCCAGGGTCTGCTGGCACCGGACTCGGCGGTGACCCCCTTTGCCACGCCGCGCCGGCTGGCCGCGCACATCACGAATGTCTGGCTCAAGGCCGCCGACAAGGCACTGCAGCAAAAGCTGATGCCCGTGGGCGTCGCGCTGGACGCCGAAGGCCGCGCCACGCCGGCGCTGATCAAGAAGCTGCAGGCGCTGGGCGCCGATGTGTCGGACCCGGTGGCAACGGTGGCCGCGCTCAGACGAGGTCCCGACGGCAAGGCCGAGGCCCTGTTCTATGACAGCCTGGTGACTGGCGCAAGCCTGGACGTTGGCCTGCAAAAGGCGCTCGAGGACGCCATTGCCGGCTTGCCGATTCCGAAGGTCATGAGTTACCAACTGCAGACCGACTGCGATCTGCCGGGCTGGAGCAGCGTGCATTTTGTGCGACCGGCGCACGGCCTCATCGCCCTGCATGGCAGCACCGTGGTGCCGGTCAAGGTGCTGGGACTGAGCGCGGGCAATCGCACGCACGGCCACCGTTTCGAGGCGGCCGTGTCGCCCGTTGTCATCGCCGACGCCGACAGCTATGCCGCCACCCTGGCCCGTGACGGCGCGGTGACGGCCAGTTTTGCCGAGCGCCGCGCCGACATCGTGCGCCAACTCGAGCGCGCCGCGGCCGCCGTTGGGAATGGCGCGCGACCGATCGACGACGAGGCCCTGCTCGATGAGGTCACCGGCCTGGTCGAGCGGCCCAATGTGCTGGTCTGTGAATTCGAGGCGCAGTTCCTCGAGGTCCCGCAGGAATGCCTGATTCTCACCATGAAGGCCAACCAGAAGTACTTTCCGCTGCTCGATGCCAGCGGGAAATTGACGAACCGGTTTCTGGTCGTCAGCAACATCAGCCCGTCCGACGCGAGCGCGGTCATCGGCGGCAACGAGCGCGTGGTTCGCCCGCGCCTGGCCGACGCCAAGTTCTTCTTCGACCAGGACCGCAAGAAGACGCTGGCCTCGCGCGTCGACGGCCTGTCCCGGGTGGTCTACCACAACAAGCTCGGCACGCAGGGCGAGCGCGCCGAGCGCGTGCGCGCGATCGCCCGCGCCATCGCGCGCATGCTGCACGAGGCTGAGCACAGTGGCGTCACTGCAGGCCCCCCTTCCGCCACTGCGAGTCCCCCTTCCGCCACTGCCAGTCCCCCTTCCGTCACTGCCAGTCCCCCTTCCGTCACTGCCAGTCCCCCTTCCGTCACTGCCAGTCCCCCTTCCGTCACTGCCAGTCCCCCTTCCGTCACTGCGAGCGAAGCGCGGCAGTCCATCCATGGATCGCCACAGACCTTCGGCCTTCGCGATGACGGGACAGTGCTGGCGTCGGGCGCTGATGGTGCCCAAAGCCTTGAACAGGCGGCTGACCTCGCCGCGCGACTGGCCAAGACCGATCTGCTGACCGACATGGTGGGCGAATTCCCCGAGCTGCAGGGCATCATGGGCGGCTATTACGCGCGCAATGACGGACTGGGCGAGGAGGTCGCGCTGGCGATCGAGGACCACTACAAGCCGCGCTTCGCCGGCGACGGCTTGCCGCGCAACGCCCTGGGTGTCTTGCTGGCGCTGGCCGACAAGCTGGAGACGCTGGTGGGCATGTTCGGCATCGGCAACCTGCCCAGCGGCGACAAGGACCCATTTGCCCTGCGTCGCCATGCGCTGGGGGTGATCCGTCTGCTCAGCGAGAACCAGCTGCCGCTGGACCTCGGCGCGTTGCTCGGCGCTGCGGCGCCCGCCTTTAGCGACAGGATCAGCGACGCCGTGCCGGCCCTGAGCGATTTCATATTCGAGCGCCTGGCCGGAGCGCTGCGCGAGCAGGGCTACAGTGCCAAAGAAGTCGACGCCGTGCTGGCGCTGCAGCCGCAGCGCCTGGCCGACGTGCCACGGCGCCTGGCCGCCGTGCGCGGTTTTGCCGCATTGGCGCAAGCGCCGGCGCTGGCCGCGGCCAACAAACGCATCGGCAACATCCTGAAGAAGGCCGGCACGGTCGATCCGCATGTCAGCGCCGTGCTGCTGCGCGAGCCGGCCGAGATCGCGCTGCACGCCGCCATGCAAACGGTGCTGCCGCAGGCCCAGGCCCAGTTCGAGGCCGGCGATTACACGGCCTCGCTGCAGACGCTGGCCGCCCTGCGACTGCCGGTTGATGCCTTTTTTGACGGCGTGATGGTCAACGCCGACCAGCTTGACCTGCGTCTGAACCGCCAGGGACTGCTGCAGACCCTGCACCAGGCCATGAACCGGGTCGCCGATCTCTCCAAACTCGCGACATAAACCGATACACCATGAAACTTGTCATCCTCGATCGCGACGGCACGGTCAACGAAGACAGCGCCGACTATGTCAAATCACCCGATGAGTGGACGCCCCTGCCCGGTTCACTCGAGGCGATTGCGCGGCTCAATCATGCCGGCTTTCACGTCGTGATCGCGTCCAATCAGTCGGGCCTGGGGCGCGGTCTGTTCGACGTCTCGACCCTCAACGCAATGCACGCCAAAATGCATCTGCTGCTGGCCGGCGTCGGCGGACGGGTGGACGCCGTTTTCTATTGTCCGCACGCACCCGAAGACGGCTGCCACTGTCGCAAGCCCGAGCCGGGCCTGTTCGAGCAGATCGGCGAGCGCTATGGCGTTGATATGCCCGGCATTCCGATGGTTGGCGACACGCTGAGCGACGTGCTGGGTGGCGTCGCCGCCGGTTGCGAGCCGCACCTGGTATTGACCGGCAAGGGCGCCGCCTATCGGGGCCGCAGTCTGCCCGACAACTTTCCTGCCGCAACCCGGGTCCATGACGATCTGGCCGCCTTTGCCGATTTTGTGATTGCGCGCCAGGCGACGGCGGCCTGATGCCATTGATTCGCTCCGTCCTGCACATGGCGTGGATAGTGCTCACGGTCATCCCGTGGGGACTCGCGCTGGTGCTGGTTTCGGTCTGGGTCGAGCGCACGCCCCTGTGGTGGTTTGCAGTCAACTGGTTTCGCGTGGTGATCTGGGGCACGCGCGTCTTCCTGGGCATCGAGGTGCGGGTCAGCGGCATGGAGAATTTGCCGCAGGGCCAGACCAGCCCGGCGGTTTTGTTATCCAAGCACCAGTCGACGCTGGAGACGCTGTTGCTGCCGACCCTGATGCCCCACCCGCTGGCGTTTGTCTTCAAGCGCGAGCTGCTGCGCATTCCGTTCTTCGGCTGGTCGATGGCGCGCCTGGACATGATCCACATCGACCGCTCGACGCGGGCCCAGGCGCTCAAACAGGTGGTGACGCAGGGCAAGGCGCTGCTGGCGCAGGGGGTCTGGATCATCCTGTTCCCCGAGGGCACCCGCATAGCGCGCGGACAGACCGGCACCTACCAGACCGCCGGCACGCGGCTGGCGGTGGACGCCGGCGCATCGGTGATCCCGATCGCGGTCTCGTCGGGCAAGTGCTGGCCGCGCCAGGGCTTTGTCAAATACCCGGGCCTGGTTCAGGTGTCGATCGGCAAGCCGATTGCCAGTGTCGGTCGCAAGCCCAAAGAGTTGATGCGTGAGGTCGAGGCCTGGATCGAGGCCGAGATGCGCCGTATTGATCCCGAAGCCTATCGCTGAGTAGGTCCAGCATGCAACCTTTGCTGCGCTTCACGCTGGACCTGTTTGAATCGACACCGGTTTCCGAGGCGCCATTGCCCGTGCCCACCGACGCGCACGTGCTGTTTCGCCACCCGCGCGCCAACCGCGAGACGCGCTTATGCGGCACGCCGGTGGCCTATGAATTCAAGCGCGGCAAGCGGCGCAGCATCGGCTTTGTTGTTGGCCCGGAAGGGCTGGCGGTGCGCGCGCCGCAGTGGGTGGCGCTGCGCGAGGTCGAGAGCGCCTTGCAGGAAAAGTCAGCCTGGATATTGCGCAAGCTTGGCGAGACGCGCGAACGCCATGAACGCCTGCTGCCGCGCCGCATCGAGTGGCGCGACGGCTCGACCGTGCCCTTTCTGGGGCGGCCGGTGCGCTTGCAGCTTGATCCGCGCCACGCTTTTGGTGCGGTTGGTGCCCAACTCCTGGCCGACGCGCCCGAGCCGGTGTTGCAACTGGCGCTTGCGCATGGCGCCACGCCGGAGCAGATTCGCGACGCCGTGCAGGCCTGGCTGATGCGCCAGGCGCGCCGTGTCTTTATCGCGCGGCTCGATCACTTTGCGCCCCAGTTGCAGGTGCAATGGCGCAAGCTCGCGCTGAGCAACGCGGGCACGCGCTGGGGTAGCGCCAGCGTTGATGGCTCGATCCGCCTGAACTGGCGTTTGATTCATTTGCAACAGGAAGTCATCGATTACGTGGTGGCGCACGAGCTCAGTCATCTGCGCGTGATGAACCACAGCCCCAGATTTTGGGAAACAGTACGTTCGGTGCTGCCCGACTACGCGGCCTTGCGCCGCCAATTGAAGGACGATGCCTTGCCGCGCTGGGTGTAGTTCCGAAATTCACGACACCCCTTTGGCAAAACCCCAAGTCCACGCTGCGCCACCCACTGCACCGCCCTTGGCAACGAGCATCTGTGGTTTGCGCTGCTCGCATACCAACCGAGCTTGCAGGATAAGGCTGGTGGGGCACTCAGCGCAGCGGCATCAAGGAGGAGCCCAAAGGGCGGGGGACAGCCGCGGAGCTGAGT
>CAIMBE010000208.1 GCA_903839085.1 uncultured beta proteobacterium | reverse complement strand
CGGACGGCGGCGCAGGACCTTGCGCAGCGTATCCAGGCCCGGTGCACGAAGTTCCGCTCCGAGCTCGGCCTGGCCGAGGACGAGATCGCGCCGTTTGTCAAGAATGTGGTAACCGACGCAGTTACTCTCGCGAACCGGGATGTGGCAGGATTTGCCGAGGCCGACCCGGTGCAGTGTCTGTCCAACACCCTGCTGCTGATTGAAGAATCGAATGCGCCTCTGGCTGCGGTTGGGGTCTATTCCTTGAGGGAATACCGCGGCGCCCTGCAGCGAATGGAGGGTTTCCTCAGCGGCCTTGACCCTGCCGTTGTCTGCCAGAGTTACGATGGACACCCATCGGCGGATGCACTGCGCGACATGACCGCGATCACGAGACGAAACATCGAATTTTCATGCCACTATCTTGGTGCCATACTGACATCGATCAGCATCGTGGAAGCCCTGGCGCTGTGCACCGGCTCGGACTGCCCTATCGCCATGTTTCTGGGCGACATCAGCTCCAGCGATGGCAGACCGGACCGGGTGGAAGACTTTTTGCCGGAGCCGCCATCGGGGCAGCGCACTGAGCCCGAGATGCTCAAGGTGCTCGCAGAGGGGCGTTCGCTTGAATCCGTGAACGACCTGACTGCATCACCTCTGACGACATTTATCTATCGGTGGCTGGGGCATGAGGGCATGCGCCAGACGCTGCAGCGCGCCAAAGGGATGTTTGACGAAGATATGTCGCCGCATGCCTTCCTGAAGACACTGGACCGCGCGATGCTCCACGCCATCATCGGCGCCTGCGCGAAGATTGCGCTGTCGCGCCGCGAAGCCCTTCTTGCTCTTGAAAACACCTTGTGAGCAGGTTTCGATCAATGGCGCGCGTTGCTGACGAATCGACACCCCTTGGTAAACTGCCATTTCTTTGGCAAAATGAACCCCATATAGAAACCGGCCGCCTTTTAGGGAGATACTACGAATGAACTGCACAATTCAAAAATTCTTGGGCACAGGAATGGCTGTGATGCTCGCATCGGCACCGATGCTGTCGCTGGCTGCCGGGACTGAAACGGTTGGCATGGTGAAGACCGTCACCGGCGAGGCCTGGATTGTCACGGCCGGGCAGAGTGTCAAGGCGCAGGGCGGCGTTGGGGTGCAGTTGGGCAGCCAGCTCAAGACCGCCAAGAGCGGCACTCTGGGCGTGACGTTCAAGGACAATACCCTGATGTCATTCGGGCCCGACACCGAATTGACGGTTGAGGAATACCTTTTTTCACCCCAGCAAGGCAATGCCAAGCTCGGCGCGCGGCTTGACAAGGGCAGCCTGAATTACGTCTCCGGCATCATTGCCAAGCTCAAGCCCGATGCGGTCAACGTCAAGACACCGACTGGCACCATTGGTGTGCGCGGCACCCAGTTCCTGGTCAAAGTCGTAGCGCCCTGAGCGACCGGTGCACTGAGTCGGCAGACCCATAATCTTCAGGGGAATTCATGATTTCAAGAACAAGATTGTCAATAGTTGCTATGGCCGTCCTGGCCAGTTGGGGCGTCCAGGCGCAAAGCCTGCCCGCGCCGATGGTCGAGGCCGCGCGCAAGGCGGTGGTGAGCAACCCCGAAGTCCAGGCGCGCTGGAACGGCTTCAAGGCCGCCATCAACGAGCGCGAGGTGGCGCGGGGTGCTTTTATGCCGCAGGTCGACCTCGGCGTCTCGAGCGGGCGCGAGAGCCGCGACTCGCCGCTGGCGCCCACCGGCAGCTACGGCTCCTACAACTTCAACACCTCGCAGCTCACCCTCAACCAGATGCTGTTCGATGGCCTGCTGACGGCCAGAGAGGTCAAACGCCTGGGCTACGCCAAGCTGACGCGTTACTACGAACTCAGCGAGGCCTCCGAGACAGCTGCGCTGGAAGCGGTGCGTGCCTATGCCGATGTGCTGCGCTACCGTGAACTGGTGGACACCGCGACACAGAATTACGTGGAGCACAAGCAAACCGTGACGCACGTGGAAGAGCGCGCCAAGGGCGGTGTCGGCCGCGGTGTCGACGTGGAGCAGGCCAATGGCCGTCTCGCGCTGGCAGAGTCCAGTTTGCTGACCGAACTGACCAACCTGCACGATGTCAGCGCGCGCTACCTGCGGGTGGTCGGCGAAAAGCCGCCGGCCAGCCTGCCCTCGCTGCCCGACACCTTCAAGCTCGGCAGCATGCCGGCCTCGACCGAGGCCTTGATGCGCGAAGGCTTTCAGGGCAGCCCGACGCTCAATGCGGCGGTGGAGAATGCGCGCGCTTACAGGGCGGCCGTCGAGACGCGCCAGTCAGCCTTCATGCCGCGCGTGGATCTGCGCGCCTACCGCAGCGGTGAAAACAACACGGGCGGCATTGCCGGCAGCACGCGTGTCGCTGGCGCTGAGGTGGTTCTCAACTACAACCTGTACCGTGGCGGCGCGGACAAGGCGCGCGAGCGCCAGGCGCAGGACCTGGGCGAGCAGGCGCGCGACCTGCAGGAGAAAGCCTGCCGCGACGTGCGCCAGATCCTGTCGATCGCCTACAGCGATGTGCGCAGCCTCAATGAGCAGCAGCGCTACATGGACCAGCACCGCCTGGCGACCGAAAAATCGCGTGAAGCCTATCGCCAGCAGTTTGACCTCGGCCAGCGCACGCTGCTGGACCTGCTCGACAGCCAGAACGAATACTTCGAAGCCAGCCGCTCGTACGTCAACGCGCACTACAACCAGATCGCGGCGCAGGCGCGCACGCTGGCCGGCATGGGTCGGCTGGTGGCGGCGCTCGGCGTTAACCGTGCCGACGTGCCCAACGCCGGCGACGCGGGTCAGGACCGCGCCGGCATAGATCCGGCGGAACTGTGCCCCGTGGGCGAAGCCGATGTCGATACCATCGACGCCATCAAGGCCAGATTTGCCAAGCCGCCGGTCGTAGCCGCAAAAGCCGCGGGCTCCTACGTGGTGTTGATTCCGAGTCCCGACGGCAGCATAGGCCGGGTGACCGTTCAGGGCAAACAGGGCGAACAGGTCTTGACCAAGTCCGGTGACATGGCTTTGCTCGATGGCAGTGCCGCCCCGGTCGAGGTGAGCGGCAAGCAACTGGAGCAGGACTTCGCCGCGGCGAAGTCGGCACGTCCGCCGATACCCGAGAAGACAGTGCTTTATTTCATTCGCGGTGGCGCGCAGTTGACCAAGGAATCGAAGGCGGCTTTGCCGGGCCTGCTGGCGCGGGCGCGCGAGCGCAAGGCACTGGACATCTGGCTGGTCGGGCACACCGATACCGTAGGCTCCACCAAACGCAACGAGGCGCTTGGTCTCATGCGCGCCAAGGCGATTGCCAAGAGTTTTCAAAAACTGGGCATCAAAGACTTGACCATGACCGTCGAGTCCTATGGCGAGAGCAACCCCGCCGTTGCCACGCCGGACGAAACCGACGAGCCGCGCAACCGCCGCGGCGAGGTCACTTTCCGCTAAGGCCTGTTCGCTACTTTTCTGTCATCACGATCAGGTCGCCGGTCTGCTTGTCCTCCAGCCGGCGCAGGTGCAACTGGACCAGCGGATCGGTCGGTCGGTCCGCTGCCAGCTGGCGAAAGGCCAGCAGCGCCGCAGCCGGATCGTCCGTCATCAGCGCATAGGCAGCAGCGTAGTCGGGGTCTTCGGCCGGCGCACCCTCGAACTCAAGACCATCGTGAATTGGCTGAAACACCGTCAGCGGCACTGACTTGCCCTTGAGCACCAGACGGCCTACTGGCCGCGTGACCACGCCGGTGCAGCCTGACAGGGTCGCCTCTGAAACGCAGACTTTGGTGCCAAGATGCTTGTTGACGGCTTCAAGCCGGGAAGCGGTGTTGACCGGATCGCCCAGCGCCCGGTAATCAAAGATGGTCGAGCCGCCAAAATTGCCGACGATCACCTCACCGGTATGCACGCCGATGCGAGTGTGGCCGAAAGCAACGCCCTTGGCCTTGAGGTCATCCGAGTAGCGCGCCGCGTAGCGCTGCATGGCAATCGCGCAGCTCAGGGCGCGCTGCCGATGGTCCGGCTGCAGCACCGGCGCCGAAAACATGATGGCCACCGCGTCCCCCACAATCCGGTCCAGCGTGCCATTGAAGCTGAACGCGATCGCGATCATCTGGTCCAGATAGGCGTTGAGCAAGGCAACCGCCTCGCCCGGATCGATCTTTTCCATCAGGCTGGTGAAGCCGGCCAGATCGGTAAAAATAAAGCTGCACTCCTGGCGCTTGCCGCCAAGTTCGAGTTCGGCCGGATGGTCGACGATGTGCGAGACCAGGTTGGGCGACACGTAGCGCGAGAAAGCCTCTTTGACAAAGCGCTGGCGCCGCTCGCTCGAGAGATGATGGATCACGCTTGACAACAAAAAAGCAATGAAGATGCCGATCGCCGGCGTCACAGCGTTCAGCAGGATCTGGTAGTCGACAAAGGCGATCCAGCCGCCCCAGAGAACCAGACCGATCACCAGCAGTGTCACGCTCGCCGACAGCAGCGCGCCGGTCATCAGCGCCAGCGCGCCCACCGCCAGGCCACCGACGACCAGCGTCAATGCCTCGATTTCAGTTGCCTTGTTCGGGCGATAGAGGTAGTTGTCGGTCAGCACCTGCTCAAGCATCTGGGCATGCGCTTCAACGCCGGGCATGACGCCGCCGGCACTCAATGGACTGAAGCGCAAATCCATCAACCCCTGGGCCGACGAACCGACAACCACGAAACCATTCTTCAACTCTCCCGGCGGCACCGCACCCGCCAGAATTTTCCAGGCTGGAATGGTTCGTTCCTTCACCGGTCCGGTGTAATGAACCCAGGCTTCACCTTCGGGGTTCGTGGACACGGTCAGCTGCCCGATCTTCACCTCCATCACCCCGATGCCCGGCAAGGTGTTGACCACATAGTTCGGAACCCCCTGTCCGACGCGCAGCATCTCCGCCACCAGTGAGGGCACCAGCGTGTCACCCATGCGCACCATCAGCGGCACACGGCGCACCACGCCATCGTTGTCTGGCACAAAACTCAGCACACCGTTGCCGGCGGCGGCAGCGCTCAGCACCGTCAGCGGCGGCACCGGTCGCTCAAACCGCTTGACAAACGGCAGCGCGGAACCACCCAGGTTCACATAGCGGTATTTCGGCGCCGGCAGGGGCGCTGCCGCCCCCTCCCGCTCAAGCGAATAGCCCAGCACCACGCCACCCGGCCTGAGGGCCGCGGCCAGGACCTCGTCATGGTCGGGCAGAGCCGCCACATCGCGCCGCGTCGCGGCGGGCAGGTCCCAGATGTCGAGCATGGCCTTGGGCGAGGTGCGGTCGGGCTCGGCGAACAGCACGTCAAAGCCGACAACCGCCACCCCGGCTTCGCGCAGGCGCTGCACCATCTCTGCAATCCGGGTGCGCGGCCAGGGCCACTGACCGATCCTGGCAAGGCTCTCCTCATCGATGTCAATCACCCGCACCGGCACCGGCTGGTAGGGTCGGTTGTGCAGCCTCTGGTACTGGTCCATGCTCGCCAGGCGCAGGGTTTTCATCGCCGGCGGGTCATAGAGCAGCAGCGCGGCGCCGATGCACACCGCGATCACTGGCGCCAGCATGTTCACACCCCAGTTCAGCCAGCGGCCAGCGGTCTGTTTGCTCATGTCGTCAGCTCAGGTACTGGGTGATATCGACTTCATCGATCTGCTCGGGCATCAGGTACTGCGCAGCGTAGGACTTGTAGACGCCCGATGTCAGGAACAGATCGAACAGATCGGGATCGATGTGCCGGTCTTTCTTGAAGAAGGACAGGATCCTGATCGACTCCGACAGGGTCTTGGTCTCCTTGTAGGGCCGGTCCGAAGCGGTCAGGGCCTCGAAAATATCGGCGATCGCCATGATGCGCGAGGGGACCGACAACTGGCTGGCGTCGAGCTTGCGCGGGTAGCCGGTTCCCAGCAGCGTTTCATGGTGCGTGCCGGCATATTCGGGGACGCGGCGCATGTTCTTCGGAAACGGCAGCGCGTCGAGCATCATGATGGTCTGGATGATGTGCTCATTGATCTTGTAGCGCTCCTCGTCGGTCAGCGTGCCGCGACCGATCGACAGGTTGTAGATTTCGCCCAGGTTGTAGAGATTTTTCGGCACCGGCACCTTGAAGCCGTAGCGCGGGTCCTGCGACTTCTCGATGCCACGCGGTATCACATGCTCGGGCTTGTCAGACAGCAACAGCTCGGTGCTCGGCAGCGGCGTCGCGGGAACACCGCTGAAGCGACGCAGCGCGGCGCGCGAGATGCCGATGCGGTCATCAAAGTTGCGCTGCCAGGTCTGCTGGGCAATCCGGCGCAGACGTTCAATCCGCTCGGGCGCCATGAACTCGCCGCCCTCGTTGCACATCGCGATAAAGCTGAAGTCGTCGCTCAACTGCGCGCCGCGCGCCTGCAGTTCGGCGCGGGCCGCCGCTGCGTCCCTGCCATCAAGGCAGGCCTGCAGGCAATCGATCCGGGCGTCGCGCAGCAACACCTCAAACCGCATTCTCACCTCGTGAATCCGGTCGTAGTTGGTCTCGAGCTTGGTCGCCTTGTCGACCACGTACTCGGGTGTCGTGACTTTGCCGCAGTCATGCAGCCAGGCGCCGATGCGGAACTCGCGCCGCTCATCGTCGTTGGCCCAATGAAAATCGCCAAACGGTCCGCTGCGCTGGCGCTCGACCTCCTCGGCCAGCATGATGGCAAGCGCCGGCACGCGCTCGCAGTGGCCGCCGGTGTAGGGGCTCTTGGCGTCAACCGCGCCCGCGATCAGCTTGATCAGCGAATCCATCAGGTTTTGCTGCGCCTGCACCAGTTGGTGGTTATCCAGCGCCACGGCCGCCTGCGCCGTCAGCGCCGTGACAAAGCGGATCGCGTCCGCGCTGAACGGAATGATCTGCCCGGTCAGCGGATCCTGCGCGTTCATGAACTGGATGACCCCGATGACCTCGCCGGTGCGCGGCGACAAGGGCAGCGTCAGCATCGACACCGTGCGGTGTCCCGATTCGGCGTCGAACTTGCGCGTGCCGCTGACATCGAAGCGCGTTTCGGCATAGATGTCGTCGATCACCACGATCTCGTTGCGCAACGCGACATGGGTCGCCACATAGCTGTCGTTGGGCTCGCCGGTATCGGGCTTGTAGAGCGGGATCTCGAACGAAGGCAGGTCGTCGCTGCGCGTGCGCAGGGCAAACTCGAGCGTCTTTCGCTCGGTCATCAGATAGAGCGTGCCGCCATCGCTGTTGGTCAGCGCCGTGCCGCTGACCATGAGCGTCTTGAGCAGCGCCATGCGGTCGCGTTCACGGCCCAGATCAAGGCCGATCTTGATCAGATTTTCGAGCTTGTTGTGGGTCTCCCTGAGGGACTCGGTGCTCTGCGCCAGCGATGCTTTCATGACGGTTTGCGACCTGCCCAGCGAGTCGAGCTCGATGAAGGCGGACCTGACTTCCGGCGTGCTCGAAAAATCCATCAGGCTGATTCGCTCGGCATCGCTGGCGAGTTCCTGCAGCGCACCGGTCACCCGCATCGAACCCAAAACCACGATCGGCAGAGTCACCAGCAGCAGCGCCAGCGCAATCCCCAGCATCTGGTTTCGGGCCGCCGCAATAATGCCCCCGTAATCGCTCACAGGCGCATAGGCAAGCATTCGGTAATTCGCACCATGGACGGGCGCCACGACGGTGGCAGCAAACACAAAGGGCTCCCCCGCCATCCTGACGACCTTTACGGCCGCGCCGGACAGCCCGGCACCGGCAAAAAGAACAAGCTTCGGATTGCCGGACCCGGCCAGCGCCGCAAGCGGCTTGAGATCGCCGCCGAGGTCGGCTTTTTCGCCCCCGCCCACTGCAAGCAGCCGCCCTTTCGGATCCACCAGTGCCGAGACCGTGTACGCTGTGCTGGCCATCTCGGCGAGTCGCTTGCTGATTGGCACCAGGCTGACATCGATGCCGACCACGCCCTGGCCGCCATTGAACTTGCGCGCCATCGTCAGGCCCAGCGCACCGGTCGGCATGAGCGTCTGCGGCTCGGTCATGACAGCGCCCGTTTCTGCCATCGACGCCTGATACCAGTAACTTTGCCGCGGGTCGAAGCTGGAGGCGGCACGGCGCTCGCCGAGCAACTGCTGGTTGGCGTCAAAGAAGCGCCAATATTCCTCGCGCTTTGAATCCTTCGCACCCTGAGCCGCATGGGTCTTGGCGGAGTCCGCACCGGGGTCGCGTACAAAACGAATCGCCGTCTGGGTCCATTCCGGCGCCGAAAGCGACTTGATCAGCGTGGCGTTGCCGCGCACCGCAATCACCTGAAAAAAATCACCGTTCTGCAGTGCAACAAAGTAGGCAAGCAAGTCCGGTCGCTCACGCAATTCAGCGCTGAAGCGCCGCTCGTAGGCCACCTGCTCCGCCGTCCCCGCCGGAATCGATGCCCAATAGCCGATCGAAGCCTGAACATCCACGATCCTTCGCACGGAATCAACGGAAGCAGCAAATTCTTCGGCATTGCTGCGCACCAATTGACCGACGATGGCGCGCGCACTTTCCTCCGCCAGCTGTTCAAACTTGCTGTAAGCCGTCAGGAGAAGCCCGGATGTCAGCAAGACAAAGAAGCCGACCAGCATCAACGAGGCCACCCGATGGATGCGGAATTTCATGTTTCGGATGCTTGGCATTCAGAGCCTGCGGGAAAGTGCTTGCTGAAGAAGTGGATGGCCTTGAGCCGT
>CAIMBE010000207.1 GCA_903839085.1 uncultured beta proteobacterium | reverse complement strand
GATTATTGAGGCTTCCATAAATCGTGACTGTCCGGATCGTCATTGCCTTTTTCCTCGCGTCACTGCGAGCGGAGCGCGGCAGTCCACGCATGGATCGCCGCAGGCCTTTGGCCTTCGCGATGGCGAGATGGTGGATGGATCGCCGCAGGCCTTTGGCCTTCGCGATGGCGAGATGGTGGATGGATCGCCGCAGGCCTTTGGCCTTCGCGATGACGAGATGGTGCCTGGATCGCCGCAGGCCGTCGACCTCGCAATGACGAAAGCAGGCGTCTTGAATTCCGGAATGATCAACAGGAGACACTGTGACCAGCATCAACGTCGATCGGCATGATCTCGAATTGCTCACCGAACTTCAGCGCGACGGGCGCACCACCAACGCCGCCCTGGGCGAGAAGATTCATTTGTCGACTTCGCAAGTGAGCCGCCGCGTGCAGCGGCTCGAGGAAGCGGGCGTGATTGACCACTACGCGGCCCTGATCGATCCGGCGGTGGTCGGACTGGGCGTCATGGCGTTTACCCATGTGGTGCTCGAGCGCCATGGCAGCACGCTGGCCGACAAGGGCGACACCCACGGCGCGCGCTTCGAGCGCGAGATTGCCGACCTGCCCGAAGTGCTGGAATGTTTTTCGGTGGCAGGCGAGGCCGACTACGTCTTGCGCATTGTTGCCTATGACCTGGCCGCCTTGTCAGAATTCATGACAAAGCATCTGCTGCGCCTGCCCGGTGTTTCGACCGTCAAGTCGACGATCTCGCTGCAAAAAATCAAGCAGACCAACGTCCTGCCCCTGAAGCACATTATTCAGCCGCGCCAAACCAGGCAGCGCATCAGGTTTGCTTCGGATTAGCGCACTGTCGCAGGCCGGATCAGCGCCGCGCAGCCCATCCATCTCCAGGGCCGGTGCCAGTGCCGATCAGCCTGACAGGACCTGTATCGAAGGCCTGCTAGCGATACCACTTTACAAAATCGTCCAGCGGTTTCCTGGCGCTTTGATAGCGGTTGAGCTTTGCTGCGGGGTCGGCATAGCCCAATGAGATGCCAAGCATCAGTCGCATGCTCGGGGGCAGGCCCAGAAACTGGCGAACGGCACCGGGGTAGTGCGTCAGCGAGGCCTGCAGACAGGTGCCCAATCCGAGATCGTGCGCTGCCAGGGCGATGGACTGCGCGAACAGCCCCATGTCGAAGCTCGACCATTCGCTGAGCGTGCTGTCCATGAAGAGGAAGAGAACGCAGGGTGCGCCGAAGAAGCTGTAGTTCATCAGGCGCAATTCGTTTCTTGCGCCGGCATCATCGCGTTCAACCTCGAGGACGCGGAAGCGCCGGGCGTTATGTTCGCCGGCCCGGCTCGCCAGATCCACCGGCCACTGCGCCGGCGCCGGTAGTTCCGAACTGCTGGGGGTGCCTGTGCGGGCCAGGTCAAGCAGCAGTTCGGACAGCGCATCGCGCCTGGCGCCCGCGACGACGGCCACTTCCCAGGGCTGGGTATTGGTGTAGGAGGGGCTGTGGCTGGCCGCCTGCAGAATCCTCCGCAGAGTTTCCTCGGGAACCGGTGTGTCCACAAATCCGCGCACGCTGCGGCGCGATTCAATGCCTTGCAAGAGTTCCATCAGCAATCCTTCAATGCGCTCGGGTGGTCGATCTGGTCTGCCGGTGCCTGCGTTGTCTGTGCCGTGCACTGGAGCAGGCCATCATAGGGCCGCATGAACGCCATGCTGTCCGCGGCAGGCGCCTGCAGCCAGTCCCCATAGCGCTGCGGCGGCAGGATCACCAGCATGCGCTTCTCGTCGGCGGGTTTGTGAAACAGCCGCATCAGCGGGTGAGCGTCGGCATTGACCGTCAGCATCGTGTAGCTATGGACAAACTCGCCGCTGGGCGATCTCCAGCATGACCACAGGCCGGCGATTCCCAGCGGCTCGCCCTCCGCCCCCGAGATGCGTGTCGGCACGGCCTTGCCGCTGCGCCAGTCGGGTTCGAAAAAGGCATCGGCCGCAATGATGCAGTGCTGGGCCTTGCGCCAGGCGTCGCGGAAACTCGGCTTTTGCGCAACCGTCTCGCTTCGGGCGTTGTAGGTGTGCTTGACGATCCGGCTGTCCTGCGACCAATGCGGCACCAGGCCAAACAATCCGGCCAGGGCCTCGCGCGGCGGCACCGCCTCGTCGCCCGCGTCAGCCTGCGCATGACGCCGGATGAAGGCGCCGCGATACCCCGGCCACAGGTCGAACCTGCCGGGCTCGGCAGGCGGCTCGACGCCGAAGAAACGGCGGTATTTGTCCTGCTCCTTGAGGGCTTGGTAGTGGCTGCACATGGATGACAATCAGGGTGACCGGGTGTGGCGGCGGATAACGAGACCCTCTTCTTCGTGCTGCACCGGCATTGCAAATCCGAATAGGTCGGGATGGGCAACTATGTCAAGATCTGCGGTCGGCAAGTTCGGCCAAGTCCCGCTCGCGAAGCGCGCTCCGAAATCTGATTGCCGCACACGCTGGGCGAATACTTCCGGCGCGCTCGGCTCGCCGCGAAGCAGCGATTCAATGTAATCTGCGCAGGCGAGGTCTTCGTCGCCGTCGCGATCAACCCATTCGCCAGTAATGACAAAGCAGACCTCCTCGCTCCCCGCCGCGCGAATGGCCTCAGCGGTCGCCCTTGCGCACACCAGGCTGGCGGCATAAAGGCGCCTGGCTCGGCGAAAAAGATAAAGGCCACGCACACCTGCTTTTGTGCTGATCACGACCGTCTTGCCAGCCAGGTCGGCGGCCGCGAGTGCGGAAGGCGAATTGCCATAATCGAATCCTGCTACCGGGGCGCCACCGGCGACCGCACCAACCGATACCGCGCGCTCGAACTTTGCGCAGACATTGCGCACCGAGGCCGGATCTTCGACCGGATAGACGGCCAATGCACCCTTAGCCAGCGCCACCGCCGCCGTTGTGAAGGACCGCAGGACATCGACAACCACCACCGTGTCGGCAGCGCTTGACTGCTGATCCGGCCGGTTCAGGAATAGGCGGGAATATTGCATGGCCATAGGATCTGTGAGCAATGGGTCAATCGGCAGGCCGGGGATTGATCAGGCTGTGCGGCCCATGCCGTGCGGCCTGCGTGTCCAGACGCAACAAAAGGGGCTTCCTGCTGCTGGTGGCCGCCTGCAAACGGGCTGCGGCTTGCGCAGATCGAGCTTTAGCACATGCTTGCGCGGCGCGTCGGCATGCGTCATGAAGAACGGCTCGTTTCCACGCAAATCAATTCTGGTGATCTTGTCGCCATAGCCTGAAATCCGGGTCCGCCGCGTGCCGGCCTTGCCCAGGTCCCTGGATAGCAGCCATGCGCTCAGCATCGCCAGGGGGGCGCCTGATAAAGACCTGCGCATAAAAGTCCTTTTCAATGGGGCAAAGGCGCCAGCATAACGCCCTGAAGGTGCATTGTGGCGGCAACTGCCGGAAAGTCCGAGGGTCGAAATCCGGGCTCTTGATCTTCTCAGGCTGAAGAAGCGTCCTGTCGCGATGTCAAGTTCTCGATGGCGCAGACGTCCTGGCGCATGGCGCCGCTGGCAGACCAGGCTCCCCAGACGCCGAAACACCTTCAGCTTGACTTAAGGTTCGAACAGTACATTGCGCTCAGAAATGGCTCAAGCACGCGGGTCTTAACCAAGATTTCAGGAGGAAATACCATGGCCTTGTTTACAACTTTCACCGGTTCCGACAATACTGTGCTGACCAACGCGCTTCTGGCGCCCGGTTCAGGCATCACTGTTAGCGCCATCGTGCTGAAGGCATCGGGCCAGGAAGCGGTCAATCTCTACGATGGGTCGCTTGCGCCGCTTGGCATCGGTGCTGGTTTGCTGCTCACCTCGGGCACCACGCCGGGAACCTCCAATACCGTGGGCTGGTTCGGAACCGACAACAGCACCACCGTCTTCGACAACGGCGACGCCGACATCAACGCCGTCGTCAACACCGTTTTTCAAACCCAGTCCTACGACGCGACCACCCTCGAGTTTGACTTTAACGCCGGCGCCACTGCCACCTCGGTGAGCTTTGATCTGGTGTTTGGTTCGGACGAATATCCGGAATGGGTTGACCAGTTCGTGGATTGCGCGGTGGTCATGGTCAACGGCGTCAACTACGCCTATTTCAACCACGACCCGCTGGCTCCCTTGAGCGTGGTGAGCTCCAACCTGGCGGCCGGCTATTTTCAGGACAATACCGGCAACGTGTTGCCAATCGAATACGACGGCGTCAGCCATGTGCTGAAGATCGTCGCCCCGATCATTGCGGGTCAGACCAACCACATCAAGATTGGCATTGCCGACACCGGCGACCACATCTACGACAGCGGCATTTTCATATCCAACCTCTCGGCCGGCAATATTCCCGGGTCGGGCGTGGTGAGTTCGACCAGCGGCACCGCAGGTAGCGACACCTTGACCGGGTCGACGCAGGCGGAGTATTTCGATCTGCAAAGCGGAAACGATACGGTCTACGCGGGTGGCGGCGACGACATCGTGGTGGCCGGCTCCGGCAACGACGCGGTCTACGGCGGCAGCGGCGCTGACAAGATGGAGGGCGACGCGGGCGACGACTTTCTTGATGGCGGCGCAGATGTTGACACGGCCGTGTTTACCGGCAACTTCAACCAATACGTGGTCGGTTCCGCTGGAGCGAACACCACGTTGACATCCACTGCCGAAGGCACCGACACACTGGCCAATGTGGAGTTGGTGCAATTCAAGGACCGCTTGTACGAGCTCATTGGCGGCGTTCTGAGCCCTGTCGGCGCCCCCGCTCCCGTCACCAACAGCGCTGGCGTGGCCGTCATCAGCGGGGTCGCCATGGCAGGCAAAACCCTGACCGCCATCGTTACCGACGCCGATGGCATCACCTCCCCGGCAAGCATCAGCTACCAGTGGCAAACCTCGGCGGATGGCGGCAGCAGCTGGACCAACTCAAGCGTCACAGCCAAGACCTACTTGCTTTCGAGCGCCGACGTCGGCAAGCAAGTGCAGGTGATAGCGACTTACGCCGACACTTTGGGCGCCTCTGAGATGCCGACCAGCGCTCCCGTTACCGTTGCCAAAGCCACCTCCGGCTTCAGCATCGACCCGATGGTGATTTCCGCGCCCGCGGGTGCGAGCGTCATGGATCCCCTGACCACGCTGATCAAGAACGCGGTCGACTTCGGTTACACACCCAACGAAGCCTCGATGGCTGTAAAGAGCGTGTTCGGCCTTGCCTCAAACGTCACCATTGCCACCTACGATGCATACGCTGTTTTGCTGACAACTCCGGCCGACCCGACTGCCGTGGCCTTCATGAAAGTGGCGGCGCAGGTGGCCATGACGGCATCGGTTTCTGACCCCACTGGCATGAACATGATGCTGGCCGTCATGAACGCAGCGGCGACAGGCAAGACATTGAATCTTGCGAGCGCCACTGACCTTGCCACTGTCGGTGTTGATCCCACGGTCGATCCAGCAACCGGCAAGTCACCGTTAAGTGTGATCCAGAATTTGAACAAGAACCTGGCGGGGGATGCCCATGACTTGGGTGGGATCAAGCTGGTCTGGAACGACTGGGCCGGTAAGACAGACGCGGTGCAATCTGTGTTCCTGAATCACCTTGAAAAGATCAGCATTCACATCAACCAGGCGCCGACGGGAAGTGCGACAGGGAGTCTGGCGAAAGGCCTTGAAAGCACGGATTACGTCGTCAACGCAAGTGACTTGCTGACCGGCTTCAGCGATCCGGAGGGTGGCGCACTGGCCGTGATGGCCTTGGGCGCGGACAACGGCTCAGTCTTTGACAATGGCAATGGCACTTTTACCATCACCCCGCCGCTGAACTTCAATGGCCCGGTGGAACTGACATACACGGTCGTTGACCCGTTGGGTGCCAGCGTGTCGGCCAGCCAGATGTTCATCATTGAGCCCGCGGTGGCGACACCGACCAACAATGCGCCCACCGGCACCCCTAGCGCCGTACTGGCGGCGGGTAGCGAAGACGTTGCTTACATCGTCAGCGCCGCTGCCTTGCTGGTGGGCTTCAGCGACGCCGATGGCGACACGCTGAGCGTGTCACTGCTGAGTGCCGACAATGGCACCGTAATCAACAACAGCGACGGCACCTTTACTGTCACCCCGACGCTGAATCACAACGGTCCGGTTGTTCTCAAATACGACGTGACCGACGGTATTGATAGCGTTGCGGCGACGCAGAGCTACTCGCTGGCAGCGGTCAACGACGCACCGACCACCAGTGCAGTGACGCTGGCAGCGATTGCCGAAGACAGCGGCGTGCGCGTGATCACCCAAGCCCAACTGCTCACCAATGCCGCCGACGTAGACAACACGCTGGCCCAATTGAGCGCGACCGGACTGACCATTGCCACCGGCCTTGGCGCGCTGGTCAACAACAACAACGGCACCTGGAACTACACCCCGGCCCTGAACGACAGCAGCGCGGTGAGCTTCAGCTACACAGTGACTGACGGGGCCTTGACGGCCGCTGGCAGCGCGACGCTGGACATCACGCCGGTGAACGACGCACCGACCACCAGTGCAGTGACCCTGGCAGCGATTGCACAGGACAGCGGTGCACGCCTGATCACCCAGGCCCAACTGCTGGCCAATGCCAGCGACGTAGACAACACACTGGCCCAATTGAGCGCGACCGGACTGACCATTGCCAGCGGCCTCGGCGCGCTGGCCAACAACAACAACGGCACCTGGAGCTACACCCCGGCCCTGAATGACAGCAGCGCGGTGAGCTTCAGCTACAGCGTTACCGACGGCAACCTCAGCGCCGCGGGCAGCGCCACACTGGACATCACGCCGCTCGCGGGAGTGACGCTCACGGGCACGGCCAAAGCCGACATCCTGAGTGGCACTGCCCAGGACGACACGCTGAACGGCCTGGGCAGCAACGACACGCTCAATGGCCTGGCTGGCAACGATACGCTCAACGGTGGAGCCGGCGCCGACAAGATGGTCGGCGGCACGGGCAACGATACCTATTTCGTCGATTCAACCGGTGACGTGGTCACGGAAGCCTTGAACGAGGGCACCGATACCGTCCATTCCACCCTGTCCGCGTATACCCTGGCGGTCAACGTCGAGAACCTGATTCTGGACGGTTCGGCTGCGATCAACGGTACTGGCAACACGCTGGCGAACACGCTGATTGGCAACAGCGGCAACAATGTGCTGGTCGGTGGCGCCGGCAATGACAGCCTGACCGGAGGCTCAGGTGCCGACGTCTTCCGTTTCGAAACCGCGCTCAGCGCAGCGACTAACGTTGACACGATTCAGGACTTCATCCATGGCGCCGATGCCATTCAGCTCGAAAATGCGATCTTTACCAAGCTGACCAAAACGGGCACGCTGCCCACCGCGAATTTCGCCGCGAGCGCCACCGCGGCGCCAGTGGATGCGAACGACTACATCCTGTACAACACCACGACCGGCGCGCTTTACTACGACGCAGACGGCAGCGGTGTTGGCGCTGCGGTCCAGTTCGCAATGCTGATCGGTCATCCCGCGGTTACAGCGGCGGATTTTGTCGTGACCTGAGGCTAGCCTTGCAATACCCGCGGATCTGATCGAGCGATTGAATCGGCCATGATGGAAGCAAGAACCTGGTCCATCAGTTGGAACGACGCGATGAGCGTCGGCATTGCCGAGGTGGACGAGGATCACAGGCGATTCATTGCGCTGCTGGATCGCTTCAATGAAGCCGTCTCGAGCCGCATGGCATTGACCGAAGTGCAGGTGAGGTTGCAGAGCATCCTGGACGACGCCCTTGCGCATTTCGCCCGCGAGGAGGAGCTATTCCGGCAATGGCGCTATGCGCAGGCGGACGATCATGCGCGCATGCACGGGCAATTGGTCGAGTCGATCAGGCAGACCAAGTCGAAGGTTTCGGATGGTACCGATGTGCAATGGATAAACGCCGGGTTCAAGCTCAAGCAGGCTTTGATCGACCATATCCTGCAGCAGGACATGAAGTACGCCGCACTTTACCGGGATTCAAGAAACGCCATTGCGGCTGGCGCGATGCGCGACGGATAAAGGGCCTTGCAAGGGCTACGTGATCGACCACGTTGTCCCCCTCGCTTGTCACGGGGCTGATGCGCCACAAATATGCAGTGGCAGACCAGTGCTGAAGGCAAGGCCAAGGACAAATGGGAGCGCAAAGGGTGTGGGCAGTGATCAGGACAGGCTCAACTTGCATCCGCCACCACCAACTAGGCATTGATGCGCCGGATCAAACCGTTGGGTATGTTTTTGGGTCTGCAAAAAAACAAAACGCCCCATAGGGCGCATGTTTAGGTATCTGGCGGTGGGTGCAGTCTGCCGCGAACCTGTATCAGCATTATTCCCTGTAACAGGGAAAATTACAGGGAAAGTTTCGGCATTCAGCCGGCGTTTCTTGTGCGCTCGCGGTCTCGCGCAAGGCACGGCGCGGCTCGCAGCGCCACCGGCGGCATCGTGCCTGCAAAAGAACAGGGAATTATTTTGTCGTAACAGGGAATTGGAAGGCGCGTTACAGGGACGCGGATGTACCCCAGAGCTCCGGAAGCCTGAATTCACATCAGCAAGTCGCTTGTCCGGTACCATCAACAACGCGCAGCGTGCACAGGAGCTCCGCAATGAGTTTGGTTCACTGGCAGCCTATTTCTGGCGGTTCGAACCGGCGACGGACACCCGTCCCCACCAGATCACCCGCCAGTCCATGAGCGGCATCACTACATCCCCGGAATCCATTGCCCTGTCCAAGGACCTCAGAAAGCGTGGCTGGAGCTTTGTGGGGCCTACCACCATGTACGCCTTCATGCAGGCGATGGGCCTAGTCAACGACCACATCCAGGGGTGTTCTGCGCGTACAAAGGCCTTGCAGGCACGCTCTGACTTCAAGTCTCCGGTGGTGGAAACCGTGCGTTGATCTCTGGTCACCAAGGCACGGGTTACTTACGTTGCCGCAGCAGAGCTCAAAGCTGGTTCACTTTTGCCATAAAGGCCGGTGGAATCAACTGCACTTTGCGGTCCGCTCGTGTGATGAAGACGATTCCGATCTTGCCAAGTGCTACTTCACGGTGAGTGTCCTTTTCGGTCATCCGGAATTGAAGGTCAAAACCGTACCTGTTGAAGTCAGTGGTGGCCATCTCGATACGCATGATCTCTCCATGAAATCCTTCGGACTTGTACTGGGCGACGATGTCCCCCACGACAATAAGTGCACCTTCAACGCCCGACTCGAAATAGCCCATCGACTTGAAGAACCGCACCCGCGCCTCGGAAACCAAGGTCAGCAACTGCGCATTGTCCAGGTGCCCGCCTTGATTGACATGGCTGATGTAGATCTGGATTTCCGTGTTGAAGGGATATCGCTGTGCGGTGGTGAACTGAATGCGTGGCATGGAGAGGAACTTTGCAAAGGGTCAATCTTACGGATTCAGAAACCACCACTGAACTGAAATCAGAATCATTCGGTACGTGCCAAATTTGCGAGATGGTCAAAAAACACCGACCTCCGTACCGTACTCCAAAAAGTCAGGAGGTTTTGAGACAAAAGGCCTTTGAGACCACTTTTTCGACCTCTGCCGAAAGGGCGCAGTCAGGAGCCCTAAGCGCAAAGCCCCGCGTGGTGCGGGGCTTGGGCCAACCTGAAATCGCGCTGAGCGATTTCGAAGTCTATGTACTGGCGGCCAGAATGAATGTGAACAGTCGGTATTTCCTGAAGTTTTCGACATCGTCCTGGTCAGCTCGTAGCCATTGCGGGTGTAAGCGTAAACACCATCCAGTCACGCCCGCGCCAACTTATCACGGGTAGTAGCCCGAGTTCCATCGTTGCCACGAAGAGGTGCTTTTTCGACACCGAGATGGTCGATCACTATAGGCGGGCGATTCGGGAATTGGGCCACCAGTTCTAGCTTGCCGCCCATGCCCTCCACGTAGTGCCGCAGTGTGGAAAGTAGCATGTCGCTACGCTTCTCCAACCGCGAGATGGTATCTTGACCGACGCCCAGTGCAACGGCCAAGTCAACCTGGGTCTGTTCGGCAGCCTTACGCAGGTCTTTGAGCGTCGCCAGTTCCATGGCGCGCATTTCAACGCGCTTCCTGCGAACTGCGGGGAGGGCGGCCATGACATCATCGAGTTTTCTTGCCATATTTGGCCTCCTTGCCTTGTTTGGTGTTGAGTGTTGCGAGATGGCCGTCGTACCTGCCATCAGCCACAGCAATCAATCGTTGGTAAAAACGCCGCTGGTGTGCACCGCCCTTGTCGCCCGCGACCAGGAGGACCGCTTGACGCTGTGGGTCAAAAGCGAAGGCCACACGCCAGACTTCACCCTCCCAGGCGAAGCGCAATTCCTTCATGTTGGCATGCTTTGAACCCTTGAGTGTGTCCACTGTCGGGCGACCCAGATTCGGTCCGAACTCCGCCAGCAACTTGGCATGGGCCAGCAGTTCGTCCTGAAGGCTTTCATTGAACACGGTGAACTCTGTATCAAAGTCATCATGAAGTAGAACGACCCATGCCATCGGTGCATTATGGATTTAAATACATATTCTGTCAAGACCATTGATGGTTCAAAATGGGCGCGCACCATGTGTGCAATGGCCTCTGCGATGATCGAGGGGCCATGGACTCGTCGAGCCTCACCAAGCCCACGCCCAGCACGCAGCAAGCGCTGCGCTGCGCGGTCTACGCTCGCACTTCTCGGGAGGGCGAGGTCGATCCAGCATTTGGCTCGATCACTGCGCAGCAGGAGGCGTGCTTTGGCTACATTGCCAGCCATCACCATCTGAGCTGGCTGCCAGCCTCCGTTTCTTACGACGATCCCGGCATCACCGGCTCCACCCTGGAGCGACCGGCTCTGCAGCGGATGTTGGCGGATGTTGAAGCCGGCCTGGTTGACAGCAGCATGCAATCTCACCCACAAGATCGAATCGCCTCAAAGTCCGAGCCAAGTCCCATGGCCAAGTCCGAAAACATCAACCCCCGCCTACAAGAAGTTCCTTGAAGTACGTCGCGAACGAATCGCGAACAGGCTTAACCTATTCATTTCAGGCTGACACCCAAAACGCTATGAACCACGAAATTTCATTCAGCTTGGTTCAAAGCCTGTTTTGCCTTCACCCGCAAATTCACGGCTCGGAACCAAGTCCGAAAAAGTCATGAGGTTTTGAGACAAACGGGGTTTGAGACGCCTTTCTCGGGCTGCTGCCGAAGGCCCAAGTCAGGAGCCCAAAGCAAAAAGCCCCGCGTGTTGCGGGGCCTGAGGCTGCCTCGAGGCCTGCTGAGCAGGTTTGAGGTCTTGAACATACCAAGACATAGTTAACAGTTCATACCGGACACATCCTTTACAGTTTTTGGCATAGGAGGGAACCTGCTATGCCGTGGAAGGAGTGTCGCAAGATGGATGAAAAGCTTCGTTTCGTATCTCGCCACCTTGAG
>CAIMBE010000206.1 GCA_903839085.1 uncultured beta proteobacterium | reverse complement strand
CAAGCTGCTAAAGCTCGCCTACCTGGGCAGCTTTTTCGAGTACACCTTCGAGACGGCGCTGGGCAGCGTGTTCGTGGTCTCGCGCGACCTCACCGACGTCCTGCCGCTGGGGGCCGAAGTGCGGCTCACGCTGGCCGGTCACGGGGTCTCGGTGGTCGCCGGATAATGGCGGCCTGAGTTGGCCGGGAAGAACTTTTGATGAACCACATTGCTTGCGATCAAACGCCCGTCTGGGCTGCGCTGCAGAACGCCTTCAACACGAGCGGACAGTCTTTTGATCTGCGCACTGCGTTTGCCACCGAGGCCGATCGTTTCCAGGCCTTCAGCCAGGACGCGCCGCATGTCTTCGCCGATCTCTCGAAGAACCTGATCGACCGCGCCACCCAACTGCTGCTGCTGCAACTGGCGCAGCAAACCGGCGTCCAGGCGCACCGCGACGCCATGTTTGCCGGCGCCGCGATCAATGGCACGGAAGGACGCGCCGTCATGCACTGGCTGCTGCGCCAGCCGCCGGCGCGCGCTGGAGCAGTTGCGCGCGATTCGCTCGGCCCGCTGGCCGCTGAGCTGGCGCAGGTTCACCTGACCCTGGACGCCATGCTGGCCTTTGCCCAGAGCGTGCGCGCCGACCGGGCGATCACCGACGTCGTGAACATCGGCATCGGCGGCTCCGACCTCGGTCCGCAGATGGCGCTGCTCGCGCTCGACGAATTTGTCCTGCCCGCCAAGCGTTTTCATTTTGTCTCGAATGTCGACGGCCATGAGCTGGCGTCGGTGCTCAAGCGCCTGCGGCCCGAGAGCACGCTGTTCCTGCTGGCCAGCAAGACCTTCACCACGATCGAGACCATGACCAACGCGCGCTCGGCCAAGGCCTGGTTTGAGGCGCAGGGCGGCACCGATGTCGCCCTTCATTTTGCTGCGCTGACGACCAACGTCGCGGCCGCCAGGGAGTTTGGCATCAGCACCACGTTCGGCTTTTGGGACTGGGTTGGCGGGCGCTATTCGGTCTGGTCGGCAATCGGCCTGCCGCTCGCGATCGCCATCGGGGAGGCGGGATTTCGCGAATTTCTCTCCGGCGCGCACGACATGGACGAGCACTTTCGCACGGCACCGCTGGCGCGCAACCTGCCGGTGCGGCTGGCGCTGCTCGACGTCTGGTACCGCAATTTTCATGGGTTCAGCAGCCGCTCGATCGCTCCCTATCACAGCGCGCTGCGACGCCTGCCGGCCTACCTGCAGCAGCTCGAGATGGAGAGCAACGGCAAGCGCGTCAACACCCTGGGTGCCGCACTCGGATACGCCACGGCGCCCGTGCTGTGGGGAGAGCCGGGCACCAACGGACAGCACGCCTACTTTCAGATGCTGCACCAGGGAACCGATGTGGTGCCGGTTGAGTTCGTCGCGGTCAAGCGACCCAAGCACGACCTGCCGGGTCATCACGAACTGTTGCTGGCCAACGTTCTGGCGCAGGCGCAGGCCCTGATGCAGGGCAAGGCCGATGCCGGCGGTCATCGCCACTTTCCCGGCAATCGGCCCAGCACTTTTCTGCTGCTCGATGAGCTGACGCCGGCCAGCCTGGGCGCCCTGATTGCGCTGCAGGAGCACCGCGTGTTCGTCAGCGGCTCCCTGTGGGGCATCAACAGTTTCGACCAGTGGGGAGTGGAACTGGGCAAGGTGCTGGCGAAGGACCTGGAGCAGCGACTTGCAAGCGGCGACCCGGCAGGGCTCGACGGCTCGACCGCGGGTTTGTTGAGTCGCCTTCGCAAGTGACCGTGCATCACCTGGTAATGGACTTCGGCGCTGTGCTGTTCCAGTGGCAGCCCGCGCAACTGGTATCGGCCCACTTCCCGGAACTGGCGGCAACGCCGGAGGCTGCGCAGCACCTGGCCAGGTCGATCTTCAGGCACGCGGACTGGCATGCCTTTGACTGCGGTACTTTGAGTGCCGAGGTGGTCACGGCACGAACCTCCGCTCGCCTGGACCTGCCGCAGGCGCGGGTGCATGGCCTGGTTTCGGATATCGGCGAACGGCTGCTTCCCATCGCCGAGACTCTGGCCCTGCTGGCCGACCTGGAGCGCAGGCGGCGCGAGCGCGGCGACCTGCGGCTTTTCTTCCTCTCGAATATGCCGGCGCCCTTTGCCCGCATCCTGGAGCAAAAGTACGTTTTCTTGCAGTGGTTTGACGGCGGCATTTTTTCGGGCGACGTGCAGCGCAGCAAGCCCGATCCGTCGATCTATCAACTTCTGCAAAGTCGCTACACCCTGGCGCCGGAGCAGACGCTGTTTGTTGACGACCTGCAGGAGAACGTGGATGTGGCACGCACCCTGGGCTGGAGCGGTGTCCGTTTTGTCTCAGCCGCACAATTGCGATCAAGTCTGGCAGATTGGCTTCCTTGATGCAAAGCCAGAGGGCGTTGCAGCTCAGACGCCGAGCCATAACACGAGGCAATAAAAAAACCTGCAAGGTTTGCACCCTGCAGGTTTCGCGATGAACTACAACTTAGTTCGACGCGGCTTTACATGCCCATGCCGCCCATGCCACCCATGCCGCCCATATCACCACCGCCCATGCCACCCATGCCGCCAGCGCTTTCGGCCTTGGGAGCCTCGGCCACCATGCATTCGGTGGTCAGCATCAGGGATGCGACAGACGCTGCGTTTTGCAGCGCGGTGCGGGTCACCTTGGTCGGGTCCAGAATGCCCATTTCGATCATGTCGCCATAGGTGTCGTTGGCGGCGTTGAAGCCGTAGTTGCCCTTGCCGTTGAGCACCGCATTCACCACCACCGAGGCCTCGCCACCGGCGTTGAAAACGATCTCGCGCAGGGGCGATTCGATTGCTTTCATGACCAGCTTGATGCCGGCTTGCTGGTCGGCGTTGTCGCCCTTGATGTCACCAGCCGCTTGCTTGGCGCGCAGCAGCGCGACACCGCCGCCGGCCACAATGCCTTCTTCCACCGCAGCACGGGTTGCGTGCAGGGCGTCTTCGACGCGGGCTTTCTTTTCCTTCATTTCGACTTCGGTGGCAGCGCCAACCTTGATCACGGCAACGCCGCCGGCCAGCTTGGCCACGCGCTCTTGCAGCTTTTCGCGGTCGTAGTCGCTGGTCGCTTCTTCGATCTGCACGCGCACTTGCTTGACGCGGGCTTCGATGTCAGCGGCGGCACCGGCACCGTCGATGATGATGGTGTTTTCCTTGCTCACTTCTACGCGCTTGGCAGAACCGAGGTCGGCCAGCGTCACTTTTTCCAGCGTCAGGCCGACTTCTTCGGCAATGACCTTGCCGCCGGTCAGGACGGCGATGTCTTCCAGCATGGCCTTGCGACGGTCGCCAAAGCCCGGGGCCTTGACAGCCACGACTTTCAGGATGCCGCGGATGGTGTTGACCACCAGGGTGGCCAGTGCCTCGCCTTCGACATCTTCCGAGACGATCAAGAGCGGACGGCCGGATTTGGCCACTTGCTCCAGCGTCGGCAGCAGGTCGCGGATGTTGCTGATCTTCTTGTCGTACAGCAGCACAAACGGGTTTTCCATCAAAGCGGCCTGCTTTTCCGGGCTGTTGATGAAGTAGGGCGACAGGTAACCGCGGTCAAACTGCATGCCTTCAACCACTTCAAGTTCGCTGTCGAGCGACTTGCCGTCTTCCACGGTGATGACGCCTTCCTTGCCGACCTTGTCCATGGCGTCGGCAATGATCTTGCCGATCGCTTCGTCGCTGTTGGCCGAGATCGAGCCGACCTGCGCGATTTCCTTGGAGGTGGTGGTGGCCTTGGAGGCCTTCTTCAGTTCGGCAACCAGCGCCGTGACGGCCTTGTCGATGCCGCGCTTGAGATCCATCGGGTTCATGCCGGCGGCCACGTACTTCATGCCTTCATGCACGATGGCTTGCGCCAGCACGGTGGCGGTGGTGGTGCCGTCACCGGCGATGTCGGAGGTCTTGGAAGCAACTTCCTTGACCATCTGGGCGCCCATGTTCTGGAGTTTGTCCTTGAGCTCGATTTCCTTGGCGACGGAAACACCGTCCTTGGTCACCGTGGGGGCGCCGAACGAGCGCTCCAGCACCACATTGCGGCCTTTGGGGCCCAGGGTGATTTTGACTGCGTTGGCCAGGATGTTGACACCCTCGACCATGCGTGCGCGGGCTTCGCCGCCGAAAATGACGTCTTTTGCTGCCATGATTATTTCTCCATTAAATTCAAATAATTACAAAACGGGTTGTTTGGGAAGAAAGCGCAGCAGCTTTATTTCTCAACAACAGCGAACAAGTCATCTTCTTTCATGACCAGCAGTTCGTCGCCGTCAACCTTGACGGTCTGGCCGCTGTACTTGCCGAACAGGACGCGGTCGCCGACCTTGACAGCCATCGGGCTCAGTTCGCCCTTGTCGTTCTTCTTGCCAGGACCCACGGCCAGCACTTCGCCTTGATCAGGTTTTTCAGCGGCGCTGTCAGGAATGACGATGCCGGAGGCGGTCTTGGTTTCGTTTTCGACGCGCTTGACAATAACGCGGTCGTGCAGAGGACGAAGTTTCATGGGATCTCCTTGAATTTGAAACAGAGGTTGAAAAAATACGGGTGCCAAGCCAAAGCCGGCACCCCAAACCGCAGAGAGCGACCTCCCAGAACAAAAGCCTGTTAGCACTCAACTCTCACGAGTGCTAATGATAAGGCTATTTGTGGGAATTTCAAGATCCAGGCAGTGAAAGTTGACTTGCCAGGCGGCGCGCAGGCAACAAGTGCGCTGATCCGGCCTGGACCTGGACCACTTTGGGTGAAGCACTCTAGGGAAAACCCTTATATTGTGCCCTATGTATGAATCAACTGACCTGGCACAAGCCCCGCTGGAATCTGGCCAGAGCGTGATGCAGGGCGCGACCGGGAGCCCGCCTGCACCCCATCCGCAGCAGGCGTCCCATGTGCTGGTGCCGATTCGGTCGCTCGGCGTCAACCATCGCGATCGCATCGCCCGCCACCTGCTCGCACTCGAGCCGCACGACCGCTACCTGCGTTTCGGCTTTTCCGCCGGCGACGAGCAAATCCAGCGTTACGTCGACTCGCTCAATTTTGAGCGCGACGAGATTTTCGGCATCTACAACCGCCGGATCGAACTGATTGCCATGGCGCATCTGGCTTATTCGGTCGATCCCAATCTGGCGGCCTGCGCGGAGTTCGGCGTCTCGGTGCTGAAGACGGCGCGTGGCCGGGGCTACGGCGCACGCCTGTTTGACCGGGCCATCATGCACGCGCGCAACCAGGGCGTGAGCCGGCTCTTCATCTACGCCCTGAGCGAGAACACGGTGATGCTGAGGATTGCCGCCAAGGCGGGTGCCACGGTGCAGCACGACGGATCCGAATCCGAGGCCCACCTGCAGCTTCAGCCTGCCACCTTCGAGACGCAATTCAGTGAAATGGTGGCCGAGCAGGTGGCCCAGACCGACTATCGGATCAAGGTGCAGGTCAAGCAATTCCGGGACCTGCTGGCTGAGGTTCAGGCGATCCGGCGCGACGCCCGGGATGCCCGGCACAACATGCCGCAGTAAGGCACCGGCCGCAAATCTTGCCCGAGCGGGCCGGCGATCCGCTATCCTACGGGGTCATCAACAACGGCATGTCCTGCGCTTTGCTCTGTGTCAGACCCCCACCCTGCGCGATTTCCCGAACGGGAAGACAAGCGCACTTTCCTGCGCAAACTGGTTGAATTCATCCACCCGGGCCCCGATTCCACGGCCGAACTGATCGAGACACTGGTCGAAGCCCAGGAAAACAACATCATTGGCGCCGAATCCCGCGCCATGCTCGAGGGCGTGATTCGCATGGCCGACATGACGGCTGGCGACGTGATGGTGCCGGCGACGCGCATGGACCTGGTCAATATCGATGAGCCCTACGACCTCATGCTGAACGGCGTGATCGATACCGGGCACTCGAGATTTCCGGTCTACCAGAACGAGCGGGAAAACATCATCGGCGTGCTGCTGGCCAAGGACCTGCTCAAGTTGCAGCGAGCACCGGAGCTCAATATCCGCGCTTTGCTGCGGCCGCCCGTCTTTGTGCCCGAAAGCAAGGGGCTCAACGACCTGCTGCGTGAATTCCAGGGCAACCGCAACCATCAGGCGATCGTGATCGACGAGTTCGGTCGCGTCGCAGGCCTGGTCACGATCGAGGATGTGCTCGAGCAGATCGTCGGTGAAATCGAGGACGAGTTTGACACCGCCGAGGACGAGGGCGACATCTACGGACTGGCCGACCACAGCTACCGCGTCAGCGGCGACACCACCATCGAGCGCGTGGAAGACGCGTTCGATGTCAGGCTAGCCAGCAGCGATCCGGACGACGAGTTTGACACCATCGGTGGCCTGATCGCACATGAGATGGGGCATGTTCCCAAACGCGGCGAACGTCACGCGATGGCAGGTCTGAATTTTGTGGTCTTGCACACCAAAGGCGGCGCTGTGAAATGGTTCAAGGTGTCGCCCATCGTCGATGCTGCGGTCTGATGCGCCGGCCCGCTTGGCGCCTTTGACGCGGCTGACGCTGGCGCTGCTGGCCGGCGCGGCGCAGGCTGCCAGTCTGGCTTGGCCGCTGGGCTCCGAAGCGGGTGCGCTGCTGCTCATGGGGCTGCGCCCGGGTCAGCCAGTCTGGTGGCTGCAGCTGCTGTCGCTGGCAACGCTGGCAGGCCTGCTGAAGGACTGCAGAAGCTGGCGTGCCGGCGCAGTGACCGGTTGGTTGTTCGGTCTGGCCTGGATGATCGGCAGCGTCGGCTGGACCTTTGTTGCCCTGCACACCTACGGTGGCCTGCCGGTTCTGCTTTCGCTTCTGGCGGTGCTGGCGCTGACCGGACTGATGGCACTTTTCTACGCCGGCGCGGCCGGCCTGTTCGTGGCGCTCGCGCCTGCCAGGGGCTGGCTGGCAGCGACGGTTTTTGCGGCGCTTTGGCTGATGGCGGAAATGGCGCGCGGCACCTGGCTCACCGGATTTGGCTGGGGCGCTTCGGGCTATGCGCACGTCGATGGGCCGCTAGCGCCCTATGCGCCCTGGTTCGGCGTCTATGGCCTGTGCGCCATCGCCGCATGGCTGGCGATGGCGCTGGCGCGCCTGTGGCGCGAGCGGTCCTGGCGCCAGCGCCTGGGCGGCCTGCTCGCGCCGCTGCTTGTGCTGGCTCTACCCCTCGCGTTGGCGCCGGTCATGCCCGCCTGGTCGACCTCCAGCGGACGGCTGAGCGTCACGCTGCTGCAGGGCAACATTCCCCAGGACGAAAAGTTCGAGGCCAGCAGTGGCGTCCCGATGGCGCTGCAGTGGTATGGCGAGCAGTTGAACAGCAGCCAAACCGATCTGGTGGTAGCACCGGAGACCGCCCTCGCCCTCTTGCCGCAACAGTTGCCGCCCGATTACTGGGACGCGCTGCAGCGTCGTTTTGACGGCGCTGGCCAGGCCGCTCTGGTCGGCGTCCCGCTGGGCGACTCGCGCCAGGGCTATACCAATTCGGTGATCGGCCTGCAGCCAGGGCAGGCGCAGGTCTGGCACTACGACAAGCAGCACCTGGTGCCGTTTGGCGAGTTCATCCCGGCGTTTTTCAAGTGGTTCACGGCGATGCTCAACATCCCGCTCGGGGATTTCAACCGGGGTGGCGCGAGGCAGCCGCCCTTTGCCTGGCAGGGGCAGAGACTGGCCACCAACATCTGCTACGAGAATCTGTTCGGTGAGGAGTTGGCGGCGCAGTTTGCTGATCCGGCCTTGGTGCCGACCCTCTTTGTCAACGTCAGCAACCTGGCCTGGTTCGGCAGTGGCCTGGCGATCGATCAGCATCTGCAGATCGCGCGCATGCGCGCCCTCGAGTTTGAGCGCGCCTTCCTGCTGGCAACCAACACCGGCGCAACCGCGATCGTCGATCACCGGGGCCGCGTTCAAAGCGCGCTCGAGCGCGACACCCGGGCGGTTCTGGTCGGCGAGGTCGAGGGCCGCAACGGTGTCACGCCCTACGCCTGGTGGGTCGCGCGCCTTGGCTTGTGGCCAGCGTGGCTGTTGGCGCTGGCGCTGCTATTTTGGTCAGCGCGCAGCAGATCGCGCAGGGACTAGCCGGCGATCGATGGCGCCAGACCGGTCTGGCGCCGTGGAAGCCCCGTAAAATCGGCGCTTTACTCGTGAGCACCGAAGCCGGCCCGTCATGTTGACCTTCCAGCAAATTATTCTGAAATTGCAGTCCTACTGGGACGCTCAGGGTTGCGCCTTGCTGCAGCCCTATGACATGGAGGTTGGCGCCGGGACTTCACACACCGCCACCTTCCTGCGCGCGCTCGGGCCCGAGCCCTGGAAGGCCGCCTATGTGCAGCCGAGCCGGCGGCCCAAGGATGGCCGTTATGGCGAGAACCCGAATCGTCTGCAGCACTACTATCAATATCAGGTGGTTCTGAAGCCGGCACCGGCCGACATCCTGGAGCTCTACCTGGGTTCGCTCGAGGCGCTCGGCTTCGATCTGAAGAAGAACGACATTCGCTTCGTGGAAGACGACTGGGAAAACCCGACGCTGGGCGCCTGGGGTCTGGGCTGGGAAGTCTGGCTCAACGGCATGGAAGTGACGCAGTTCACCTATTTTCAGCAGGTCGGCGGGCTGGACTGTCGGCCGATCACCGGCGAGATCACCTACGGCCTGGAGCGCCTGGCGATGTACCTGCAGGGCGTCGACAACGTCTACAAGCTGGTGTGGACCGACACCGGCGCCGCGCCGGGCGAGCGTGGGGGCAAGATCCTCTACGGCGATGTCTACCTGCAGAACGAGAAGGAGCAGTCGGCCTACAACTTCGAGCACGCCGATGCCGATTTTCTGGCGATTGCCTTCGCGGCGCACGAGCGCCAGGCCAAGCACCTGATCGAGGCGCAACTGGCCCTGCCCGCCTACGAGCAGGTGCTCAAGTGCGCGCACAGCT
>CAIMBE010000205.1 GCA_903839085.1 uncultured beta proteobacterium | reverse complement strand
CCGGGCGGCGGCGATCCCATGACCTCGGTCGGAGAGGCCAAGAAGTCCGAGACCGATGCAGAAGACACGGCCAAGTTGAGCGAGCTCAAGCAACGGCTCAACGACATGATCGAAGCCAATCCGGTGCTGCGGCAGTTTCGCCATCAGCTGCTGCTCGACATCACGCCCGAGGGCCTTCGCATCCAGATCGTCGACAGCCAGAACCGTTCCATGTTCGACCGCTCCAGCGCCGTCGTGCTGTCCTATATGCGCACCATCCTGCAGGAGATCGGGCCGGTCCTCAATGAGCAGCCGAACAAGATCACCCTGTCGGGACACACCGACGCGACGGTTTACTCGAAGGGCGACAAGTCGTACAGCAACTGGGAGCTGTCAGCGGACCGGGCCAATGCCTCCCGGCGCGAGCTGATTGCCGGCGGCATGAACGACGCAAAGATGCTGCGCGTCATGGGCGTCGCGGCCAGCATGCATCTGAACCAGGAGGATCCGCTGGCGCCGATCAACCGACGCATCAGCATTGTGGTGCTGAACCATCGGGCGCAGGCGGCGATCGAGACTGCCAACGCGGCGACGCCGACCAGCGCCGGAGTCAAGCTGCCGGTCGCGCAGCCGGCTGGCGGGCCCAAGGCACCAGCGTCAACGCCGGCGATGGTGTCGCAGGCCCGGACCGAGTGAAGAACCAAGGAAGCCGCCGATATGGACATCAAGCAGTTTTATCAAACTTTCTTTGAAGAGGCCGACGAGCTGCTGGCCGAGATGGAACTGCTGCTCCTGGGGCTGGACCTGCAGGCGCCGGAGAGCGAGCACCTGAACGCCATCTTCCGGGCAGCGCATTCGATCAAGGGCGGGGCCGCAACCTTTGGTTTTGTGGCGCTGACCGAGACCACGCACCTGCTGGAGAACCTGCTGGACAAGGCGCGCCATGGCCAGCTGGTTCTAAACCAGGCGATGCTGACTGGTTTTCTGGAGACGAAGGACGTTTTGCAGAAACAGTTGAGCGCCTACCGGGCCGACGAGGAACCCGAGCCGGTCATGGTTGCGCATATCTGTGGCGTGCTGCGCGAGTTGTCGCTGCAGGCAGACGCCGCGGGCACGGCTGCAGCACCAGCCAGGCCGCCCGAGCCGGTGCCGGTTGCGGTGCCCGTGGCGACATCGCAACCCGCCGCCGCGCCGGCCGGGCGAACGCTGCTGGTCCGCTTTGCCGGGGTCGGTGAGAGCGACCGCAAGTCGCTCAGCGAGGAGCTGGCGAATCTGGGCACGGTGATCGAGGAAATTCAGAGTGATGACAGCCTGAGCGTGCGCCTGGAAACCGGCTGCGACAGCGATGACATCGTGGCGGTCTGCTGCTTCATCATCGACGCCGACCAGATCGATGTGAGCATTGAGCCGACCGCCGAAGCTGCAGCAGAGCCGGAACCTGAAATTGCGCCGGCTGCGCTGGTACCGGCAGCGCCTGCGGCTGTGGCACCGGCGCCCGAGGCCAGGCCAGCCGCCAGGCCGACCGGCTCCCCGGTGGCGGCAGCCAGCGCCAAGGAGGCGGGCTCGATCCGGGTCGATGTCGAGAAAGTTGATCAGATCATCAACCTGGTTG
>CAIMBE010000204.1 GCA_903839085.1 uncultured beta proteobacterium | reverse complement strand
TTCATCGAGGTGCTTGGGCAGCACATACACCTTGCCGACCTTGTAATCCGTGGGTTTGGTGAAAAGTTCAATCTGCGCGATCGACTGGTTGGCGAAGCTCGAGGACATGACGAAACTGGGGTGGCCGGTGCCGCAGCCCAGGTTCACCAGACGGCCCTTGGCCAGCAGGATGATGCGCTTGGCCGCTTTCTTGCCCTTGGCCGGAAAGATCACGTGATCGACCTGCGGCTTGATCTCTTCCCACTTGCACTTCTCGAGCGAGGCCACATCAATTTCGTTGTCGAAGTGGCCGATATTGCAGACGATGGCCTGGTCTTTCATGGCATCCATGTGCTTGTAGGTGATCACGTTCAGGTTGCCCGTGCAGGTGACAAAGATATCGCACTTGTCGGCCGCATATTCCATGGTGACGACCTTGAAGCCCTCCATCGCCGCCTGCAGCGCATTGATCGGGTCGATCTCGGTGACCCAGACCTGGGCCGATAGCGCGCGCAGGGCCTGCGCACAGCCTTTGCCGACATCGCCATAGCCCGCCACCAGCGCCACCTTGCCCGCGATCATCACGTCGGTGGCGCGCTTGATGCCGTCCACCAGCGATTCGCGGCAGCCGTACAGATTGTCGAACTTGCTCTTGGTCACGGAATCGTTGACGTTGATGGCGCGCATCTTCAGGCTGCCCTTGGCCGACATCTCGTTCAGGCGATGCACGCCAGTGGTCGTTTCTTCGGTGACGCCGATGATGTTCTTGAGTCGGCGGCTGTACCAGGTGGGATCGACCTTGAGCTTGGCCTTGATGGCATTGAAAAGGCAGGTCTCTTCTTCGCTGCCGGGTTTGGCCAGCAGTTTGATGTCCTGCTCGGCCCGGGCGCCCAGGTGCATCAATAACGTGGCGTCTCCGCCATCGTCCAGGATCATATTGGGGCCTTCGGTCTTCGAGCCCTTGGGACCGAATTCGAAGATGCGATGCGTGTAATCCCAGTAGTCAGTCAAACTCTCGCCCTTGTAGGCAAAGACCGGCGTGCCGGTGGCCACCAGGGCCGCCGCGGCATGGTCCTGGGTCGAATAGATGTTGCACGACGCCCAGCGCACCTGCGCGCCCAGCGCCTGCAGCGTCTCGACCAGCACGCCGGTCTGGATCGTCATGTGCAGGGAGCCGGTGATGCGCGCGCCCTTGAGCGGCTGCGATTTGGCAAACTCTTCGCGGATCGCCATCAGGCCCGGCATCTCGGTCTGGGCAATGGTCAGTTCCTTGCGTCCCCAGGCAGCGAGGCTCGGGTCGGCGATCTTGTGGTTTTCGGTGGCGGCAGGATTCAGGACGCTCATGGCATGCTCCAAAGTTGAATTTGAAAAACCACTGCCGGTCAGGAAATACTCTGGGAAAGACTCACCTCACAGAGCAGTGGGTGAGCGCGGTTGGTACGGTCCGAGCCTCGTTCACCATGCGTGAACTGCAACGCTCCTCGGAGGGAATGGATTATAGACCGAAGGCCGATGCGCCGGCGGCCCGATTTCGAGCCCCGCCGAAGACCGGGACAGCGGCGGCACAGCCCTTTTTAAATCATAATTCCACATCCACTGCTCGCGCATTGGCGAGTTGGCGGCAACTCGGTAGCGGCTTCGGCGGGAAATCCCCGGTCTTGATTCGAGCGTGGCCATTCGCATACTTTTCGCTAAGGAATATCACTTGAGCTTGAGCCAGACGCCCTCCCGGCAAGACCTTGTGTCCCGGATTGATGAACATCTGCTGAACACCATTGGCGTGGCGCCATCCGCTGCAAGCCGGCGCGACATGATGCAGGCCGTGGCGCAGGTTGCACGACAGGAACTGTCGCGACGCTGGGTGCAATCACAGCAGCGCGAGCGCAGCGGAAAGGCGCGCCGCGTGGTCTATCTGTCGATGGAGTTCCTGATGGGGCGCACGCTTGGCAATTCGCTGGCGGCGCTGGATATGACCGGCGGCGTCGCGCAGGAAGTGGTGCATCACGCGCAAAGGATGGAGGATGTCGCCGAGGAGGAACTGGACGCCGCATTGGGCAATGGCGGACTGGGCCGTCTGGCTGCGTGTTTTCTCGATTCCATGGCCACGCTGGGCCTGCCCTCGTTCGGCTATGGCATTCGATATGAGTACGGCATGTTTGCGCAGGAGATCGCAAACGGCGAGCAGATCGAATACCCGGACCCCTGGCTGCAGGATGGCACACCCTGGGAGTTTCCGCGCGCGGGCATCTCGTATCCGGTGCGGTTTGGCGGCTGGGTCGAGCATAGCGACGGGGTCGCCAGCTGGCGCCATGCCGGCGAAGTGGCGGCCAAGGCCTATGACATGGTGGTGCCCGGCCATGGAACGCAGAAAGTCAGCACCCTGCGCTTGTGGAAGGCGATGGCACCGGCACACTTTGATCTGGGCGCATTCAATATCGGTGACTACGCCAGAGCCGCCAGCGCCAAGAACGAGTTCGAGAACATCTCCTGGGTGCTGTACCCGAATGACAGCACGCCGGCCGGGCGCGAGCTCAGACTCAAGCAGGAATACTTCTTTGTCGCCGCGTCGATCCAGGATCTGGTGCACCGCCATCTTGATGAGCATGCGTCACTGGACAATCTGGCCGAGCAGGTTGCGATCCACCTCAATGACACCCATCCGGCGATCGGGGTGGCTGAACTGATGCGCATCCTGTGCGATGAACACCGGATGGCCTGGGATACGGCCTGGCGCTTGTGCGGCAGGACTTTTTCATACACCAACCACACGCTGATGCCCGAGGCGCTGGAAACCTGGCCGGTGAGCCTGATTCAGCATGTCCTGCCGCGTCATCTGGAAATCATCTTCCGCATCAACAAGGAATTTCTGGAACTCGCCGCCCGGCACCGCCCTGGGGACAACGGCTACCTGGCGCGGCTCTCGCTGATCGACGAGCACGGCGAACGCCGCGTCCGCATGGCCCACCTCTCGATCGTCGGCAGCCACAAGGTCAATGGCGTCTCGGCGCTGCACTCCAACCTGTTGGTGCAAACCATTTTTTCCGACTTCGCCAGCCTCTGGCCGGACCGATTTACCAACGTGACCAACGGCGTGACGCCGCGGCGCTGGCTGGCGCAGGCCAATCCCCCGCTCGCGGGCCTGCTCGATGCCAGGCTGGGCCCGCGGTGGCGGCTCGATCTCGATCAGTTGCAGCGGCTGCGGGACATGAAGAGCGATCCCGAGTTCCAGCAGGCTTTCATGGCCGTCAAGCGCGCCAACAAGATTCGTCTGGCCCAAATGATCGAGCGCAGCACCGGCATTCGGGTCAGTGCCGAGAGCCTGTTCGACGTGCAGGTCAAGCGCATCCACGAATACAAGCGCCAGTTGCTCAATTTGCTGCATGTCGTTTCGCGCTACCAGGCGATCCTGGCCGATCCCAAGGCTATCTGGGTGCCGCGCACGGTGATCTTTTCCGGCAAGGCGGCCTCGTCCTACGTCGCGGCCAAGTCCATCATCCGGTTGATCCACGGCGTCGCCCAGGTCATCAACAATGACCCGCGCATTGGCGACCGGCTCAAGCTGGTATTCATGCCCAACTACGGCGTCTCGCTCGCGGAAATCATCATGCCGGGCGCCGATTTGTCGGAGCAGATCTCGACCGCAGGCACGGAAGCCTCTGGCACCGGAAACATGAAGCTCGCGCTCAACGGCGCACTCACCATCGGCACCGATGATGGCGCCAACATCGAAATTCGCGAGCAGGTCGGCGACGACAACATCTTCATCTTCGGCCTGAAGACACCCGAGGTGCGCGCTCTCAGGGTTGCCGGCTATCATCCGGTGAACCACTACGAAAACAACAGCGCGCTCAGGGCTGCCATCGACGCCATTGCGGACGGCCAGTTTTCTCCCGATGAACCGGGCCGCTACTACGACTTGATCAACCCGCTGGTATGGGGCGGTGATCACTATATGCTGATGGCCGACTTTGCTTCATACCTTGCCGCCCAGGCCCGCGTCGATGCGCTTTACCGCAAGCCGGCGCAGTGGTCTGAGCGTGCCATCTGCAACGTCGCCGGCATGGGCGCTTTTTCCTCCGACCGCGCGATTCGCGACTACGCGCAGAGAATCTGGCATGTGGAGCCGGCGCCGCGCTGAATGCCATGCTGCGCGCCAAAGACATTGCCCTGATTTGCAGCGCCCGCCACGGTGATCCGTTCGCCGTGCTCGGGCCGCATGAAGTCTCGGCAGGTCAGGTCTCAGTGCGCTGTTTCTTGCCCACCGCCCAGGCTGTGACCGTGCAAACCGCGGCCGGTGCAGCCCTTGGAAATCTGGCCCGGCGCGACCACAGCGGTTTTTTTGAAGGCGTCGTGGACATGGCCGCCGGCACGCCCTACCGCCTGGCGGTGCAATGGCCCGGGGGGCTGAGCACAACGCAGGACGACCCCTACCGTTTCCCGCCGCTGCTGGCTGACATGGATGTCTGGCTGCTGGCTGAAGGCACCCATTTGCGACCGTACGAGGTTCTGGGCGCGCACAGCGGCGAGATGCAGGGCGCGACCGGCACCCGTTTTGCCGTCTGGGCGCCCAATGCGGCGCGCGTCAGCGTGATCGGCGATTTCAACTTCTGGGATGGCCGCCGCCATCCGATGCGCCTGCGCCGTGAATGCGGGGTCTGGGAACTGTTCCTGCCGGCCATCCATATGGGCGCCACCTATAAATATGAAATATGCGCCCGGGACGGACGGGTGTTGCCGGCCAGGGCCGACCCCTATGCCCTGCAGGCCGAAGCGAGACCGGCGACCGCGAGCGTCATCGGCCAGTTGCCGGTCCCGCTGCCTTTTGACCCGAAGCGCCAGCGCGCCAACGCCCTGGATGCGCCGATCAGCATTTACGAGGTGCATCTGGGGTCCTGGCGGCGCGCAGGCGAGGCGGGCGAGCGCTGGCTGACCTGGGATGAAATCGGCGACACGCTGGTGCCCTATGCGCTGGACATGGGTTTCACCCACATCGAATTGCTGCCCATCAGCGAACACCCGTTCGACGGTTCCTGGGGCTATCAACCGGTCGGCCTGTATGCGCCAACCGCGCGCTTTGGCGAGGCCGCCGGCTTTGGCCGACTGGTGGCGCGCTGTCATGCCGCGGGCATCGGCCTGATCATGGACTGGGTGCCAGCGCACTTTCCGAGCGACCCGCACGGACTGGCCACGTTCGACGGCACGCACCTGTACGAGTACGCCGACCCGCGCGAAGGCTTTCACAACGACTGGAACACGCTGATCTATAACCTTGGCCGGACCGAGGTCAGCAACTTTCTTGTCGGCAACGCCCTGTACTGGCTGGAGCGCTTCGGCGTCGACGGCTTGCGCGTCGATGCGGTGGCCTCGATGCTGTACCGCGACTACAGCCGCGAGGCCGGCGAGTGGATTCCCAACGTCCATGGCGGACGCGAGAATCTGGAAGCGATCGCCTTTCTCAGGCGCCTGAATGAAGTCGTTGGCGGCCAACGCCCGCAGGCCATCACGCTGGCCGAGGAGTCCACCGCCTTTCCCGCCGTATCGCGACCCACTTATGACGGCGGGCTGGGCTTTCACTACAAGTGGAACATGGGCTGGATGAACGATACACTGAGCTACATGGGCCGCGACCCGATCCATCGCAGACACCACCACGGCGAAGTCACTTTCAGCATCGTCTACGCCTTCAACGAAAATTTCGTCCTGCCCATTTCGCACGACGAGGTGGTCCACGGCAAAGGCTCGCTGCTGGGCAAGATGCCAGGCGACCGCTGGCAGCAATTTGCCAACCTGCGCGCTTATCTGGGCTACATGTTTGCCCATCCAGGCAAGAAGCTGCTGTTCATGGGATGCGAGTTTGCGCAGGAACGCGAGTGGGACCACGACCAGAGCCTGGACTGGCATCTGCTGCAACAGGCACCGCACCAGGGCGTGCAACGACTGGTGCGTGACCTCAACCATTTCTACCGCAGCACACCGGCGCTCTACCAGCTCGACTTCGTGCCGTCCGGCTTCGAGTGGATCGAGCACGACAACGCCGAGCATTCGGTGCTGAGCTTCATCCGGCGCGGTCTGGACAGCAAGGCCATTGTGATTGCCGTCTGCAATTTCACGCCCGCCGTGCGGACCGCCTACCGCCTGGGCGTGCCGCAGGCCGGAACCTACCGCGAACGCCTGAACACCGATTCCGTGCACTATGGCGGCAGCAATGTCGGTACGCCCCTGGGGCTGGCCAGCGCTCAGCCCATCGGATGGCACAAGCGACCCTGGTCGATCCTGCTGAACCTGCCCCCGCTGGCGACTGTGATGCTCGAATGGACGCCTTGACATCGGTCCCGACCCTGCTTCCTTTGCAGATCGGGCATCCCTGGCCCCTGGGCGCGCATTGGGACGGCCAGGGCATCAACTTCGCTGTGTTCTCAGCCAACGCACAGGCCATGGATCTGTGCCTGTTTGACGACAGCGGCTGCCGCGAAGTGGCGCGGCTGCGGCTGCCCGCTCACAGCAGCGATGTCTGGCACGGCTATTTGCCAGGCGCTCAGCCTGGCCTGATTTATGGGCTGCGCGCGCACGGCCCGTGGCAACCCGAGTGCGGCCATCGTTTCAATGCCGCCAAGCTGCTGCTGGACCCCTATGCCCGCGAGCTGGTCGGCTCCTTTGACTGGCACGACGCTCATTTTGGCTTCGACCGCCAGGACCCGGCGCAGCCCGATACCCGCGACAACGCCGCCCTGGCTCTGAAGGCGCGCGTCGTGCGCGACGCCTTCGACTGGGGCGATGACCGCGCTTTGCACACCCCGCTTGCCAGCACCCTGCTCTATGAGATGCACGTAAAGGGCTTTTCAAAGCTCAACCCGATGGTTCCGGAGCCGCTGCGCGGCACCTTCGCCGGCCTCGCCCACGAGTCCTCGATCGCTCACCTGCAGCGGCTCGGCATCACGGCGGTCAGCATTCTGCCGGTGCATTTTGCGATCAGTGAGGAGCGCCTGGTCAAGCTCGGCTTGCGCAACTACTGGTCTTACAACACCCTGGCCTTCTTCTGCATCAACCCGGCACTGGCCAGCCACACCGGCGGCCAATCAGCGCGGGACGAGTTTCGGGCCATGGTGCGCTCACTTCACAAAGCCGGCATCGAGGTCTTGCTCGACGTCGTATACAACCACACCGCCGAGTCCGACGAAACCGGACCGACGCTGAGCTTTCGGGGCCTGGACAACGCCAGCTACTACCGCTTGCAGCCGGAGTCGCGCATCCAGTACGAAAACCACAGCGGTTGCGGCAACACGCTCGACATCCGCCATCCGCGCGTGCTGCAACTGGTGATGGACAGTCTGCGCTACTGGGTGGATGAGATGCACGTCGACGGCTTTCGCTTCGATCTGGCGCCCGTGCTGGGCCGCGACGACCATGGCTTCAACCGCGACGGCGCCTTCTTTACGGCCGTGGCCCAGGACCCGGTGCTGTCGCGCGTGAAGATGATCGCAGAGCCCTGGGACCTCGGCCCCGGCGGCTACCAGACGCGCGGGTTTCCGCGCGGCTGGCTCGAATGGAATGATCGTTTTCGCGATGTCATGCGCCGCTTCTGGATCCAGTCGGCCGCAGCGCCCGACGACGCCGGCGCGGCCAGTGCGCGGGGCGACTTTGCCCTGCGCCTGTGCGCCTCCTCCGACCTGTACCAGACACGTCAGCGAACGCCGGCGGAGTCCGTCAACTACGTGGTCTCGCACGACGGTTTCACACTGCGCGACCTGGTCAGCTACAACCAGCCACACAACCAGGCCAACGGCGAAGACAACCGGGACGGGCATCAGCACAACCTGAGCCATAACTGTGGCGTCGAGGGCCCCAGCGATTCGCCAGAGGTGCTGGCCCTGCGCGGGCGCCTGCAGCGCGCGCTGCTGGCCACCACCCTGCTGGCACAGGGCACGCCGATGCTGTGCGCCGGCGACGAACTCGGCCGCACGCAAGGCGGCAACAACAATCCTTACTGCCAGGACAGCGCCACCACGTGGACCGACTGGTCGGCAACCGACGGCGAACTGACGGCCTTCACCGAGCATGTCATTGCATTGCGCCGCAGCACCCTGCCGTTCGCCAACCATTGGTACCACGGCGTTGCCGACTCTCATGGCCTGCGCGATATTGCGTGGCTCAACCGCGACGGCTCGGCGCTGCAAGGCGACGCCTGGCACGATCCGACGCAGCGGACTTTGGGCTGCCTGATCGGCAAACCTGGCCGCTCCAAAGTACCCCTGCTGTTACTGGTCAACGCCAGCCACAGAGCGCAGACCTTCAAGTTGCCCCACGGTGTCTGGCAAGCCGTCCTTGACACCAGCCACCCCCGTGGTTTGGCCCATGGGTGCAGCCTGGGTGAACCGGCCTGCCTGGTGCCGGCGCACAGCCTGCTGTTACTGCAGGCTGTTTAAGGTGGACTGATAGAGCGCGACATACTGCTGCGCCGCAAACTCCCAGCCAAGCGGCTGGCGCATGGCGCGCGCGCGAACCCGGTTCCAGTGGAGGCGGTGCCGGTGCAGCGCAAAGGCCCGGCACACCGCCCGGTTGAAGGCCTCAAGCGTAAATTCGCCGAACACAAAGCCATTGGCACGGCCCTCCGCGAGATCTTCCAGCGTGCTGTCCACCACCGTGTCGGCCAGGCCGCCAACCCGGTGCACCAGGGGCAGACTGCCGTACTTCAAGCCATACATCTGCGTCAGGCCGCAGGGCTCAAAGCGCGATGGCACCAGCGTCACATCGCTGGCCGCAAAAATGCGGTGCGCCAGTCCCTCGTCATAGCCGATGTGCACGCTGACCGAGTCCGGATGCGCGCGCGCGCAACCGCGCCAAGCATTTTCCAGCGCCACCTCGCCGCTTCCAAGCAGCACCACTTGCGCGCCGCGCTCCAGCATCGCATCGAGCCCGCCCAGCACCAGCTGCAGACCCTTCTGCTCGGTCAGGCGGCTGACGACGCCGAACATCATGGCGTCGGCTCGCGGCGCCAAGCCCAGTTCCCGCTGCAAGGCCGCCTTGCAGAGCACCTTGCCGGCAGGCCTGCGAGCGTCGAAGGGAGCCGCGATCAAGGGGTCCCGCGCCGGGTTCCAGACCGACTCGTCGACCGCGTTCAAAATACCCGACAAAACCTCGGAACGCACGCGCAGCAGACCGTCCAGACCACAACCCTGCTCCGGCGCCTGAATCTCGCGCGCGTAAGTGGGACTGACCGTCGTAATGCGGTCGGCATAGTACAGGCCCGCCTTCATGAACGAAACCTGCCCGTGATACTCCAGCCCGTCGACCGCAAAGGCATTCACCGGCAATCCGAGGTCGGCGAACGACTCGGGCGCAAAAACACCCTGGTAGGCCAGGTTGTGCACCGTAAAAACGCTGGCCACCGGACTTGCGCGGCGCGCGCGAGAGAACGCCATATAGGCGTTCGCCAGGGCCGCGTGCCAGTCGTGGCTGTGCACCACCTGAGGCCACCAGTCGGCGTCCAGGCCGCAGGCCAGTTCGGCGGCCGCAAAGCCAAGCAATGCAAACCGGCGGTGATTGTCGGCGTGCGGCCGACGGCGCGCGTCTTCGTAGGGACCGCCGGGGCGACGGTACAGTTGCGGTGCATCGATCACATAAGCCGTCAGTCCCAGGCTGGCCAGGCGTCCGCGACGCAACACCAGGCTCTGACCCCATGGCGCCGTCAGTTCCATCGACTCCTGCGCATCTTTCAGGTCTGCCAGGACACTGGCAAAGCCGGGCAGCAACACCCGCACCTCGCAACCCGCGGCAGCCAGCGCGCCGGGCATCGCACCTGCAATGTCGGCCAGTCCGCCGGTTTTCAACAGCGGGAAGATCTCCGCGCTGACCTGCAAAACCTTCATGGCTCGCATTGCCTGAGCCTGGCCAGCATGTCGCGCGTGATCAGCACCACGCCGCCTTCGGTGCGCTCGAAACGCTGCGCGTCCAGTTCGGCGTCTTCGCCGACCACCATGCCCTGCGGAATCTGACAGCCCCGATCAATCACCACCTTGCTCAGACGGCAGTGGCGCGCAATCGTCACATCGGGCAGGATCACTGCGCGCTCCACATGGCAATACGAGTGCACGCGCACCTCGGTGAACAACACCGAGTGTGAAACATGGGAGCCCGACACGATGCAGCCGCCCGACACCAGCGTATTGACGACAACACCATGCTGACCCACGGCATCCGGCACAAACTTGGCGGGAGGCAATTGGCGCTGATACGTCCAGATCGGCCAGTCCGTGTCGTAGATGTCGAGTTCGGGCAAGGTCGAGGCCAGATCCAGGTTGGTGGCCCAGAAAGCGTCAATGGTGCCTACGTCGCGCCAATACGGCGCCACGCCGGCGACCCGTGAAACACAGGACAGGCCAAATGGATGGGCGAGCACGCGCCCCTGGGACACCGCGCGCGGAATCACGTCCCTGCCAAAATCATGGTCCGAATGGGGATTGGCCAGGTCATCTTCGAGAAGACGGTAAAGATACTCCGCGTTGAACACATAGATACCCATGCTGGCCAGCGACAGCGCATCGTTACCCGGCATCGGCGGCGGATCCGCGGGCTTTTCAATGAACGCCGTGATCGTGCGCTGCTCGTCCACGGCCATCACACCAAAGGCGCTGGCCTCGGCACGCGGCACCTCAATGCAGCCCACGGTGCATCCGACGCCGTTTTCAGCATGGTCCTTGAGCATGATCGCGTAATCCATCTTGTAGACATGATCACCCGCCAGAATCAGGATGTATTCGGGCCTGCTGGAGCGAATGATGTCCAGATTCTGAAATATCGCATCCGCGGTCCCGCGGTACCAGTGCTCTTCACCGGCGCGCTGCTGCGCCGGCAGCAAGTCCACCATCTCATTGAGTTCAGCGCGCAGAAAGCTCCAGCCACGCTGCAGGTGGCGAATCAGGGAATGCGACTTGTACTGCGTCACCACCGCCATCCGCCGGACGCCCGAATTCAGACAGTTTGACAGCGCGAAATCAATGATGCGGAATTTGCCGCCAAAGTAAACGGCCGGCTTGGCACGCCGGTTGGTCAGTTGCTTGAGCCTGGCGCCCCGACCTCCGGCCAAAACCAGGGCCACCGTGCGGCGTACCAGATGATGCGCTTCAAACTTGTTTTCCCTGCGTCTGTCCATGGTCAATTCATTTTCTGATGTCTTTATGAACCTTCGCAATTTAGCACTTTCTCAGTCCGCCAACCGACTAATTGGAACGGAAACTTGTCTCAGATCACATGCCGCGCGATGAGGCCCGAAAGCTGCTGAAACACGCCGTCCCCGCCCGGCGATGGCCTCCCCCTTAGAATCCGGGGCCAGCTTCCGCGCGCCACCGATTGGAACCCATCCGTGTCTTTTGTCAATGAAACCCGCCGCCGCCGCACCTTTGCCATCATCTCCCACCCGGACGCCGGCAAGACCACGCTGACCGAGAAACTGCTGCTGTTCTCGGGCGCGATCCAGATTGCAGGGTCGGTCAAGGCGCGCAAGGCGACGCGCCACGCCACCAGCGACTGGATGGAGATCGAGAAGCAGCGCGGCATCTCGGTGGCCTCCAGCGTCATGCAGATGCTGTACCGCGACCACGTGATCAACCTGCTCGACACCCCCGGCCACAAGGACTTCAGCGAGGACACCTACCGCGTGCTGACCGCGGTCGATTCGGCTCTGATGGTGATCGACGCCGCCAACGGCGTCGAGGCGCAGACGCGACGGCTGATCGAAGTCTGCCGCCAGCGCAACACGCCGATCATCACCTTTGTCAACAAGATGGACCGCGAGGTGCGCGAGCCGCTCGACATCCTCGACGAGATCGAGCGCGAGCTCGGTATGCCCTGCGTGCCCATGACCTGGCCGGTGGGACAGGGCAAGACCTTTGGCGGCATCGTCAACCTGCGCACGCAGGTCATGACGGTGTTCGAGTCCGGCAGCGCGCGCCTGCCGCAGGACTTTGACGCCATGCCGCTGTCCAACCAGGAGGCGCTTCTAGGCCGCTTTGGGCATGAGTTCGAGACCGCCATGGAGAGCATGGAACTGGCCACCGGCGCCTCGCCAAACTGGGACCGCGACGCCTTTCTGGCCGGCAGGCAGACACCGGTCTTCTTCGGCTCGGGCGTCAACAATTTCGGCGTTATGGAAGTGCTCGAAGCGCTGGTCGATCTGGCGCCCTCGCCCGGACCGCGCACCAGTTCCCTGGTCGTGAACAAGCAGCCGGTGATCGAGGTCATGCAGCCCGAAGATGAAGCCTTCTCGGGCGTGGTGTTCAAGGTGCAGGCCAATATGGACGCCAATCACCGCGACCGCATCGCCTTTGTCCGCATCGCCTCGGGCAAGTACACACCGGGCATGAAGCTCAAGGTCATGCGCACGGCCAAGGAACTGCGCCCGACCAGCGTCGTGACCTTCATGAGCCAGCGCCGCGAGGCCGTGAGCGAGGCCTATGCCGGCGACATCGTCGGCTTCACAACGCACGGCGGCGTGCAACTCGGCGACACCATCACCGACGGCACGGTCAACCTGCAGTTCACCGGCCTGCCTTTCTTCGCGCCCGAGCTGTTCATGACCGTGGTGCTGAGGAACCCCTTGCGCACCAAGCAATTGCAGCAGGGCCTGGCGCAGCTCGGCGAGGAAGGCGCGATCCAGGTCTTCCGGCCCGAAGTCGGCGGCAATATGCTGCTCGGTGCCGTCGGCCAGTTGCAGTTCGAGGTCGTGCAGCACCGGCTCAAGGGCGAGTACGACGCCGACATCCGGCTGGAGGGCAGCCAGTACACCGGCGCGCGCTGGATCACGGCCGACACGCCGGCCGAGCTCAAGACCTTCTGCGACGCCTACCCGATGCGCATGGCGCTTGATGCCGCCAACACCCTGGCCTTTCTGTGCACCAGTCCGTACGACGTGCGACTGGCGCAGGAGCGCTTTCCCAAGATCCACTTCCACCCGCTGCGCGAACACGCCGGGCTGGCGCTGCAGAGTGCGGGTTAAATGAACCCGGTTTTGTCATTGCGAGCGAAGCGCGGCAATCCATGCATGGACTGCCGCGGCGCTGCGCTCCTCGCAGTGACGAAGAGATGCATGCACGGACTGCCGCGGCGCTGCGCTCCCCGCAGTGACGAAAAAATGACTGCATCGCGACGGCGCAAGCACGCTTCATGAATCAAAGAAGGAGCATTGATTCCATGCTGCCCCTGCAACAACTCGCGCGCGGCGTTGCGGCCAACATGCACACCGTCTTCAGCGACATCGACGACACGCTGACGACCGACGGCCGGCTGACGCCGCCGGCCTATGCCGCGCTCGACGAACTGCGCCGTGCCGGTCTGCGCGTGATCCTGATCACCGGTCGGCCGGCCGGCTGGTGCGACCACATCGCGCGCATGTGGCCGGTGGACGCCGTCATCGGCGAAAACGGCGCCTTCTACTGCTGGCACGACGATGCAGCGCGCAGTCTCAGGTGCCGTCACCTGCTGGGCGACGCCGAGCGTGCCGCCAACACCGGCAAGCTGGCTTCGGTGCGCGACACGATCCTGCGCGAGGTCCCCGGCTGCGCGGTCGCCTCGGACCAGTTCTGCCGCCTCTACGATCTGGCCATCGATTTCTGCGAGGACGTGCCGGCGCTGCCGCAGGCCGCCGTCGAGCGCATCGTGGACCTGATGGAAGGCGCCGGCATGACGGCCAAGGTCAGCTCGATCCATGTCAACGGCTGGTTCGGCCAGTACGACAAGCTCAGCATGGCGCACCTGCTGCTGCGCGAGCGCTATGGGCTGGAACTGGCGCAGGAGCGCGAACGCTGCATGTTTGTCGGCGACTCGCCCAATGACGCGCCGATGTTTGCCTACCTGCCGCACGCCGTCGGCGTTGCCAATGTCGCGGCTTTTGCAGAACGCATGGAGGCGTTGCCGGCCTACGTCACGCCGTCACGCGGCGGGGCCGGTTTTGCCGAACTCGCCCAAGCCCTGATCGGCGCGCGGCGTTAGCGGCCCGCGGCCAGTGCCGCCAGGTTCTGTCGCGCCTGGTCTGCCAGACTTGTCAGGGCGCCTTGGCCAAACCCAGCTTGTCAACCAGCGCTTTTTCCTGCGCAAATGTGTCTGCTGCAAACTTGCTGTAGCCGGCGGAGCTCATGTACATCGGCACCATGTCGTAGCGCGCCAACGCCGCCTTGTATCCATCCTGCTCCAGCACCTGCTTGAAGGCGTCGTGCAAACGCTTGACCACATCCGTCGGCGTGCCCCTGGGCGCGCCAATGCCGAAGGGCGAGTTCTGCACCAGGTCGAGCCCGAGTTCCTTGAGCGTGGGCGCTTCCGGGAACTTGGTCAAACGCTCGGCGCCCCAGGTATTGAGAACGCGCAGCTTGCCCGACTCCACCAGAGAAGCAAAGCCGGTCGAGTCGGCCGCGGACATGATGTGACCGCCCATCAGGGCCTGCATCAGGTCGGCGCTGCCCTTGTAGGGCACGTGCAGCAGTTGCAGACCCAGCTTCTGTGCGATCAGTTCCATCGTCAGGTGCGGGCTGGTCAGCGTGCCGGTGGAACCAAAGGTCAGCTTGCCAGGGTTGGCCTTGGCCCAGCTGACATAGTCTGCCCAGGACTTGATCGCCGATTCCGCCGGCACCACGAGGCCGAAAGCGTAGCCGGTTACGTTGAGCACGTAATTGATGTCCTTGACCGGGTCCCAGTTGATCTTGGTGGTGTAGGGCAGGCGGAACACGCCAAGCGGGATTTGCGCCAGCGTGTAGCCGTCCGGCGCCGAGGTTTGCAGGGTCTGCGCCGGCAGCGTGCCGCCGGCACCAGGCTTGTTGTCAATGATGACCGGCTGGCCGAGGATCTTGGAGGCGCCATCAGCCAGCGAGCGCATCGTGATGTCGGTCGGCCCGCCGGCGGGAAATGCGATGATGAGACGGATCGGCTTGGCAGGGAAGTTCTGGGCGTGGCTGCTGAGGACACCTGCTGCCAGGGTGGCCCCGGCGAGTTGGACGATTTGACGGCGTTTCATGAACATGGCTCCCGTATGAATGGTTGATGGCCCTGATTGGACATGCCGCGAAGGGCAATGGCAAGTGGCAACGCCCTGCGTACTGTCACGCCGGCTACAGCACCGAACCAGCCTCTGGCTTCAGGCTCTGGCCAGCACCGCCGCCAGCGCCACGCCGGTGTGCGTAGCCAACTGCACGACCCCTTCCGGCGTTGCCGCTGCCACCACACGGCCACCGGCCTGGCCGCCGTCGGGGCCGAGGTCGATCACCCAGTCGGCCTCGGCGATGACGTCAAGGTCGTGCTCGATCACGAGCACGCTGTGCCCGCCATCGACCAGGCGGTGCAGCACCCGGATCAGCTTCTCCACGTCGGCCATGTGCAGGCCCACGGTCGGCTCATCGAGCACGTACAGCGTGTGCGGCGCCTTCTGGCCGCGCCGCGTGATGTCATCGCGCACCTTGCTCAGTTCGGTCACCAGCTTGATTCGCTGCGCCTCGCCGCCGCTCAAGGTCGGCGACGGCTGACCCAGCGTCAGGTAGCCCAGGCCCACATCTTTCAGAAGTTGCAGCGGGTGCCCGATGTTGGGCATGGCGGCAAAGAAATCCACCGCCTCGTCCACCTCCATCTGCAGCACGTCGCCGATGTTCTTGCCGCGCCACGTGACGGCCAGCGTCTCGGGATTGAAGCGCGCGCCCTTGCAGGTCTCGCACAGCACCTTGACGTCGGGCAGGAAGCTCATGGCGATGGTGCGTATGCCCTGACCTTCACAACCGGCGCAACGCCCCTCGCCGGTGTTGAAGCTGAAACGGTTCGCCGCATAGCCGCGCGCCTTGGCCTCCAGCGTATCTGCAAAGAGCTTGCGGATGATGTCCCAGAAGCCGACGTAGGTGGCCGGGCAGGACCGCGGTGTCTTGCCGATCGGCGTCTGGTCGACTTCGAGCACGCGGTCGATGCACTCGAAACCGCTGACCGCCTCGCAACCGGTCCACGCGATTTTTTCGCCCGCCGCCAGCGCATCGCGTCCGGCCTTGGTGCTGCGTTTTTGCACGGCGGTCTGAACATTGGCCAGAAGAACATCGCGCGCCAGCGTCGATTTGCCGGAACCGGACACGCCGGTGACGGCGACCAGGCGGCCGAGGGGAATATCGACGTTGATGCCTTGCAGGTTGTGGAGGCTGGCGCCTTTGACCGTGAGCCATTGCCGCACTTCGGCGGCTGTGAAATTGGGGTCAGAGTCCAATTTCACGTTGGCGGTCTCCACGATGGATTGCCGCGGCCTGCGGCCTCGCAATGACGCTGGCGGGCTGTCATTGCGAGCGGAGCGCGGCAATCCATGATCACCGAAACTGGCATCCTGCAGCATCTGCAATCCATGGACCGCGCCGGGAGTGGACGGGTCGGAAGCCGATTTCTGCTCGCAGCATGAGGCGCCCTGCCCCTCTGCTCCCGGCGCAGCGCGAACCACGACGGCCCGGCGCGGCTGCAGGGGATGCTTCATCGCATGCAGCAAATAACGCCCGGTCTGTGAGTCAACGGCTTTCACAATGTCGGCCACCGAGCCTTCCGCCACGAGCCGCCCGCCGCGCTTGCCGGCGCTCGGGCCGATGTCGATGATGTGCTCGGCGTGGCGGATCGTGTCCTCGTCGTGCTCGACCACCACCAGGGTGTTGCCCTTGTCGCTCAGGCTTTTCAGGGCACCCAGCAGGATCTGGTTGTCGCGCGCGTGCAGGCCGATGGTCGGCTCGTCCAGCACGTAGCAGACCCCCTGCAAATTGCTGCCGAGCTGCGCCGCCAGACGGATGCGCTGTGCCTCGCCACCGCTGAGCGTCGGCGCGCCGCGGTCGAGTGTCAGGTAGCCCAGGCCAACCTGCTCCAGAAACTCGAGGCGGCCCCGGATTTCAGGAATCAGGTCGCGCGCGATGTCGCTTTCGCGCTGGCTCAGGCGTCCCTCGCGCTGCAGCGCGGCAACCCACTGGCGGATGTCTGTCACGCTCAGGCGCGCGATCCCGGTGATGCCGACGCCATTGAACTTCACGGCGCGCGCCGTCGCGTTGAGCCGTGTGCCCAGGCAGGCCGGACAGGCGGCATCCTGCAGGTCCTCGACCTCGGGTTCGGCGAAGGTCTGTTCCCGGCCCTTGCTGTCGTCATCGCGCACCGAGTCGTCGAACAACTTGCGCTGCTCCTTGCTCAGCTTGACGCCGGTGCCGACGCAGTCCGGGCACCAGCCATGCTTGCTGTTGTAGGAGAACAGACGCGGATCGAGTTCGGCGTAGCTGGTGCTGCACACCGGACAGGCGCGCTTGGTTGACAACGCATGCAAGGTCCCGATGGCGGCCGTCGGCGTGCCGTCCTGCATCGCCTCACGCAGCCCGCCCAGATTGCTCAGAATATGGACCACGCCCTTGCCATGCGTCAGCGTCGCCGCCAGCGCCGAGCGCAGCTGCGGCTCGTTCGCAGGCAGCACGTCCAGGCTCGCGACCGGCAGTTCCACCGTATGCTCCTTGAAACGGTCGATGCGCGGAAAACCGGTCGTCGGCAGGAAGTTGCCGTCGACGCGCAGGTGCGTAAAGCCGCGCGGCCGCGCCCAGTCGGCGAGTTCGGTATAGACGCCCTTGCGGTTCATCACCAGCGGCGCCAGCAAGCCGATGTGCTGACCGCGAAAATTTTTCAGCAACTGCGCCGCGATGCTGTCGGGCGTCTGCGGCGCCACCGCGGTGCCGTCGTGAATGCAATGCTGGGTGCCGAGCTTGACGTAGAGCAGGCGCAGGAAGTGCCAGACCTCGGTGGTGGTGCCGACGGTCGATTTGCGGCCTCCGCGCGAGAGCCGCTGCTCGATCGCGACCGTCGGCGGAATGCCATACACCGCATCCACTTCAGGCCGTCCGGCCGGCTGCACGATGGAGCGCGCATAGGCGTTGAGCGACTCCAGATAGCGGCGCTGGCCTTCGTTGAACAGAATGTCGAACGCCAGCGTCGATTTACCCGAGCCGGAGACACCCGTGATGACGCTGAACTTGCCGCGCGGAATGTTGACGCTCAGCGATTTCAGGTTGTGCTCACGGGCATTGACAATCTGGATGCATTCGCCCTCGGGCACAGTCATTGCGAGCGAAGCGTGGCAATCCATGCTTTCGGAACTTCCTGGATTGCCACGCTTCGCTCGCAATGACGAGAGGGTGGACTCGCCTCGCAATGATGAATGAGTAGCATTGCCTCGCAATGATGAACGCGTAACGTCGCCTCGCAATGATGAACGCGCAACGTCGCCTCGCAATGACGATGTGGCGAGGTACTTGAAACCTGCTTCCTCGGCAACCGGAACACCGATTCCAAGCGCATTGGCATAGTCGCGCAGGGCTTTGCCGGTGTGGGACGTCGGGTGCAGCATCACGTCCTCGGGACGGCCAGACGCGATCAGCTCGCCGCCCGCGTCGCCGCCTTCCGGCCCCAGATCAATCAGCCAGTCGCTGGCGCGGATGACATCGAGGTTGTGCTCGATGACGATCAGCGAATGTCCGGCGTCCAGCAGCTTGCGCATGGCGCGCATGAGCTTGGCGATGTCATCGAAATGCAGACCGGTGGTCGGCTCGTCGAACATGAACAGCGTGCCGCGCCGCGCCATCGCCTGGCGGCTGGCGCTCGCGCTGCGGGCGGCCTCGGCCAGGAAACCAGCCAGTTTCAGGCGCTGGGCCTCGCCGCCCGAGAGCGTGGGCACCGGCTGGCCGAGCTTGACGTACTCCAGGCCGACGTCGACGATCGGCTGCAGGGCGCGGATCACGTCGCGGTCGGCGGCGAAATAGGCGCAGGCCTGGCTGACGGTCAGGTTCAGAACGTCGGCGACGTTGAGAGTTACGTTGTTGCTCAAACCCACGGAATTGGGGTCAGAGCCCTGGACTTGGGGTTTTGCCAAATCGGTGGTCCTTTCTTGGACAAGGCGATCACTCTGCCCCGAATTGGGATCTGACCCCAATTCAGCTGAACCCGATTCCGCTCCGTCATTGCGAACGAAGCGCGGCAATCTGCGCTCGATCGTGACTTCGAGTATCGCCGGCCGATAACGCTTGCCGTCGCAGTCCGGGCAGCGCAGATAAACATCGCTCAGGAACTGCATCTCCACGTGCTCGAAACCGGAGCCGCCGCAGGTGGCGCAACGCCCGTCGCCGTTGTTGAAGCTGAACTTGGAAGCGGTGTAGCTGCGCTCGCGCGCGAGCGGCGCATTGGCAAAGATCTCGCGGATCGCATCCCAGGCGCCGACATAACTGGCCGGATTGGAGCGCGCGGTCTTTCCGATCGGCGACTGGTCGACAAACACCACGTCGCTGAGCTGCTCGGCGCCGAGCAGGCGCTCGTGCAGGCCCGGCGTCTCAGTGGCTTTGCCGAAGTGGCGCAGCAGGGCCGGCGCCAGCACGTCCTGGATCAGGCTCGACTTGCCGGAGCCGCTGACGCCGGTCACGCAGACCAGGCGCTGCAGCGGGAATTCAACGCTGACATTCTTCAGGTTGTGCTCGCACGCGCCTTCCAGGATCAGGCGCGGCGTATTCGCCTCGACCAGGCGCTTGAAGCCCATGCCGACCTGCTTGCGTCCGCCCAGATAGGCGCCGGTGAGGGTGTCGGCGCGGCACAGGTCGGCGGTCGAGCCGTCATAAACAATCTGCCCGCCGCGCTCACCGGGACCGGGGCCCATGTCGATCATGCGGTCGGCGGCCAGCATCACCGCCGGGTCGTGCTCGACCACCACCAGGGTGTTGCCGGCGTCGCGCAGACGCTGCATGGCGAGGATGATGCGATGCATGTCGCGCGGGTGCAGGCCGATGCTGGGCTCGTCGAGCACGAACAGGGTGTTGACGAGCGAGGTGCCCAGCGCCGTCGTCAGGTTGATGCGCTGCGTCTCGCCGCCGGACAGGGTCCGGCTCTGCCGGTCCAGGGTGAGGTAGCCGATGCCGACGTCACACAGGTATTTCAGGCGCGTGGTGATTTCTTCAAACAGGAGTTTGAGGGCCTGATGCTCGCCGCTGCGGGTATCCGCTTTTGTCACTGCGAGCGAAGCGTGGCAATCCAGGTCTTCAGAACCGCCTGGATTGCCACGTCGCAGCGCTCCTCTGCCTGAGCCCTCGTCATCGCGAAGGCCGAAGGCCTGCGTCGATCCATGCATGGACTGCCGCGCTCCGCTCGCAGTGACGATACCGGGCTCATGACCCGCATCCAGTTTTGGCCAGCGGAAACAGGAAGCTCGCAATGACGAGCTCGTGGCGTTTCCGATCTCCAGCCCATCGAAAAAGCGCCGCAGCCTGTCGATCGGCAATTGCATCAAGTCATGCAAACACAGGCCCGGCAAGGCTTCGAGTTGCTCGCGCTTCCACTTGACCCCCGCCGGCATGAAACGCTGCGCCGGCTCCAGCGCCGCATCCGCCGCCGCCTTGCTTCCGACGCGCCACAGCAGACTCTCGGTCTTGAGCCGGGCGCCCGCGCAGGACGGGCAAGTGGTGTAGCTGCGGTACTTGGACAGCAGCACCCGAATGTGCATCTTGTAGGCCTTGGTTTCCAGGTATTCGAAGAAGCGCTTGACGCCGAACCAGTGCTGGTTCCATTTGCCCTTCCAGTGCGGCGAACCGTTGATAACCCAATGCTGCTGCTCGCTTGTCAGCTTGTTCCAGGGCGTGTCGCGCGGAATGCCCTCGGTTTCGGCGTGGCGCATCAGGTCATCCTGACATTCCTGCCAGGCAGGCGTTTGCATCGGCTTGACGGCACCGGCGCGCAATGTCAGTTTCTCGTTCGGAATCACCAGCCCGTAGTCAACGCCGATGACGCGTCCAAATCCACGGCAGGTTTCACAGGCGCCGACCGCGGAATTGAAAGAGAACATCGAGGCAATCGGATCGGTGTAACGCAGATCGCTCTCCGGGCAGTGCAGGCCGGTGGAAAACTTCCAGGCCGCTATGTCGTCGGCGTAGACCGCGATGCGCCCGCTGCCGTGCTTGAGCGCGACCTCGATCGCCTCCAGCGCGCGGGCGCGCTCGGCAGCACCAATCCGAAACCGGTCGGCCACCACATCGATCACGAGGCGCCTTGAATTAGGGGAATTGGGGTCAGAGCCCGAATCGGCGCGACCCTTCTGGTTGGCGCGTTTGCCCTGCCCCGAATCGGGATCTGACCCCAATTGCGCCACCTCGCGCTGAGCCTGTACCTTGGTGAACCCGCTCAGCGACAACCACTGCTCGATCTGCTCTGGCGCCGTGTTGGCGGGCAACTCCACCGGGAAGGTCACGGCAAGACGCGGATCGGTTGCTCCCGCGCGCTCCAGCATCCGGGCATAAATGCTTTCTGCCGAGTCATGCTGCACGGCCTGTGCCGTCTCGCGATCGAAGAGCTGCCCGGCGCGCGCGAACAGCAACTTCAGGTGGTCGTTGAGCTCGGTCATGGTGCCCACGGTGGAGCGCGAGGAACGCACCGTGTTGGTCTGGTCGATCGCGATCGCCGGCGGCACGCCCTCGACCCGGTCGACGGCGGGCTTGTCCATGCGGTCGAGAAACTGGCGCGCGTAGGCGGAGAAGGTCTCGACGTAGCGCCGCTGCCCCTCGGCGAACAGGGTATCGAAGACCAGGCTCGACTTGCCAGAGCCGCTCGGGCCGGTGACCACCGTCAACTCGCCGGTGCGGATGTCCAGATCGAGGTTCTTGAGGTTGTGCTGGCGTGCGCCGCGAATGCGGATAAATCCGTGTGGCATGTCTTGCTGTCTTTCCTGCAGGGGCCAGACATTCTATTGATGTTTTCGCAAGACACGCGATTCGTCGTTGCAGGCTATCGTCGTTGCGTCCCTCCTCCCGTCACTGCGTCCTTCCTCCCGTCACTGCGTCCCTCCTCTCGTCACTGCGTCCTTCCTCCCGTCACTGCGTCCCTCCTCTCGTCACTGCGAGCGAAGCGCGGCAGTCCATGTCTTCAGGGGTCATGGATCGCCACGCTTCGCTCGCGACGACGACGGGTGAGGCCTCCTCGCGATGGCAACGGGGTGAGGCCTCCTCGCGATGGCAACGGGGTTAATCCTCCTCGCGATGACATCAGGTTAAGCCTCCGCGCGATGACGACGGGTGAGGCCTCACGATGGCAAAGCGTGAGGCGCCGCGATGACAAGTTCGCGAACCTGGGCCCGCAAACCCTACTTGCTCGCGCTGGCTGGCGCGGAAGCCGGCGCGGCGGCCGGCGCATGCGCCTCGGGAGAAGCATGTTCGTTGCCACTGATGTCAATGTCTCCGCCCTTGCTCAGCATGTACAGGGCAATCCCGGCAAAGATCAGGAAGCCGACTGCAATTTTCCACATCACGATTCTCCAAAAAATAAAGGGGCCCTCACACGGAGGGCCCGATTCTGTCAACCGGCCGACAGCGGCCGGATCAAACCATCACGGCAACGCTCAGTCGTTGGCGTAAATATCAACGTCCTTCGTCTCTTTCACGAACAGCGTGCCAACGATAAAGGTCATGGTTGCGATGATGATCGGATACCACAGACCGCTGTAAATATTGCCCTGCGCCGCCACGATCGTGAACGCAATCGCGGGCAGGAAACCCCCGAACCAGCCATTGCCGATATGGTAGGGCAAACTCATGGACGTGTAGCGGATCCGCGTCGGGAACAGCTCCACCAGCATCGCCGCGATCGGGCCATAGACCATGGTGACATAGACCACCAGGATGGTCAGCACAAGGATCAGCATGAGCCAGTTGCTCGATCCTACGGGAATCGGGTCAGCCTTGGCTGGATATCCGGCTTCATTCAAGGCAGCGCGAACTTCCTTCTCGAAACGGGCCTTATCGTCCTTGGCGGTGGCAGCCTTGCCGTCATAGGACGCAATGGACTTGTCACCGACCTTGACGGTCGCCACCATGCCTGCCTGCGGCACAAGGTCGTAATTCACCCCCGCATTGGACAGGTAGAACCGCGACACGTCACAGGCTGTCGTGAATACGGTTGTACCGGTCAGGTTCAAGAGCAGGTTACAGCTGGCCGCATCGGAGACCACGGTCACCGGCGACTTCTGAATCGCGGCCTGCAGTTTGGGATTGGCATACGTCGTCAAGGCACCGAACAGCGGGAAGTAGGTCAGCGCCGCCAGCAGGCAGCCTGCCATGATGATCGGCTTGCGACCGATCTTGTCGGACCAGGCGCCAAACAGGATAAAGAACGGCGTGCCCAGAATCAGCGAGACCGCGATCAGAATATTTGCCGTCGGTCCATCGACCTTGAGGAAAGATTGCAGGAAGAACAGGGTGTAGAACTGGCCTCCGTACCACACCGTGGCCTGGCCGGCGGTCAGTCCAAAGAGGGCCAATATAACGATCTTGGCGTTCTTCCACTGGCCGAACGACTCGGCCAGCGGCGCTTTGGACGTCTTGCCTTCCGACTTCATCTTGGCAAAGGCCGGTGACTCGTTCAATTTCAACCGAATCCAGACCGAGATCCCGAGCAAGATACCAGACACGGCATACGGAATGCGCCAGCCCCAGTCGGCAAATTCGGATTCGCCAAGGTAAGTGCGAGTTACAAGAATCACCACGATGGACAGCATCAGGCCGACCGTCGCGGTGGTTTGAATCCAGGCAGTGTAAAAGCCGCGCTTGTCGTGCGGTGCGTGCTCGGCCACGTAAGTGGCTGCACCGCCGTATTCACCGCCCAGAGCCAGGCCCTGCAGCATGCGCAAGGCAATCAGGGCGATCGGCGCGATGATGCCGGCTGTCTTGTAGGTCGGCAGAAACGCCACCAGAAAGGTCGACAAGCCCATGATCAGGATGGTGATCAGGAAGGTGTATTTGCGACCGATCATGTCGCCCAGACGGCCGAACACCAGGGCGCCGAACGGCCGCACCGCAAAACCTGCGGCGAAGGCCAGCAGAACGAAAATATTTCGCGTGCTTGGATCCAGTGCGGAAAAGAAGTTGGCCGCAATAATGGCCGACATCGCACCGAACAGATAAAAGTCATACCACTCAAAGATTGTGCCGAGCGACGAGGCGAAGATCACCATCTTATCGCCTTCCGACATTGGCCGTGGGGCCACTGCTGTTGCCATATTGAAGTCTCCAAAAAGTTGAATCAAGAACACTTCTCTGAGTGTCCGAGGCGCACTATTGAGCAAGGAACTGACTGCACTCTGACGTCAAAATTGCAGAAACTTACAAGCATTCGGCCCGTCTCATGCCTCCTGCGCGTTAACCCTTGCCTTTGGTTTCTCGATATGAAATCGGGTCCGCTGACAGGGTCATGAGCTGCGCCAGATCCGTTCGATCCATCGCGTAAGGGCATGGTCAGTCCCTCTTTGCAAAATCGAGCCGTGCTGACAACCCAGCCCGCAGTCAATGACAACCCAACCTGAGAGAACGCGTATGAGTGATCCGATCGTCGACAAGATCCAGAACAACCCGAAATACCATGAGCTTCGAAGGAAGCGCAACAGCCTTGGCTGGGGCCTGACCATTCTGATGATGGTCGTGTACTACGGCTATATCGCGCTGATCGCGTTCAACAAGCCCTTTCTGGCCCAGCCCATAGGCGGCGGCGTCACCACGCTAGGAATTCCCATCGGCATGGGGGTCATCGTCTTCACGGTCCTGATCACCGGCATCTACGTGCGCCGGGCCAACGGCGAATTCGATCAGCTCAACAACGAAATCCTGAGGGATGCCTCCAAATGAAACTTGCGCCATCACTTCTCCTCGCGCTGCTGGCGCTGCTGGCCACGTCGGCCCTGGGTGCCGGACCGGACATGGGCCATGTCGAAAAGCAGGCGACCAACTGGACCGCCATCACCATGTTCGGCATCTTTGTGGCGGGCACGCTGTTCATCACAAAATGGGCTGCCGCTCGCACCAAGTCGGCGGCCGACTTCTACACCGCCGGCGGCGGCATCACCGGTTTTCAAAATGGCCTGGCAATCGCCGGCGACTATATGTCGGCGGCCTCCTTTCTGGGTATTTCGGCCGCCGTCATGGCCACCGGCTATGACGGCCTGATCTACTCGATCGGCTTTCTGGTGGGCTGGCCGCTGATCACCTTCCTGATGGCCGAGCGCCTGCGCAATCTGGGCAAGTTCACCTTTGCCGACGTCGCAGGCTACCGCTTTCAGCAGACCCCGATCCGCGCCTTCGCCGCGTCGGGCACCCTGGTGGTGGTCGCGTTCTACCTGATCGCGCAGATGGTCGGCGCCGGGCAACTGATTCAGCTGCTGTTCGGCCTCGATTACTGGCTGGCGGTGGTGATCGTGGGCGCCCTGATGATGGTCTACGTGCTGTTTGGCGGCATGACGGCGACCACCTGGGTCCAGATCATCAAGGCCTGCATGCTGCTGGCCGGCGTGACCTTCATGGCCTTCATGGTGCTGGCCAAGTATGGCTTCAGCCCGGAGGCCCTGTTTGCCGAGGGCGTCAAGGTCCGCACCGCGATCGCCAGCAATTCCGGAAAGACCGCCGAGGAAGCGGCCAAGCTCGGCCTGTCCATCATGGGCCCGGGTGGCTTCATCAAGGACCCGATCTCCGCCATCTCCTTCGGCATGGCGCTGATGTTCGGCACCGCCGGGCTGCCGCACATCCTGATGCGTTTCTTTACCGTGCCCGACGCCAAGCAGGCGCGCAAGTCGGTGCTCTGGGCCACCACCTGGATCGGCTACTTCTATGTCCTGATTTTCATCATCGGCTTTGGCGCCATCACGCTGGTGCTGACCAATCCGGAGTATGCCGACGTTGCCAAGGGCGCACTCAAAGGCGGCGGCAACATGGCGGCGGTGCGGGTCGCAGAAGCGGTCGGCGGCAATATCTTCTTCGGCTTTATCTCGGCCGTGGCCTTCGCCACCATTCTGGCGGTGGTCGCGGGCCTGACGCTCTCGGGCGCGTCGGCGGTATCGCACGATCTGTATGCCACCGTGTTCAAAAAGGGCAAGGCCGACAGCGCGTCCGAGTTGAAGGTGTCACGCATCACGACCGTGTGCCTGGGCATCGTTGCGGTGGTGCTGGGCATCGCGTTCCAGAAGCAGAACATTGCCTTCATGGTGTCACTGGCGTTCGCGATCGCCGCCTCAGCCAACTTTCCGGTGCTGTTCATGGCCGTGCTCTGGAAAGACTGCACGACCAAGGGTGCCGTGATTGGCGGCTTCCTCGGCCTGATCTCTTCGGTCGGCCTGACCATCGTGTCGCCATCGGTCTGGGAAGCCACGCTGGGCAACCCCAAGGGTTCGGCGCTGTTCCCGTACACCTCGCCGGCGTTGTTCTCCATGACCATCGGATTCGTCGGCATCTGGCTGTTCTCGATTCTTGATCGCAGCCCGAACGCAGCCCGCGAGCGCGCCGCGTTCCCGGCGCAGCAGGTGCGATCGGAAACCGGCTTCGGAGCCTCTGGCGCCTCCGGTCACTGAGAGCGGGGGACGGCGTGCAATGCGGCGCCTTTTCAGCGTGGCCCGGATCAGGCAGGCGAGGCCCTCAGCTCCGCGGCTGTCCTCCGGCCTTCGGCCTCCCCCTTGATGCCGCTGCGCTGAGCGCCCCACCCGCCTGATCCTCCCCCAATGACGAGCGGGGGTTGGCCAGCCATCATTTCTCGAAAGCCCGCTAATCCCCGCGCAGTTGGCGCAATTTGATGAACGCCAGCGCCGCCATCACGGCATCGTTGAGGGCGTCGTGCGCGTCGCGCAGGGGCAGGCCGAGGTCGTGCATCATGGTGGCGAAGCGCAGGTCGATGTCGGCGTTGGCCTGCTGCTGATAGGGCGGCAACTGTCTGAACTTGTGGTCGTAATACAGGCTTGAGACCTCGATCCTTGGCTGCGGCAAACCCTGCCCCAACAAGGGCCAGATGGCGCGGTTGAGCATGGCGATGTCGAACTCCAGGTAGTAGCCGACCAGGGTCCGGCTGCCGATGAAATGCATCAGGCGCTTGCCCGCTTCCTCGATCGGCAGGCCCTCGGCCAGATCGCGCTCGCGCAGGCGGTGGATGCGCACGCTCTGGGCCGACACGCCGTGCTCCGGACGCACCAGAAGTTCCAGCCGCTCGCTGCTCATGATCCGGTTGCCGACGATGCGCACCGCGGCAATCGAGACAATCTCATCCGATCGGACATTCAGGCCGGTGGTCTCGCAGTCCAGCGAGACCCACTCATTGTCGGGCGGTGGCTCGAACATGAAACGAAATGCCGGGTCGCCCAGGTGGTAGAGCAGCCACTCGCGCTTGAGAGCAGGCCACCAGCGCGATGGCGACAGCGCTGCCTTCATTACATCGCGTCCAGATGGAACCGATGCCGCAAAAGGGTCTTGAAGCGCTTGACCCATTCCAGGGTGTCCTTGAGCAGGTCGCGGTCCAGGCTGCTGAGCCGGGTCACGTCGACGGCACCGGTGACCGCCTTGCCGGTATCGAGCTCGGCCAGACCGGCCTTGAGGCGCAGGCCCATGAAGAAGTGCAGGCTGTCGGTCAGGCCCGAGCCCATTTCCGGGTCCAGCCTGCCCGCATTCACCAACGCCGCGATGCGCGCAACCGTGCTGGTTTCTTCAACGCGCTGCGCCAGCGCCAGACTGCGAACGCCATGCACCAGCGGGAAGATGCCTTCCTTCTTCAGATTGAGCTGCTGCTCGGAATCGCCGAGCCCGAGCAGTCGGTTCCACCAGCCTGTGCTGCCGCCGAAGGAGTCGATCGCCGCGGCAAAACGGCTCAGCATGACATCGTTGCCGGTGGCGAGCCCGACGAGACCGTGCCGCACCTCGCGAAGCAGGCGCTCGTCACCGCAGACCGTGTGCGCGTCCATGAAGATGGCCAGATTCATCAGGCTGTCGCCGTCGGGCATGATCAGCCACTGGCGCGTCATCTGCCCGAACTCGCTGGCGCTCTTGCACCACTGCGGGTTGCTCAGCATGATGTGGCCCGGGCACTCCGGATAGCCAAAATCACTCAGGGCCTGCGAGAAGCGCTGGCAAATCAGGTTGAGATCGTCGCCTGGCCGGTAACCGTCGCGCAGGATCAGGCCGTTGTCCTGATCGGTCTTGAGCAACTGCTCGCCACGGCCTTCGCTGCCCATCACGAACAGGCAGCTGTTGGCCACAAGTTCGGCCGGCGCGATCAACTGCCAGGCCCGCTCAAACAGCCTGGCGTTGAGCTGCTGCACCAGTTTGGCGATCAGGTTGACCCGCGAGCCGCCACGATAGAGCGCGGCAATCATGCGGTTGATCCGGGCCGCCGCCTGGCTCAGGCCATCAAGGTCCTTCGCCTCTTCGATCTGCACAGTGATCAGATGGGACTGATTGGCCAGAAAGCTGAACAGGTCCAG
>CAIMBE010000203.1 GCA_903839085.1 uncultured beta proteobacterium | reverse complement strand
TCCAGATTTCCGGCATAGGTGAGCTTGTCCAGATTCAGGACCGGCTCATCCGTCTGCGCCAGCCAGTCGAGCACGAAATTGGAACCGATAAAACCCGCTCCGCCCGTTACCAGAATCATTCATTTTCCCCGATTGAAGCAATCCGCACTATAAAAGCAAAAGGGCACCCAAGGTGCCCCCGGATTATCGCCGCTGGCAGGCCAGTCTCAGAAATGAATCCCGCGCATCATCTGCTGCAACGCAATCGCCTCGTGCGACAGTTGCTGCCGGGCCGGTTTTTCGCCCGGCTTGGCGCCCTTGGCGGCGCCGGAGTCGGGGAACATGCGAAAACTGGTGTTCATGGCAATCTGCGCAACCCGTGGCAGCACCGCGTGCAGCAACTGTCCGGTGATGCCCAGCCGGGTCGCGATCCGCACCGGCTTGAATATGCAGGCCTGCGCGATCATGTCGGCGGCCTGCTCGGGCGACAGGGTGGGCACGTTGTTGTACAGGCCGGTGGGCGCAATCATGGGCGTGCGCACCAGCGGCATGTTGATGGTGGTGAACGAAATGCCCTGATCGGCAAACTCGCTCGACGCGCAGCGCGTCCAGGCGTCCAGCGCCGCCTTGGAGGCGACATAAGCGCTGAAGCGCGGCGCATTGGTCAGCACCCCGATCGAGCTGATGTTCACGACGTGGCCTTTCTTGCGCTCCACCATCCCCGGCAAGAAGCCCATGGTCACGCGCAGCGAGCCGAAATAATTGAGCTGCATGGTGCGCTCGTAGTCGTGAAAGCGCTCGTAGCTTGACTCGATCGCCCGGCGGATCGAGCGCCCGGCGTTGTTGATCAGGAAATCGACGCCGCCATGGTCTTCGATCAGCTGCTTCACAAAACGGTCGCAGTCCGCCATGTCCGCAATGTCCACCGGGTAGGCCACAAAGCGATAACCCTTGGCCTTGGCCTCCTTGCAGGCTTCCTCGAGCTTGTCTGCATCGCGCCCGCAGATGACGGTGGTGGCGCCGGCCTCGGCAAACTTGTGCGCCGCGGCCAGGCCGATGCCCGACGAGCCGCCCGTGACCAGCACCACCTTGCCGCCGACCGTGCCGCGCAGGGAGCGGTCAATGTGCAGGTCAGGGTCAAGATGACGCTCCCAGTAATCCCACAGCTTCCAGGCGTAATCCTTCAGGTTCGGGCACGCCACGCCCGAGCCATCGAGCGCCGCCAGCGTATGGCGGCAATCAAAACGCGTCGGGTAGTTGACAAACGTGAGCATGTCCTGCGGCAGGCCCAGATCCTTCATCACCGCATTTCGCACCCGGCGCACCGGCGCCAGCGCCATCAGACCCTTGGTGACACTGCGCGGAATGAAACCCATCAGGGCCGCATTGATGAAGAGGTTCATCTTGGGCGCGTGCGCCGCCTTGCTGAAAATATCGAGCACATCGCCAACGCGGTAGCCGACCGGATCGACCAGGTGATAGCAGCGGCCTTGGATGCTCTTCTGGTGGCTGATGACATTCAGCGCCTCGACCACAAAATCCACCGGCACAATGTTGATCCGGCCGCCCTCCAGGCCGATCGACGGCATCCAGGGCGGCAGCAACTGGCGCATGCGCTGGATCAGCTTGAAGAAATAGTAGGGGCCGTCGATCTTGTCCATCTCGCCCGTCGTGCTGTCGCCCACCACCATGGCCGGACGGTAGACCGACCAGGGCACCTTGCACTCCTTGCGCACGATTTTTTCGCTTTCATGCTTGGTCATGAAATAGGGATGCTCGTAGTTTTCAGCCTCCTCGAACATGTCCTCGCGAAACACGCCTTCGTACAGCCCGGCCGCCGCGATCGAGCTGACATGGTGGAAGTGTCCGGCGTCGATCGCCCTGGCCAGTTCCACGGTGTTGCGGGTACCTTCGATGTTGACCGCAATCTGGCTGGCCTCGTCGGCGCCCAGGTCGTAGACCGCCGCCAAGTGGTAGAAATGATCGATCTGACCCTTGAGCTTCTTGATGCCGTCGGCCGGCAAGCCGAGCTTCTTCACGGTGAGATCGCCAAACACCGGAACAGCGCGCGCGGCGCCCACCCCCCAGTACTGCCGCAGGCCGGCCACCTTGCCCTCGCTCTCGTGCCGAAGCAAAAAATAAACCACCGCGCCTTTGCGCTCAAGCAGTTTCTTGACAAGCCGTTTGCCGATAAAACCGGTGGCGCCGGTAACGAAGTACTGCATCAAAACCTCCATTCAGGTATCGCATTCTTGCCGAAATTCGATCAGGCCCCATTCCGCACAAACCCGCGCCCGCCCGATCGGCGGCCCGGACATTTAGGATGCCTCACCTACACAGGGCTTCAAGCAGCCCTTAAAGTGAGCCCCGGTGCCGGCTTGTTTCTGCCCGTCTCTCATTGGCCGGCAAGCGCGTTTCCCCAACCTTTCTGGAGTTTCCCATGGTCACAAAACTGAAGAAATCAAATTCGTCCGCCAAGACCGCCCTGCCGCTGGCGGGCTCGGTCAAGGACTCGGCCCAGCAAATCTGGCAGGCCGGTCTGGGCGCGTTCAACAAGGCG
>CAIMBE010000202.1 GCA_903839085.1 uncultured beta proteobacterium | reverse complement strand
GATCGCGCGTTTCCATCTCGATGCCCTCACCGCGGCCGAAAGCGCGCAGTACATCGCGCACCGTCTGGCGGTGGCCGGCCTGAACCGACCCTCGCCTTTTGACGCCCGCTCGCTGCAGCAGATCCACCGGCTGGCGCGCGGTGTGCCGCGCCGTATCAACCTGCTGTGCGGGCGCGCGCTGCTCGGTGCCTGGGCCAATGGTCTGCACCGGGTCGACCAGGCGGTGGTCGGCAAGGCCGCGGCCGAGGTGTTCGGGGCCGACGCCGGGCGCACCGCCAAGCCCGACAGAGGCCGCCTCGCAGCCTACCTAGCGGGCGCTCTTCTGCTGCTCGGCGGCGCCGCGACGACGACCTACCTGCTGTGGCCCGCCGCACCGGCCCGGCCGACGCCGGGCGCCCTCGCGGCCGCGGCAAAACCGGACGCGGCGCTGGCGCAACCGCGGCCGGCAGTTTCAGCGCCCGTTGCCGCTGCGGCGCCCCGAGCCGGCGCGTCCGCGCCGCTGGCGGAGGAATCAGCAACGAGCAGCCCCGACGAGGAGGTCGGCGACCTGCTGGCGCAACTGCCGCACGACATCAACGCGGCGTGGCGCGAACTGGCCATCGCCTGGAAGTTGCCGGCAACGCCGGGCGACCCCTGCCTGGGCGTCGCGGCGCAGCAGCTGCAGTGTTATCGCACCGGCAACCTGACGGTTCCCCTGCTGCGCCAGCTGGGCCGCCCGGGCCTGCTGACCCTGCAACTCGACAAGGGCGCGCCGGTTTACGCCTTGTTGACCGGTCTGACCGAGCGCAGCGCAACACTGCAGGTCAACGGTGCGTCGCGCCGCATCCGACTGGTCTCGCTGGGTCGGCTCTGGCGTGGCGATTTTGCGACCTACTGGCGCGCCCCCGAGGGCTACACACCGGTGCTGCGCGAGGGCGCGAGCGGCCCTGCCATCGACCAGCTCGCCAGGCAGCTCGACCTGCTGGACGGCCTGGCGGCACGCCCGGCCGGCACCAGTGCGGTGCTCGACGCCGCGCTGCGCGAGCGGGTCCGCGCCTTTCAAAGGGCCCAGGGTCTCAAGCCCGACGGACAGCCTGGCCCCATGACCTTCATGCAGCTCGAGCGCGCCAGCGGCAACCCGCAGCCGCGCCTGCAAAGCGAGCCGCGTTAAGCCCATGTCCTATATCCTCGATGCACTGAAACGGGCCGATGCCGAGCGCGAGCGCGGCATTGTGCCCGGCCTGTACGCGCGCCAGCTCGCAGCGTCCAGCGCCAAGGCGGCGCCGAACGCACGAAGGCCGCTCTGGCTGGCCTTGCTTGCGGCCCTGGCGCTGGGCGGCTTGGCGGGCGGCCTGTGGCTCTGGCGCAGCCCCGCGCCGGCGACCGACCCGGCCAAACCGGCGCCCGCGAGCGCAACCATGACAGCGGCGCCCACCGCACCCACCGCACCGATCGCGCCGATCGCAACACCTGCCGCTGAAATTGCCGCCATGCCTCAGGCCACCGCCGCCGCGCCCACCGGGTCGGCGCCGGCTTTGGCGCCAACCGCCTCGGCTCACGCTGCGCCGCCAAACCCGCTACCGGTCCCGGCGCCGCTGCCGACCGTCCGGGCGTCCGCCAGTCCAGCGCCGGTCGTCACGCTACCGCTGCTGGCCGAGCTGTCCGAGGACATTCGGCGCCAGATCCCGGCGCTGAGCGTGACGGGCGCGGTCTATTCGGAGAGTCCGGGCCAGCGCCTGCTGCTGGTGAACAACCAGGTTCTGAGCCAGGGTGCTCAGGCGGCGCCGGAAGTGACAATCGAAGAAATCGGGACCAAGAGTTCAATCCTCAATTTCCGCGGCACCCGATTTCGGCTGGCCCATTAGCCGGCTTGGGTCAAAGCCTCAGGCGCCGAAGCCGTCGTCCGCCGAAATCACGGCCCCGTTGATGAAGTGGCTCTCGTTCGAACACAGCATCACCAGCACGGCGTCCAGATCCTGCACATGGCCGACACGCTTGCGCGGCAGCATCTGCATCAGTTTCTTGCCCTGCTCGGTCTGCCAGTGGCGATGGTTCATCTCGGTATCGATGTAGCCCGGGCAGATGGCGTTGACGTTGATTCCGAATTTGCCCCATTCGAGCGCCATCGCCTTGGTCATCTGCACCACCGCCGCCTTGCTCATGCAATAGACCGCAATTTGCGGCAGCACGCGCAGGCCTGCCATCGACGCAATGTTGACAATCCGTCCGCCCGTGTAGGTGCCCGGCGCAGCCCCCCTGGCCCGCGCCAGCATGCGCTTGCCCACCTCCTGCGCAACAAAAAATGCCCCCTTGACGTTGGTGTTGAACATGAAGTCAAAGTCGTCTTCCGACACGTCCTGAATGCGCTGCGTGGTGCTGACGCCAGAGTTGTTGATCAGGATGTCAATCGAACCGACTTCCGTTTCGGCGTGCGCCACCGCCGACTTGATGGAGTCCAGGTCGGTCACGTCAAGCTCTGTCACATGGGCGTCACCGCCCTCGCCTTCGATCTGCGCGCGCAACTCCTTGAGCTTGTCGAGCCGGCGACTGGCCAGCACCACCGCCGCGCCCGCGCGCGCGAGGGTTCGCGCAAACTGGGCGCCCAGGCCACTGGAGGCGCCGGTGACAAGGGCCACCCGGCCCGAAAGATCCATGCTGTACGCCATTTTGAAAACCTCCGTGAATAGAAAATCCGGCCGTTCGATCATGTCGATTCACCGCATAAAATAAGTTCGGCGTTCGACAATCCATGGTGGCGGCCCTGTTTCGGGCAACACTGCCATTATCAGACGAGTTAAAGCATGACAAACCAGGAAATTTTGGACCGGTTCGGCCCGCGCGAAGCAATGGAGTACGACGTGGTCGTGGTCGGCGCCGGCCCGGCCGGACTGTCTGCCGCCATCCGCCTCAAACAACTGGCCGCGGAGAACGGCAAGGAGATCTCGGTCCTGGTGCTTGAGAAAGGCGCCGAGCCAGGCGCCCATATCCTGTCTGGCGCGGTGCTCGATCCGCTGGCCCTCAATGAGCTCTTTCCAGACTGGAAGGCCATGGGCGCACCGCTCAATCAGCCGGTCACCGATGAGGCCATGCTTTTTCTCAGCGAGACCAGCGGCTATCGCACGCCAAATTTCCTGCTGCCCAAATGCAGCCAGAACCATGGCAACTACATCATCAGCCTGGGCGCCCTGGCGCGCTGGCTGGCAGGCCAGGCGGAGAGCCTGGGGGTCGAGATCTTCCCGGGCTTTGCCGCAGCCGAAGTTCTTTACACCGAGAGCGGCGCGGTCCGGGGCGTGGCCACCGGCAACCTCGGTGTCGGCAAGGACGGCGAGCCGGGCGAGAACTTCCAGATCGGCATGGAGTTGCTGGCCAAGTACACGGTCTTTGCGGAGGGCTCGCGCGGCCATCTGGGGCGCCAGCTGATAGCCAGATACGGGCTCGACCAGGGCTGCGACCCGCAGTCCTACGGCATTGGCATCAAGGAGTTGTGGGAGATCGACCCGGCGCGCCATGAGCCGGGCCTGGTGGTGCACACCGCTGGCTGGCCGATGGACGACAGCACCTATGGCGGCTCCTTCCTCTATCACATGGAGGACAACCGAGTCGCCCTGGGCTTCATCACCGGCCTGAACTACGCCAACCCCTACCTGAGCCCGTTCGAGGAATTCCAGCGCTGGAAGACGCACCCGAACATCCGCTACTACCTCGAGGGCGAGGACAAGGGCCTCAAACCGGCCAAGCGGCTGGCCTATGGCGCGCGCGCCATCACCGCCGGGGGCATGATGTCACTGCCCAAGACCGTGTTCCCCGGCGGCGCGCTGGTGGGCTGCGACGCAGGCTTCCTCAATGTGAGCCGCATCAAGGGCAGCCACACCGCCATGAAGTCGGGCATGCTCGCAGCGCAGGCCGCCTTCGATGCGGTGGTGGCGGGACGCCAGCATGACGAACTGAGCGCCTATCCCGAACTCTTCGAAACCAGTTGGCTCCACACCGAACTCAACAAGTCGCGCAATTTCAAGGCCTGGTTCAAATTTGGGCTGACGGTGGGCTCGCTCATGAATGGCTTCGAGCAGTTTGGGCTGGGCGGACACATGCCGTGGACGATCCGGCGCGACAAGCCCGATTACGCCTACCTCAAGCCCGCTGCGGAGTGCACGCCGATCATCTACCCCAAACCCGACGGCAAGCTCACCTTCGACCGCCTGTCGAGCGTTTACATCAGCAGCGCCAACCACGAAGAGAACCAGCCGGCGCACCTCACGCTCAAGGATGCCAGTGTGCCGGTGGCGATCAACCTGAGGAAGTTTGCCGGCCCGGAAGAGCGTTACTGCCCGGCCGGTGTTTACGAGTTCGTCAAGAACGACGACGGCACCGACCGCCTGCAGATCAACGCCGCGAACTGCGTGCACTGCAAGACCTGCGACATCAAGGACCCGACGCAAAACATCGTCTGGGTCACGCCCGAGGGCGGCGGCGGGCCCAACTATGCGGGCATGTAGGCTGTGCGCGAAAACCCCTAGGCGCGCGGGGCACGCGCGTTTGCATAATCAGGCATTCAATTATTCCCATCCGGAGCTATCCATGCATTTTTCCAAGCTTGTTCTAGGCCTTGCGCTGGCCGCTGGTTTCATCGCGTCGGCGGCCGCGCAGACGACCATGAAGATCAGCATTTCGACGGCGCAGAATTCGCACCAGGGCATTGCCATCGACACCTTCGCCAAGGAGGTCGAGAAGCGCACCGGCGGGCGCTACAAGGTCCAGCCCTTTTACAACGCGGCGCTGGGCAGCGAGCGCGAGTCCATCGAGTCGGTACAACTCGGCACCCAGGAACTGACCTTCACTTCAACCGGGCCGGTACCCAACTTTGTGCCCGACGCCAAGATTCTGGACATTCCATTCCTGTTCCGGGACAAGGCGCACGCTCGCGCGGTCCTGGACGGCCCGATCGGACAGGAAATGCTCGGCAAATTCGACTCCAAGGGCTTCAAGGCCCTGTCCTGGGCCGAAAACGGCTTTCGGCACATGACCAACAGCAAGCGCGCGGTCAACGTGCCCGAAGACCTCAAGGGCCTGAAGATGCGCACCATGGAGAACCCGGTTCACGTGGCGGCGTACAAGGGCTTTGGCATTGTGACGACGCCGATGGCGTTCGCCGAAGTGTTCACGGCGCTGCAGCAAGGCACCGTGGACGGCCAGGAAAACCCGCTGTCGGTCATCATGTCGGCCAAGTTTGACCAGGTGCAAAAACACCTGAGCCTGACCGGTCACGTCTACTCGCCGTGCATTTTCCTGATGAACAAGGACGCCTTCGACAAGCTCAGCGCCGCCGACAAGCAGGCTTTTCTGGAGGCCGCCAAAGAAGGCACCAAAGCCAACCGGGCCCGCGTCGATGCCGACGATGCGAGCGGTGTGGCCGATCTTCGCGCCAAGGGCATGAGCGTGGTCGACACGCTGGACAAGGCCAAGTTCGTGGCCGCGCTCGGGCCGGTCAATGCCGAGTTTGAAAAGCAGTTCGGCAAAGCCAATATCGACAAGATCCGCAATTACAAATAATCCTTGCCTCCTTGCTGAGGTTAGAATCGCGGCAGTCAGGAGAGAGCACTTGTAACCGGGTGCCGCCGAAGGCGCAGGAGGCTGTTGATGCAGCCTGTGAACGCTCAGGCAAAAGGACTGACTGACGTCTTTAGCGAGACGTTTCCCACTGGAGAGAGGCCGCATTCAATGCGGCCCACCGAAGGAGCAAACCTGCATCGCCAGGCGAATCTCTCAGGTAAAGCGGACAGCGGGGGTAGGCCATGGCCTGTGCCATGGCATTTGACAGACCCCTTGCCTGTACCGGAGTCCGCTGATGGCCACCACGCCCGACAATCTTCTGCACACGCCGCTCCATGAGCTGCACCTGTCCCTGGGCGCCCGCATGGTGCCGTTCGCCGGCTATGCGATGCCGGTGCAGTACCCGGCCGGGCTCATGGCCGAGCACCTGCACACGCGCAGCGCCGCCGGCCTGTTCGACGTCTCGCACATGGGCCAGCTGCGCCTGGTCGGACCCGATGCCGCGGACGCGTTCGAGAGCCTGATTCCGGTCGACGTCATCGATCTGCCGGTCGGCAAGCAGCGTTACGGCCTGCTTCTCAATGACGAGGGCGGGATCATCGACGACCTGATGTTTTTCAAACGCCAGGATGACATTTTTGTGATCGTCAATGGCGCTTGCAAGGTCGGCGACATTGCGCACATTCAAACCAGAATCGGCGCCCGTTGCCAGGTCATCCCGATGCCGGAGATGGCACTGCTGGCGCTGCAGGGACCGCAAGCAGTCGCCGCTTTGTCGCGGCTTGCGCCCGGCGTCGAAAAGCTGGTCTTCATGAGCGGCGGTCACTTCAGGGTGCAGGCGGGCGCGGCCAGCATCGAGGTCTTCCTGACGCGCAGCGGCTACACCGGCGAAGACGGCTTCGAGATCTCGGTGCCGCAGTCGCAGGCCGAGGCGCTGGCGCGCGCCCTGCTCGCGCAGCCCGAGGTCAAACCGGTCGGCCTTGGCGCCCGCAACTCGCTGCGTCTGGAGGCCGGCCTGCCCTTGTATGGCAATGACATCGACCACAGCACGACGCCGGTCGAAGCGGGGCTGAATTGGGCCATGCAAAAGGTCAGGCGCAGCGAAGGCGCGCGCGCCGGCGGTTTCCCCGGCGCCGCGAAGATACTTGCGCAGCTGGCCGGCGGCGCGGCGGCCCTGGCCCGAAAGCGGGTCGGTCTGGTGGCCCTGGAGCGGGTGCCGGTGCGTGAGCATACCGAGTTGCAGACCCCCAGCGGCGCGCGCATCGGCGAAGTCACCAGCGGACTGCTCGGGCCCACCATCGACCGGCCGGTCGCCATGGCGTATGTGACGCCCGAATGCAGCGCGCTGGGCACGCGCCTCAACGCCATCGTGCGCGGCAAGCCGGTGCCGATGGAAGTGGTCGCCATGCCCTTCGTGCCGACGCGCTACTACCGCGGCTGACGCCTCATTGCGCCGAGCCGGTCAAAGCCATGCACCCTTGTTTCACTTGCCCCCGGACAGGCCCGGGGTGAACGCTTCAATTTTCCAGGAGAACTTCATGAGCATCAAATACACCCCGGACCACGAATGGATCAAGGTCGATGGCGACAGCGCCACCATCGGCATCACGCATCACGCGCAGGACGCGCTGGGTGACATCGTGTTTGTCGATCTGCCCGAGGTCGGCAAATCCTTTGCCGCCAGGGACATTGCCGGCGTCGTCGAGTCGGTGAAGGCCGCGGCCGATGTCTACATGCCGGTCAGCGGCGAGATCATCGAGGTCAATGAGGCGCTGCGCGCCGACCCGTCGCTGGCCAACTCCGACCCGCTGCAGGCAGGCTGGTTCTTCAAGGTCAGGCTCGCCCAGCCGGGCGAACTCGACGCCCTGATGGATGAAGCCGCCTACGCCGCTTTTTCCGCCGCTTGATCGCCTTCGTTCGCCATTGCGAGCTCTCCTTTCTTGACGACGACTTTCTTCCGGTCACTGCGACTGCCGCGTCGCTTTGCTCCTCGCAGTGACGGCCAGCGCGGCAGTCCGCGCATGGATCGCCACAGGCCTGCAGCCTTCGCGATGACGAAGACCTTCGCGATGACGAAGACCTGTGCGATGACGGCGGTCTTCCTGATGTCGAGCGCCTTCGCAGTGACGAAGGCCCTCGCGATGACGTAATCACAACTGCTTTTCCCACCTCACGCTCTTAGGTCACTTTTATGTCCACCTCGTCCAGCACACCACTCACCGAATTAGAAAACGCCTCCGAATTCATTGCGCGCCACGTTGGCGTGAGCGCGGCCGACGAGGCCCTGATGCTCAGCGTCGTGGGATCGGGATCCCGGCGCGAACTGATCGACGGCATCGTGCCGCGCTCGATCGCGCGGCGCAGCCGCATGGCCATACCGCAGGCCATCACGGAGGCCGCTGCGCTCGCCGAGCTGAAGGCGATCGCATCGAAGAACAGCATCTTCAGAAGCCACATCGGCCAGGGCTATTACGACTGCCACACGCCGGGCGTGATCCTGCGCAACATCCTGGAGAACCCGTCCTGGTACACCGCCTACACGCCCTACCAGGCGGAGATCAGCCAGGGCCGCATGGAAGCGCTGGTCAACTTCCAGACCATGATCACGGATCTGACCGCGATGCCCATGGCCAACGCCTCGATGCTCGATGAGGCGACCGCCGCGGCGGAGGCCATGACGCTGGCGCTGCGCATCGGCAAGTCGAAATCGATGACCTTTCTGGTCGACAGCGAGGTGCTGCCGCAGACCCTCGAGGTGGTCCGCACCCGGGCCCGCCCGCTGGGCATCAGCGTCAAGGTCTGCGACCTCGCCGATGCCGCGATCGAAGACGCGTTCGCGGTGCTCCTGCAGTACCCCGGCGTCAGCGGCGTGGTGCGGGACGACCGCCAGTGGATCGCCAATTTCAAGTCACGCGGCGGGGTGGTCATCATGGCGGCCGACCTGCTGGCACTCACGCTGCTGAGGCCGCCCGGCGAGATGGGCGCGGACATCGCGATCGGCACCACGCAGCGCTTTGGCATGCCGCTGTGCAACGGCGGTCCGCACGCCGCCTACCTGGCCTGCCGGGATGAATTCAAGCGCTCCATGCCGGGGCGCCTGGTGGGCGTCAGCGTCGACGTCCACGGCAATCCGGCCTACCGTTTGGCGTTGCAGACGCGCGAGCAGCACATTCGCCGCGAAAAGGCCACCTCCAACATCTGCACGGCCCAGGTCCTGCCCGCCGTGGTCGCCAGCATGTACGCCGTCTACCACGGTCCGGCCGGCCTGCAACGCATCGCCCGGCGCGTCGCGGCCTATACCGCGATCCTGGCGCAGGGACTGCAGCAACTGGGCTACCGGCTTGCCAATGCCAGCGCATTCGACACCCTCACGGTCGAGTGCCCGACGGCCGCGCCGTCGATCGCTGCGCGCGCCCGCGCGGCCCGGGTCAACCTGCGCCAAGCCGGTGCAAGCCGTCTTGGCATTTCTCTTGACGAGACCACGACGCGCGAGCAGATCGAGCAACTCTGGTCCTTCTTCGCGCAGGACGGCCAGGGCGTGCCGGGCATCGCTTCCTTTGAGAGCAGCATCACGGCGCTGCTGCCGGCCGCGCTGGAGCGCGCGAGCGCCTACCTGTCGCACCCGGTGTTCAACACGCACCATTCCGAGACCGGCATGCTGCGTTACCTGCGCCGCCTCAGCGACAAGGATCTGGCGCTCGACCGCAGCATGATCCCGCTGGGCAGCTGCACCATGAAACTCAACGCCACCAGCGAGATGATCCCGATCACCTGGCCCGAGTTCGCCGCCGTGCACCCGTTTGCGCCGCCCGAGCAGTTGCAGGGCTACCGCGAGCTCGATCAGCAGTTGAGTGCCTGGCTCTGCCAGGCCACCGGATACGCCGGCATCAGCCTGCAACCCAATGCCGGCTCGCAGGGCGAATACGCGGGCCTGCTGACGATCCGCGCCTTCCACGAGGCCCACGGCCAGGGTCAGCGCAATATCTGCCTGATTCCCTCCAGCGCGCACGGCACGAATCCGGCCAGCGCGCAGATGGCGGGTCTGCAGGTGGTGGTGACGGCTTGCGACGCACAGGGCAACGTGGATCTGGCCGACCTCAAGGCCAAGTGCGAGCAGCACAGTCAGAATCTGGCGGCGGTGATGATCACTTACCCGAGCACGCACGGCGTCTTCGAGACCAGCGTCAGGGAACTGTGTGCGCTGGTGCATTCACACGGCGGGCGGGTCTACGTCGACGGCGCCAACATGAACGCCCTGGTCGGCCTCGCGGCGCCCGGTGAATTCGGCGGCGATGTCAGCCATCTGAACCTGCACAAGACCTTCTGCATCCCGCATGGCGGTGGCGGCCCCGGCGTCGGACCGGTGTGCGTGGTGGCCGACCTCGTGCCCTACCTGCCGGGACACGCAAGCGCAGGCAGCGTGGGGGCAGGTATCGCCGCCGGGCCGCCCCAAGGCGAGACAACCCCCTCGGGGGGCAGCGCCGTACGCGCAGCGACAAGCGTGGGGGCAGGTATCGCCGCCGGGCCGCCCCAAGGCGAGACAACCCCCTCGGGGGGCAGCGCCGTACGCGCAGCGACAAGCGTGGGGGCGATCTCAGCTGCACCGCTGGGCAACGCGGCCGTGTTGCCGATCAGCTGGATGTACTGCCGCATGATGGGAGCGGACGGGCTGCAGGCGGCGACCGAGGTCGCCATCCTGAGCGCCAACTACATCAGCGCGCGCCTGAAGGATCACTACCCGACCCTCTATGCCAGCGCCAGCGGCCACGTGGCGCACGAGTGCATTCTGGACCTTCGCCCCTTGAAGGAGAGCAGCGGCGGCGCCCACGGCATCGGCGCCGAGGACGTTGCCAAGCGCCTGATGGACTACGGCTTCCATGCGCCCACGCTGAGCTTTCCGGTGCCGGGCACACTGATGGTGGAGCCGACCGAGAGCGAAACGCTCGATGAGCTGGACCGTTTCATCGACGCCATGATCGCCATCCGCGCCGAGATCGCCAAGGTAGAGCAAGGCCTTTGGCCGCACGACAACAACCCGCTCAAGCATGCGCCGCACACCGCGGCCTCGTTGACGGCTGCGCAGTGGGATCGACCCTATTCGCGAGAAATCGGCGGCTTCCCGCTGGCAAGCCTGAAACAGGTCAAATACTGGCCGCCGGTCGGACGCGTCGACAACGTGTACGGCGACCGCAACCTGTTCTGCTCCTGCGTGCCGCTGCAGGCCTGAGCCCCGATGGCGGGGTCGCCGCCCGCCGCCTGCCTATTTCTGCTGCGCGACGGCAACGCGACCCAGCAGATACTTTGCCGCGTAGAGCACCACCAGGGTGCCAATCAGGTCGCCAACCGCCATCACCGCGGTGCTGGTGATGAAGTCCTGGGTCTGGCCGCGCAAGCTGAACCAGACCTGATGCAGCACCGGGCTGACAATCGAAAAAAGCGCGGTCACCTTGAGCAGGGTCGAGGCGCTCAGTCGCTGCAGATTGACGTCCAGCTTGAACAGGTCCAGGCAGATCAGCCTTGCCAGCCAGGGCGCGAAGCCCGAGACGACGCCGGCGCCCAGCGCTGTGATCACATCGCTGTTGAAGTGGTAGAGAAGGCTGATGACACTCGACGCGAGGACGATCCCGATCGCCCCTTCCTCGACAAAGATCAGCACGAACGCCAGGCGCAGCCCGCTTGGCAGAAATACCCAGTTCACGGCCTCGGAATACGCCAGCCGCGAAAACAGAAATTCGTTGAGCAGGAACAGCAGGAAGAAGGCACCCGCTGTGGACGCAATGACATTGATGGATCTACGTGCTGGCATTCGCCTGCCCCCGCCAATCGCCGGGATCCAGGTCATCCGACCCGGTCACGGTCCTGCGTAACTCCCCGGCGCCCATCATCGCTGAAGGCCGCTCTTGCGTCTATCCCCCAAATGGGGGAGTCGGCGGATCAACGACCGGCCGCTTTAATCAGGCACTGACCCAGCCGCGCGAAGTAATCAATGGCCTTGGCGGTCGGGACCACGTACTTGACCCGATTGTCAATATCGTCGATTTCAAGGGCAATCAGGCCCCTCTTTCGCAAAGCCTTGAGGCGCCTGTGGGCAGTCGACGGAGATATACCCTGCACCATGTCCATGGCTTGCAGCACGGTGACTTGCTGCTTGGCCTGCCAACTGGCAGCAAACAGATTCATCATGCGTTCCTCAACCGCATCCATGGCCGGAAAGCCGGGCAGAGCCCGAATCGACTGCGCCAGATTGAGAAACTTCAAGTAGCTCAGTGACGCCTTGCTTTGACTGTTCGTGCTCATGATCCCCCTTATGCGAAAGCACATTATCCATAGATTTCGGGCCGTGCGCCTGAATCAGGCAATAACCCGGGACATCGCGCAGG
>CAIMBE010000201.1 GCA_903839085.1 uncultured beta proteobacterium | reverse complement strand
TGAGCAGGCGCTTGGCCAGCCCGGCACTGCGCGCTGCCCATTGCCCATAGCTGGCATGCACTACGGTGCCGTTGTAGATGGCGATGCACTCGGGATGTTGAAGCGCCTGTCGCCGTAGCAAATGGGAGAGGTTCATGGTGTGTCTGTGTTTGACGATTGTCAATGCAATTCAAAGAAGGCGTGGCGGGATCGGCAAATGACAGAAATGTCATGCTCAAAGGCTTGCGCATCACTAGACTGAAAGCACTCAACAACAGGCATGTCCAGGGAGGTTCCAAATGAAGTTCATCGCATTTCTTGTCGTCAGCTGCTTGCTTGTCGCTTGTGGCGGTGGTGGAAGCAGCGACAGCGCCGGCGTTACCGGCAGTGCGGTGACGACCGGCGACGCTCAGGCGCCGAAGATGAACATGGCTCAGACCCTTTCTGACGGGGCGCAGGGCACGACCATGGCGTTTTCTGGCGTCGCCCTGATGACCGGCAATCTGGCGGCGCAGTCCTTCTTCCCGCCGGGCAAGGTGGCCGACTACACGGGATTCCAGTACCTGCGCGACAACGATCCCAGCAACATGGGTCACAACACGAGCTTCCTGACGCGTGTGGCCAACAATGTCATCTACATCCTCAATGACAGCCAGCTTGCCAAGTTGTCAGCGCTGGCTGCTGCCCAGCAAACGCAGGTCGATCTCTACGGCTACAAGCGCTATCCGTTGATGCAGGCCTTCCGCCGTCTCATCGACGGTAATATTCCTTCTGGCTCGACCGGGCTGAACCTGAACGCGGTGAAGAAGGCCTCGCGCGAGCTTTATCTGATCGACGGCCAGATCAGCTTCGACCGCGCCGTGCTTTACGCCAGCGTCATCAACTCGCTTGACGCTAGCCAGCAAGCTTATCTGGAGGCCATGAAGGGCAAGGGCTGGAGTTCCTGGCCCGACATCACCGACGCCCAGATCAACAGCAAGACATCGAGTCTGGCGCAGGGCTCCAAGGTCGCCGTGATGACCTATGCCAGCGACATCTACAGCTGGTATGCCGGCTCGCTGGAAGCCGACATCTACTTCTGCCCGGAGCGGCATGGCACCTACTACGGCGGCTTCTACATCAAGGACGCGCCGGCGGTAGGCCACGAGGGCTACAGCATTGACGAGCAGATGACAGCGACGGCGGGCGCAGCGCTGATCGACACCTCCAAGGGCTACGTCACCCAGGCGCAGGCAACGACCATGTACAGCCTGGTGGCGACGCAGAAGGACAATCTGAATTCGATCGTCGCCACGCGAACGCAAATTGCCACGCTGCTGCGCACCCTGCTGAACGCTTCCACCTCGGCCGACGCCGTCAAGACCCAGGTGCAGGCCCTGTCTGCAACTTATGGCGAACTTGATGGCACCAACAACTACTACTACGCCACCACCTTCGCCCAGGTTTACAAGACCTTGAGTACCGAGCAAAAGACCAAGCTCGCCGCGCTGCGCACATCCATGATGTCAGGCCGGTATGCCGACGGCACGGTCTTCGACTTCTCTGTCGCCAGCACGCCCTTTCTCTACTCCGCCGTGCTGACCGATGCGCAGATCGCTCCCTATATCTCCGATGCTGTCACCAGTCCCCTGTTCTTTGAACCCTGAAAGGAAATCAACCATGAAAACCAGGCATGCACTACTCGGATTTGTTCTGGCCGGATCCTGTATCTGGCCGGCCATCGCTCAGGACAAGCCGCAGCCCCCGGCATCAAGACCCGAAGCATCGGCACGCCATGAACCGCCGCCCCAGGCCTTTGCAGACTGCAAGGGCAAGAAGGCTGGCGATGCTATTGAGCACGCTACGCCCGAAGGCAAAGTCGCCGCCACCTGCCAGGAATCACCCAAGGGCCTGGTGGCCAGACCCAAACAGCCAAAGTGACTTATCGCCTTTTTCTTCCTGCGTTGCTGGCTTGTGCGCTTGGGGCGTGCGGCGGCGGTGCCCCCTCGGTAGCCGACCCATCGCCGCCGTCGCCGGCCCTGCCCTTGACCCCCGCGCCGGTGGCGGCAGCGGCCACGCCCTTTAACGGCAATATCGTCCTGGGCGCGCCGACCGCCAGTTCCATCAAGATGAAAGTTTTTTCGCCGGATCAGGCTGGCGTGGTGTGGCTGGCCTACGGTGAGGTGCGTGGCGTCTACGGCAAACGCAGCGCCGCGACAGCGCTTGTCGCCGGCACGCCGCTGGATCTGGCGATAGAGGGACTCAGCGCCGATACGCAGTACTTCTACCAGCTCAATTTTCAGGCCACCGGCGCCAGCGAGGCCAGCGCGAGCGTGGACCATGCGTTTCACTCGACGCGCCCGGCGGGCGGCAGTTTCACCTTCACTGTGCAGGCCGATTCGCACCTCGATGAGAACTCGGACCTTGACCTTTATCGGCGCACGCTGGGCAATGTGCTCGCTGATGCGCCCGACTTTCATATCGACCTGGGCGACACCTTCATGACCGAAAAGCACTCGGCCCCATTGACCGCCACGGTCCAGATGGCGACCGATGCGGCAACGGTCAATGCGCGTTATGCCTATGAGCAGGCCAACTTCGGCCTGATCGGCCACTCGACGCCGCTGTTTCTGGTCAATGGCAATCACGATGCCGAGCTCGGCTGGCTTAACGACGGAACGGCACAAAACAACGCCATCTGGGCCACGCTGGCGCGTCAACAGTTTTTCCCCAATCCAGTGCCCGGTGCCTTCTACAGCGGTGACAGTTTTGCCGAGCCGTTTGTCGGCGAGCGCGCGTCCTGGTATGCCTGGCACTGGGGCGATGCGCTTTTCGTCGTACTTGACCCCTACTGGAAATCCACCACGCAAGCCAGCAAAGATGGTTGGAACCTCACGCTCGGCGATCGCCAGTACCAATGGCTGGGCGCAACCCTGGCGGCAAGCACGGCAACCTACAAATTTATCTTTGTCCACAACCTGGTCGGCGGGCTGGACGGGCAGATGCGCGGCGGCATCGAGGCCGCGCCCTACTTCGAATGGGGCGGTAAGAATCCCGATGGAAGCACCGGATTTGCGCAGAAGCGGCCCGGCTGGGCGCTGCCGATTCACCCGCTGCTGGTCAAAAACCGGGTGACCGCTGTGTTCCACGGCCATGACCATCTGTATGCCAAGCAGGATCTCGACGGCATCGTCTACCAGGAGGTGCCGCAGCCCAGCGCCATGAATTTCAGCAGCGGCTCGACCTTGGCAGCCGACTATCACTACGCAGCCGGCACCATTTTGAGCAGTTCCGGTCATCTGCGCGTGACAGTGAGCCCGTCTGGCGTCAGCAGCCAGTACGTGCGGGCCTGGCTGCCGCGGGATGAAACCAGCCAGCGAAAAAATGCACAGGTGGCAGACAGCTGGACGCTCACCGCGCCGCGAAATTAGGCGTTCAGGGTCCGGGCAGCCACAGGCGCAATCGAACCTCGTCCAGCGCGCCCGGCATCAGCACCAGCTCACCCCCATGTGCGCGGGCGATTTCGCGCGCCAGGCTCAGGCCCAGGCCGCTGCCTTCGACACGCCGGTTGCGTGAGGCATCGCCACGAAAGAAACGGTCGAAAAAATGCGATCGAAGGTCCTGCGCGACCGTCTCGCAGGGATTGGCGAAGATCACCTCAATGCCGCCGGCCAGGGTCCGCGCCGCGACCGCGATGGACCCGCCGGGCCGGCAGTAGCGCACGGCGTTGCTGATCAGGTTGTTGAACAACTGTCGGATCAGCAGCACATCGGCCTGCGTCGACAAGTGCGGCGCGATCGCACTGCGCAGCGTCTGATCGCCCAGCAGCATCTCTGCATCTGACAGCAATGCACCGAGCATGGCGCTCAGGTCGGTCGGCGCCAGTTGCAGGGTCAGGCGTCCGGCGTCCGCTTGGGACAACAGCAGCAGCTTGCGCGTGATGCCCGCGAGCCGGCCGACCTCGTCCTGCAGGCTGCTGAGCTCCGCCTGAACCGCCGGGTTATCCGACCTGCTGACCGCCTGCTCCAGGCGTCCCTGCAGGATGGTCAAGGGGGTCTTGAGTTCATGCGCCGCATCCGCTGAAAAGCGGCTGGCCTGCTGAAAGCTCTTCTCCAGGCTCGCCAGCATGGCGTTGTAGGCGGCGATCAGTTCCCTGAACTCGCGGTCTTCGCCGCTTGTGGCCAGGCGTTGATCCAGGCCGCGCTGCGTGACACCCCTCATCGCTTCGCGCAAGCGGTTGACCGGCCGCATTGTCAGGCTTGCCAGCAGCCAGGCGCCCAGCGCGGCGAGCGCCAGCGCCATGGGCACCACCATCGTCAGAGCGCGGCGCAGTGCGGTCTGCAGTTCGGCGCTGGTTTCCGCCAGATCGGCGGCGACAAAGCTGCGACCGCTCGCGGAGGCGTAGAGCGCGGCTCGCCAGTCGCTGCCCCGCGACTCGAACGAGGACAGGGAACACAGGCCCTGCCCCTTGGCGTCTGCCCAGCGCAATTGATCGATATTCAGTTCGGAACGCCAGTGGCTGGATTGAAAGTCCGGCTGGCCCGACAGCGGCTCATGGCGCAGCATCAGCTGTTCAATGGCGCCCAGGCGCAGCTTGGCCATCACGTCGACCTCGAGCCGGCCCGGATCTTCACCCTGCCATGGTTGGCGGTCCAGGCGCCGGGCCTCCATGCAAAGCCTCTGATCGAGCCGTTCGACTTCAACCTGCAGCACGGTCGACCAGCCTGCGCCGATCACCGCTGCCAGCACCGTGCTGACGATCAGGGCGGCCACCACAAACAGCCGGGTGCGAAACGAGATCGTCATGAAAAGGCCGGCATCATTGCCTGAAGCGGTATCCCGCGGAGCGCACCGACTCGATCAGGGCTGCGCTTTCTCCCGTGCTGTCGAGGTCGGCCAGCTTGCCGCGGATCCGCTTGATGCAGACGTCCACCACGTTGGTGCTGGGATCGAAGTCATAACCCCAGACATGCTCGAGTATCTGGCTGCGCGTGAACAAATGCCCGGCCGAGCGCATCAGATATTCGAGCAGGCTGAATTCGCGACTCGTCAGGTCGATCGATCGATCGCCAAGACAGGCCTGTCGGGCGATGCGGTCCAGCTTCAAAGGGCCCACCTGCACCATATTGCTTCGATCACCGGCCAGGCGCCGCAGCAGCGCTTGAATGCGGGCAAACAGTTCCTCGACAAAGAATGGCTTGCCCAGATAGTCGTCGGCGCCCATGTCCAGCCCGGCAATGCGGTCGCCCAACTCGTTGCGCGCCGTCAGCAAAATGACCGGCGTCGGAACGTCGGCGTCGCGCAAGGCCTTGAGCACCGACAAACCATCGCGGCCGGGCAGCATGATGTCGAGCAGGATCATGTCGAAGTTGCCGGAGAGCGCGAGTTCCAGGCCGAGCTTGCCGTTGTCGCAGTGCCTCACAGCTAGCCCTCGCGCTGCCAGGCCCGAGCAGACAAAGTCGGCTATTGCCTGCTCGTCCTCGACCAGCAAAATCTTCATGAAATCCCTCGGCAATGGCCCG
>CAIMBE010000200.1 GCA_903839085.1 uncultured beta proteobacterium | reverse complement strand
TTGCGCAGGTAAAGGAGGAGCGCGCAGCGCGGGGGACACGGAGCAAAACGTCCAGGCCACCCAATCCGCCCCGCGAAAGTGTCATGGTGAAGTGCATGCAAGTCATAGCGGAATATTGCCGTGCTTGCGCCACGGGTTTTCGAGTTTTTTGTCGCGCAGCATCACGAGCGAGCGGCAGATGCGCTTGCGCGTCTCGTGCGGCAGGATCACGTCGTCGATGAAGCCGCGCGCGCCGGCCACAAACGGGTTGGCAAAGCGCGCCTTGTACTCGGCCTCCTTGGCCGCCAGCTTGGCCGGGTCGCCCTTGTCCTCGCGGAAGATGATCTCCACCGCGCCCTTGGCGCCCATCACCGCGATCTCGGCGTTGGGCCAGGCAAAGTTGACATCGCCGCGCAGATGCTTGGAACTCATCACGTCGTAGGCGCCGCCGTAGGCCTTGCGCGTGATCACCGTGATCTTGGGCACCGTGCACTCGGCAAACGCGTACAGCAGCTTGGCGCCGTGCTTGATGATGCCGCCGTACTCCTGCGCCGTGCCGGGCATGAAGCCGGGCACATCGACAAAGGTGATGACCGGGATGTTGAAGGCGTCGCAAAAGCGCACAAAGCGCGCCGCCTTGATCGAGCTCTTGATGTCCAGGCAGCCGGCCAGCACCAGCGGCTGATTGGCCACGATGCCGACGGTCTGGCCCTCCATGCGGCCAAACCCGATCAGGATATTCTTCGCGTACTCGGGCTGCAGTTCGAAGAAGTCGCCGTCATCGACCGTCTTGATGATCAGCTCCTTCATGTCGTAGGGCTTGTTCGGGTTGTCGGGCACCAGCGTGTCCAGGCTCATGTCCATGCGGTCCGCCGGATCGCCGCCGCGGCGCACCGGCGCCTTCTCGCGGTTGTTGAGCGGCAGGTAGTTGTAGAGCCGGCGCAGCATCAGCAGCGCCTCGACATCGTTGTCGAACGCCAGGTCGGCCACGCCGCTCTTGCTGGTGTGGCTGACGGCGCCGCCCAGTTCCTCGGCCGTCACGTCCTCGTGCGTCACGGTCTTCACCACTTCGGGGCCGGTGACGAACATGTAGGAGCTGTCCTTGACCATGAAGATGAAGTCGGTCATGGCCGGGCTGTAGACCGCGCCGCCGGCGCACGGGCCCATGATCATGCTGATCTGCGGCACCACGCCGCTGGCCATCACGTTGCGCTGGAATACATCGGCGTAGCCGCCCAGGCTGGCCACGCCCTCCTGGATGCGCGCGCCGCCCGAGTCGTTCAAGCCGATCACCGGGGCGCCAACCTTCATCGCCTGGTCCATCACCTTGCAGATCTTCTCGGCGTGCGCTTCGGACAGCGCACCGCCAAACACCGTGAAGTCCTGGCTGAAGACAAACACCAGGCGGCCGTTGATCATGCCGTAGCCGGTGACGACGCCGTCGCCCGGAATCTTCTGGTCCTGCATGCCGAAATCGACGCAGCGGTGTTCCATGAACATGTCCCACTCCTCGAAGGTGCCCTCGTCGAGCAGCAGTTCGAGGCGCTCGCGCGCCGTCAGCTTGCCCTTCTTGTGCTGGGCCTCGATGCGTTTGACGCCGCCGCCCAGGCGCGCGAGCTCGCGCTTGGCTTCGAGTTGTTGAAGGATGTCGTGCATGGTCTGCCCTTTTTGCGGTCAAGAAACCGTTCGCCCTGAGCCTGTCGAAGGGCTGGCGGTGGCGTTCGCATGGGCTTGGACAGGCTCGGCCCGAACGGTGGAAAATTTGTGTTGTGCGTCCAGCAGCTGGCGCGCCGCGGTGGATGCGGCCAGGCGGCCCTGCTGCACGTCCTGGGTCAGTTGCGGCAGCATGTGCTGCACTTGCGGGTGCTGTCGAAATGCCTGCTTCAAGCCGGCCTCGATGCGCTCCCACATCCATGACAGCGCCTGCTGCTGGCGACGCGCAGCCAACTGCCCGTTGGCGCTCTGCAACTGCTTGAACTCCGACACGGCGGCCCAGAAGCCGTCGATGCCGGCGCCCGACAAGGCGCTGATCTGGATCACTTTCGGTTGCCAGGCCTGCGGGTCGCGCGCCGAGCGCTCGGGGTGGCCATGCAAGCCGAGCAGGCGCAGCGAGGACGCAATCTGCGCCTGCGCCCGGCCGGCCGCGATGGCGTCGAGGTCGGCCTTGTTGATCAGCACCAGATCGGCGAGTTCCATCACGCCCTTCTTGATCGCCTGCAGATCGTCGCCGGCGTTGGGCAACTGCATCAGCACAAACATGTCGGTCATGTTGGCCACCGCGGTCTCGCTCTGGCCGACGCCCACGGTCTCGACGATCACCACGTCGTAGCCGGCGGCCTCGCAGACCAGCATCGCCTCGCGCGTCTTCTCGGCCACGCCGCCGAGCGTGCCGCTGCTGGGGCTGGGGCGGATGTAGGCCATCTCGTGCACCGAGAGCTTCTCCATGCGCGTCTTGTCGCCCAGGATCGAGCCGCCCGAGACGCTGCTCGAAGGGTCGACCGTCAGCACCGCCACCCGGTGGCCCTGCGCTATCAGGTGCAGGCCCAGCATTTCGATGAAGGTCGACTTGCCGACCCCCGGCACGCCGCTGATGCCCAGCCGCAAGGACTTGCCGGTGTGCGCCAGCAAGGCCGTGAGCAGTTCGTCGGACTGCGCGCGGTGATCGGCGCGCGTCGACTCCAGCAGCGTGATCGCCTTGGCCATCGCGCGGCGCTGCGCCTGCGCGCTGCCGCGCACGATGCCCTCGGCCAAAGCTGCGGGCCGATCAGACAAGCCAGTTCTCCAGCCGCAAGCCTTCAATGCGCTCGAACTCGCGCGTGTTGTTGGTCACAAAAATCGCGCCCATGGCCAGCGCCTGACTGCCCAACAACAGGTCAATTTCGCCAACTGCGGAATCGTCATTGCGAGCGCAGCGCGGCA
>CAIMBE010000199.1 GCA_903839085.1 uncultured beta proteobacterium | reverse complement strand
CCAATGAAAAAGGCCTCTAAGTATCGCTACCTGGAGGCCTTTGTACTATCAAATGGTGCCGATTAACGGATTCGAACTGTTGACCTACCGCTTACAAGGCGGTTGCTCTACCAACTGAGCTAAATCGGCATGGCCCGCATTTTACCGGACTCTTCACCTCGGGCTGCGTCGGAACGGCTGTTATTTGACCCGCGTTAGCACCGGTCTTGATCCGGGCGTTGGCGGCCGCGGTGGCTCGGGCGCATCGCTGGATTCATTCTTTCGCTGCTCCGCATCGGCAGCGGCCGGCGGGACCGCCTTCAATTCCGAGGGTGCCGCATGCTCGTCGCCCGCAACGGCGGCCGGCCCCGTGTCATCGGAGCTGACCATCGGGAAAGCCATGCCCTGCCCGTTCTCGCGCGCGTAGATCGCCACCACCTGGCTGACGGGCACCATGATGTCCCGCGCGGTCCCGGCAAAGCGCGCCTTGAACTCGATGAAGTCATTGCCCAGCTTGAGCGCGGTGGTGGCCTCGAAGCTGATGTTGAGAACGATCTCGCCGTCCTTCACGTACTCGCGCGGCACCTGCACGCGCTCGTTCACCGACACCGCAATGTAGGGCGTGTACCCGTTGTCGGTGCACCATTCATAGAGGGCGCGAATCAGGTACGGGCGGGTCGAGGTGGCTTCAGGGGCGTCAATCATCGGCTTGCCGTCATTCGCTTATTTGCGCATGACCTTCTCGGAGGGTGTCAGCGCCTCGATGTAGGCCGGGCGCGAAAAAATGCGCTCCGCATACTTGAGCAGCGGCGCCGCATTCTTGCTCAGGTCGATGCCGTAGTAGTCAAGGCGCCAGAGCAGCGGCGCAATGGCCACGTCGAGCATCGAGAAACCGTCGCCGAGCATGTATTTGTTCTTCAGAAACACCGGCGCCAGCTGGGTCAGGCGATCGCGCACATGGGCGCGCGCCTTGTCCAGAATCTTTTCGTTGTTCTTGGCCGCGCGCGACTCCAGGGTCGAGACGTGGACAAACAGTTCCTTCTCGAAATTGAGCAGGAACAGGCGCACGCGGGCGCGGTCGACCGGGTCTCCCGGCATCAATTGCGGGTGCGGGAAACGCTCGTCGATGTATTCGTTGATGATGTTCGATTCATACAGGATCAGGTCGCGCTCGACCAGGATCGGCACCTGGCCATACGGATTCATGACGCTGATGTCTTCGGGCTTGTTGTACAGGTCGACATCGCGGATTTCAAAGTCCATGCCTTTTTCAAACAGGACAAACCGGCAGCGGTGGGAAAAAGGGCAGGTAGTACCTGAATACAACACCATCATGGCGGGACTCCAAAAAAAAACCAAAGAGTGGGTTGCCTGGGCAAACCACTCAAAAATGCCCGGATGCCACCGCTTGCGGCGCAATCCGGGCCGTGCAAACGCGCTACTTGATATCTTTCCAGTAGGCGGCATTAAGTCGCCAGGCGCAAAACGTGAAGACAGCCAGAAACAGCAAGACCCAGATGCCGACGCGAACCCGGGTATTTTGAACCGGCTCGCCCATCCATTGCAAATAGCCGACCAGATCGCCGACAGCCTGGTCGTACTGCTGCGGCGTCATGCTGCCGGCCTTGACCTGCTCCCAGCCCTTGAAAACATGGGCCGCGGCGCCGTGCTCCTTGACCTCTTCATAGACCGGACGGCGTTCGCCCTGCAGTTCCCACAGCACGTGCGGCATGGCCACGTTGGGGAACACGATGTTGTTCCAGCCGGTCGGCTTGGTGTCGTCCTTGTAGAAGGTCCGCATGTAGGTGTAGAGGTAGTCGGCCCCGGTTCCGGCGGTACCGGCGCGCGAGCGCGCAATCACGGTGAGGTCGGGCGGATTGACGCCGAACCAGGCCTTGGCCTGCTGGGGGTCGATCGCGGCCTTCATGGTGTCGCCGATCTTGGCATTGGTCACCAGCAGGTTGGACTTGATCTGCTCCGGTGTCAAACCAAGGTCCTGCAGCCGGTTGTAGCGCATGAAGGCCGCCGAGTGGCAGTTCAGGCAGTAGTTGACAAACAGCTTGGCGCCATTTTGCAGGGCCGCCATGTCGTTGATGTTGTTGGGCGCCTTGTCCCACGCCGGACCCCCGACATTGGCGTGCACGCCAAGCGTGACACCGAAGGCCAGCGCCGCACCGAGGGCAATTTTCTTGGCGAAACCGATGATTTTCATGTCTTTGTCTCCCGTTCAATGTGCCGTGTAGGTGACACGATCCGGCACCGGTTTCGTTTTTCCTATCCGGCTCCACCACGGCATCAGAATGAAAAATCCGAAGTAGAACAGGGTTCCGAGTTGCGCCACGCGGCTGTAGACCGGCGAGACCGGCTGCGTTCCCAGGTAGCCGAGCACCAGAAAGTCGACGACAAAAACCGCATACAGGTATTTGTGCCAATCGGGGCGATAGCGGATCGACTTGACCTCGCTGTTATCCAGCCATGGCAGGAAGAACAGGATGATCACGCCGCCGCCCATGGCAACCACGCCCCAGAACTTGGCGTCGATGGCAAGCATCATGGCGACGACGGCGACAGCGCCCACGACCACGGCGCCCTTGAACAACCTGGGCATCCTGATCCGGGCCACGGCCAGAGCGGCACCGGCCAGCACACAGGCAATCAGGGCGTACATCATTTCACTGGTCACGGCGCGCAAGAGCGAATAAAAGGGCGTGAAATACCAGACCGGCGCGATGTGCAAAGGCGTCTGGAACGGATCGGCCGGGATGAAGTTGTTGTATTCCAGGAAATAGCCGCCCATCTCGGGCGCAAAGAAGACGATCGCCGAGAACACCATCAGGAACACGCCGACCGCAAAGATGTCGTGCACCGAGTAATAGGGATGGAACGGAATGCCGTCCAGCGGGATGCCTTTGGCGTCCCGGGTCGCCTTGATCTCGATGCCATCCGGGTTGTTGGAGCCGACCTCATGCAGGGCGATGATGTGGGCCACCACCAGCCCCAGCAGAACCAGCGGCACCGCGATCACGTGGAAACTGAAGAAGCGGTTCAGGGTGGCGTCGCCGACCACAAAGTCGCCGCGGATCAGCAGCGCCAGGTCGGGGCCGATGAAGGGGATGGCGGAGAAGAGATTGACGATCACCTGGGCGCCCCAATAGCTCATCTGGCCCCAGGGCAGCAGATAGCCCATGAAGGCCTCGGCCATCAGCGCCAGGAAGATGCCGCAGCCGAACAGCCAGGTCAGCTCGCGCGGCTTGCGGTAGCTGCCGTAGAGCAGACCGCGGTACATGTGCAGATAGACGACCAGGAAGAAGGCCGAGGCGCCGGTCGAATGCATGTAGCGGATCAGCCAGCCCCATGGCACATCGCGCATGATGTACTCGACCGAACCGAAGGCCAGCGCCGAGTCGGGCTTGTAGTGCATCACCAGAAAGATGCCGGTGACCAGTTGAATCACCAGGACCAGCAGCGAGAGAACGCCAAAAACATACCAGATGTTGAAGTTCTTGGGCGCGTAGTACTCGCTCATGTGCTCCTTGAAGAGCTTGGACAGCGGGAACCGGTTGTCCACCCAGTTCAGCAGTTTCTCGCCTGCCGATGCATTGGGGGATATTTCGTGAAATTCAGCCATGATTTTTGTCCTTAGGCTTTGCGGTCTTCACCGATGAGCAGCTTGGTCTCGGCAATGTACACATGGGGCGGCACTTCCAGGTTGTCGGGTGCCGGTTTGTTCTTGAAGACCCGTCCCGCGAGGTCAAAGGAGGAACCGTGGCAGGGACAAAAAAAGCCGCCCTGCCAGTCGTCCGGCAGCGAGGGCTGCGGTCCGGTCTGGAACTTGTCGGACGGCGAACAGCCCAGATGCGTGCAGATGCCGACCGCCACGAAGTACTCGGGCTTGATGGAGCGGTGCTCGTTGCGCGCGTAGTCGGGCGCCTGCTCGGTGGGCTTGCGTTCGGACTTGGGATCGGCCAATTGCGCATTGAGCTTGGGCAGGGCAGCCAGTTGCTCTGGCGTGCGCCGCAGGATCCAGACCGGCTTGCCGCGCCACTCGACCGTCATCTTCTCGCCCGGCTTGAGGGCCGAGATATCCACTTCGACGGCTGCACCGGCCGCTTTGGCCTTCTCCGAGGGCTGAAAACTGCTGATGAAAGGGACCGCGGCAGCCATGCCGCCGACCGCTCCGACACAGCTGGTGGCGATCAGCCAGGTCCTTTTGCTTGCGTCATGACCGCTGCCGGCAAGGGTTTCACTCATGGGAATCCTCAATGAAAATCGCTATTGGGGTAAACCTGCCATTGTAGCTGAGCAGGCCCTGCCCGATCGGGGCTGGACCATGCATGCAGCGCCAGCCCGATCCTTGGTTTGTGGTTAGTATCCACGGGGTCGAGTTCAGCAATGGAGGTATCTCAAATGGCAATGCTGCAGGAATTCAAGGAATTTGCCGTCAAGGGCAACGTCATGGACCTTGCCGTGGGCGTGATCATCGGCGGCGCTTTTGGCAAGATCGTCGACTCGGTCGTCAGCGATATGGTGATGCCGGTGGTCGGCGCCCTGATCGGAAAGCTTGATTTTTCGAATCTGTTTGTCGTGCTCGGGGCGGTTCCGGCGGGCAATGCAATGACCATCGACGCCTTGAAGAAAGCCGGCGTGCCGGTCTTTGCCTATGGCAATTTCATCACGGTCGCCGTCAACTTCGCCATTCTGGCCTTCATCATTTTCATGATGGTCAAACAGATCAACCGGCTGAAGAAGGCGGCGCCCCCGGCGCCCGCAGCCGCCCCGGTGACGCCGGAAGATGTGCTGCTGCTGCGCGAAATTCGCGACAGCCTGAAAAGACAGGCCGGCTAGATCTTCGACAACTGCCGCGCCATGCGAATGGCGGCGAGCAGGCTGGCGGGGTCGGCCTGGCCGGTGCCGGCGATGTCGAAGGCGGTGCCGTGGTCGGGGCTGGTTCGCACCAGGGGCAGGCCCAGCGTCACGTTGACGCCCTGCTCCAGGCCCAGGTATTTCACCGGAATCAGGCCCTGGTCGTGGTACATGGCGACCACCACATCGAACTCGCCCGCTTGCCCGCTGCGGGCGCGGGCCTTCATGAAGACGGTATCGGGGGCGAAGGGGCCGCTCACTTGCAGGCCGCCCGCGCGCGCCTGCGCCATGGCCGGCGCGATGATGTCGATTTCTTCGCGGCCGAACAAGCCGCCCTCGCCGGCGTGCGGATTGAGCCCGGCCACCGCGATGCGCGGCGCGCGCCCCAGGATGGCGCCGAGCGACTGGTGCGTGATCAGCAGGGTCTGCAGCACATTGGCCGGCGTGACGGCGTCGATGGCCTCACGCAGCGACACATGAATGCTGACCAGCACGACGCGCAGATCGTCGTTGGCCAGCATCATGCGCACCGGCATCGCCGCCAGCGATTGGCCGGCATGCGCGGCGGCCTGCGCCTGCAGCAGTTCGGTGTGCCCCGGAAAACCTGAATAAGGCGCTCCGGCAAGCGCCAGCGCCTCCTTGTTGAGCGGCGCCGTCACCAGCGCCGCGATGTCGCCGCGCAAGGCCGCCTGCGCGGCCCAGACCACGCTTTGCGCAGCCAGCCGGCCGGCCGCCGCGTCCAGGCGACCGAAGGCGGCCGGCGGCGCGGGCGCGCCGACCTGCAGCAGCGGCAGGCAGCGCGGGGGTGTCTCCAGCGCCTCCGCGGGCGTCTCGATGGTCGCCACCGGCAGCGCCATGCCCCCCGCGCTGACCAGCTGCGCGGCGCGTCGCAGGGTCGCCAGATCGCCGACCACGAAGCAACCGCGCGTGAGTTCGGGCGCCGCCTGGTACGCCTTGGCGATGATCTCGGGGCCTATGCCGGCGGGGTCGCCGATCGTGATGGCAATCGCTTTGCTCATGGTCAGGCCGGGTTGTCGATGTCGATGAACTCATGCGCCAGACCGAACTGCGCTGCCACATGGGCGGCCACCGCGGGCGCGCCAAAGCGTTCGCTGGCGTGGTGCCCGCAGGCCAGGTAGGCGACCCCCGACTCGCGCGCATAGTGCGCCTGCGGCTCGGAGATTTCGCCGGTGATGAAGGCCTGCGCGCCGGCGGCGATGGCCGCCTCGAAATAGTTCTGCCCGCCACCGCTGCACCAGGCAATCCTGCGGATGCGGGTTGAAGCCACGTTGACGAGTTCAACCTTTCGACCCAGGCATTGCTCCACGTGCCGGGCAAGCGTTTCGGCACTTTCAAAATCGGCCGATTGCGTTGGCGCGCCCAGAAAGCCCAGGTCCTGCTCGCCAAAGCGCGCCGTGGCGTCCAGACCCAGCCGGCGACCGAGTTGCGCGTTGTTGCCGAGCTCGGGATGGGCGTCCAGCGGCAAGTGGTAGGCGAACAGATTGATGTCGTGCGCCAGCAGCAGGGCCAGGCGCTGCTTGAGCCAGCCCGTGACGCGCCCGTCCTGCGCGCGCCAGAACAGGCCGTGATGGACGAAGACGGCGTCGGCGCGCGCCGCAATGGCGGCTTCGATCAGGGCCCGGCTGGCGCTGACGCCGGAGACGATCTTGTGCACGGCGGCGCGGCCCTCGACCTGCAGGCCGTTGGGACCATAGTCACGAAAACGCTCGGGCTGAAGCAGCGCGTCGAAGGTCTGCAGAAGTTGGGTGCGATCGGTCATGACAAAGGCGAGTGGCAAAGCTGTGGCGCATTGTCGGCCAATTCCCCGCAGGCCACGCCGGCGTTCTGCATGCGGCCTACAATTTGCGCTCAAGCGCGCGAATAATCGCTTCTTTTCCGCGAGGGGTTAGCGCCCATCATTTGTCATGAAACGTCTCTGGTTGTTGTTTTCGCAGACCGTCACGGTGCTGCTGGCGGGCTATTTTGTAATAGGCACGCTCAAACCCGAATGGCTGGCCGGGCGGCCCACCCGCGGCGGGCTGGTGGCGACGGTCGAGGCGCCAGCGCCGAGCACCGGCGTGGCGCCAGCGGGCAGTTTCCGCCTGGCGGCGCAGAAGTCGTCGGCCGCGGTGGTGAGCATCAACACCAGCAAGGCGGCCAGGAACCGGCCGCGCAGCAACGACCCCTGGTTCAACTTCTTCTTTGGCGATCAGGGCAATGAGCCCCAGGTTGGCCTGGGCAGCGGCGTGATCGTGAGCGCCAGCGGCTATATCCTGACCAATAACCACGTGGTGGAGAGCGCCGACGACATCGAGGTCATCCTGAACGACAGCCGCCATGCGCGCGCCAAGGTCATCGGCACCGACCCGGACAGCGATCTGGCGGTGCTCAAGATCGATCTGGAGCGGCTGCCTGTCATCGTGCTGGGCAACTCCGACACGCTGCAGGTCGGCGACCAGGTGCTGGCCATCGGCAACCCCTTCGGCGTCGGCCAGACCGTCACCGGCGGCATTGTCAGCGCGCTCGGGCGCAACCAGCTCGGTATCAACACCTTCGAGAACTTCATCCAGACCGACGCCGCCATCAACCCCGGCAATTCGGGCGGCGCCCTGGTTGACACCAACGGCCATCTGCTGGGCATCAACACTGCCATCTACTCGCGCTCGGGCGGCAGCATGGGGATCGGCTTTGCCATTCCGGTCTCCACGGCCAAGCTCGTGATGGACGGCATCGTGAAGGACGGGCAGGTCACGCGCGGCTGGATCGGCGTCGAACCCAACGAACTCTCGCCGGAACTCGCCGAGACCTTTGGCGTCAAGGCCGAGACCGGCGTCATCATCACCGGCGTCATGCAAAACGGACCGGCCGCGCAAGCCGGCATCCGCCCCGGCGATGTCATCAACCGGGTGGCGAACAAGCCGGTGGGCAATGTCTCAGACCTGCTGGGCGCCGTCGCCGCGCTGAGGCCGGGCGCGCCGGCCAGCGTCAGCCTGTTGCGCCGCGAGCAGAAGCTCGAGCTCGCCGTGACCCCTGGCGTGCGGCCCAGGCCGCGCCGGCGCTCACCCTAGGGCAGGATCTTGAAAAGAAGGTCATAGCCCATAAATAGCTGCCTGGCGCGACGGGCCACTGGCTCGCCGTTTTCCGATTTCACTCGTGGACCCTTCATACCCAAAATGACCAAACAAACTCTGTCCTTCCAGGCCGAAGTAGCCCAGCTATTGCATCTTGTCACCCACTCGCTCTATTCGAACAAGGAAATTTTCCTGCGCGAGCTGATCTCCAATGCGTCGGACGCCTGCGACAAGCTGCGCTTCGAGGCGCTCGACAGCAGCGCCCTGTACGAGGACGCGCCGAACCTGGAGGTGCGCGTGTCCTTCGACAAGGACGCCAGAACGCTGACCATTTCGGACAACGGCATCGGCATGAGCGAGCAGGAGGCGATCGAGCATCTGGGCACCATTGCCAAGAGTGGCACCAAGGACTTCATGTCCAGGCTGACCGGCGACCAGAAGGCCAACGTATCCGAGCAGGGGCAACTGATCGGCCAGTTCGGCGTCGGTTTTTATTCCGGCTTTATCGTGGCCGACAGGATCACGGTCGAGTCGCGCCGGGCCGGTCTGAGGACTGAACAGGGCGTGCGCTGGGTCAGCGGCGGCGCGGGCGACTTTGAGGTCGAGGCCATCAGCCGGCCCGCGCGCGGTACCAGCGTCATCCTGCACCTGCGCGACGACGCCATGGATTACGCCAGCGCCTGGAAGCTCAAGAGCATCATCGCCAAGTACTCGGACCACATCAGCCTGCCGATCCTGATGGAGAAGGAAGAGTGGAAAGACGGTGAGCTGATCAACCCAGGCGATGAAAAGGGCGGCCGCCAGCCCGGCGCCATGGTCAAGACCGGCGAATGGGAAACGGTCAACAAGGCCAACGCGATCTGGGCGCGCGCCAAGAAGGACATCAGCAACGAGCAGTACAACGAGTTCTACAAGCAGATCAGCCACGACATGGACGCGCCGCTGACCTTCACCCACAACCGCGTCGAAGGCAGCACCGAGTACACGCAGCTGCTCTACATTCCGGGCAAGGCGCCGTTCGATTTGTGGAACCGTGAGAAGGCAGCCGGCGTCAAGCTCTACGTCAAGCGCGTCTTCATCATGGACGACGCCGAGGCGCTGCTGCCGACCTACCTGCGCTTTGTCAAAGGGGTGGTCGACTCGGCCGACCTGCCGCTCAACGTCAGCCGTGAACTGCTGCAGGAAAGCCGCGACGTCAAGGCGATCCGCGAGGGCTGCACCAAGCGCGTGCTGGGCATGCTGGAAGACCTGGCCAAGAACGACAAGCTGCCGCAAGCCGCTACCGAAGCGGCCGAAAAACCTGCCAAGGGCGTCACCGACGTGATCACGGAAGAGGAAAAAGCCGAGGCCGCCGCCAACGCCGGCAAGTACACCCGGTTTTATAACGAATTTGGCGCCGTGCTCAAGGAGGGCCTGGGCGAGGACTTCGCCAACAAGGACCGCCTGGCCAAACTATTGCGCTTTGCATCGAGCACCACCGACACCGTGAGCGTGAGCTTTGCCGACTACAAGGCGCGCATGAAGGAAGGGCAGGAGGCGATCTACTACATCACCGCCGACACCTATGCCGCCGCCCGCAACAGCCCGCACCTCGAGGTCTTCAAGAAGAAGGGCATCGAGGTGCTGCTGATGACCGATCGGGTCGACGAGTGGGCGCTGAACTACCTGCACGACTTTGATGGCACGCCGCTGCAAAGCGTGGCCAAGGGCGCGGTTGATCTGGGCACGCTGCAGGACGAGAGCGAGAAGAAAGCCGCCGAGGAAGCGGCCGAGACCTTCAAGCCGCTGCTGGCCAAACTCAAGGAAGCACTCAAGGACAAGGCCGAGGATGTGCGCGTCACAACCCGCCTGGTTGACAGCCCGGCCTGCCTGGTGGTGCAGGACCACGGCATGAGCACGCAACTCGCGCGCATGCTCAAGCAAGCCGGCCAGACCGCGCCCGACGTGAAGCCGGTGCTCGAAGTCAACGCCGAACACCCGCTGGTGAAAAAGCTCGAAGGCTCGGTCCACTTCAACGACCTGGCGCACATCCTGTTTGACCAGGCGCTGCTGGCCGAAGGCGGCATGCCCTCCGACCCGGCGGCCTACGTCAAGCGCGTTAACGCCCTGTTGGTGTGAGTGTCAAAGCATCACATTCACCCCGCGTGCTGAAAGCGTGCTGTCATTGCGAGCGTAGCGTCTCGTCATTGCGGCGAAACGTCTCGTCATTGCGCGCAAAGCCTCTCGTCATTGCGGTGAATCCTCTCGTCATTGCGAGCGAAGCCTCTCGTCATTGCGAGCGAAGCGTGGCAATCCAGGACGTCATGGATTGCCACGGCCTGCGGCCTCGCAATGACGCTGCTCTTTCACTTTAACCCAAGGTATTCATGATGAAAAAGATTTTCCGTTGCGCGGCCATCGCCGCATCCGTTCTCAGCGTGTCCCTGAGTTCTTCCTGGGCCGCCGACGCCGTTGCCGCTGCCGCAGCCCAGGAGCCGGGCGCGGTCGTCACCGCCAGCGGCCTGGTCTACCGCTCGCTCAAGGACGGCAACGGCGCCAGCCCCGGGGCCAGCGACAAGGTCAAGGTCCATTACCGCGGCACCTTCCCCGATGGCAAGGAATTCGACAGCTCCTACAAACGCAACGAGGCGATTGAGTTCCCTTTGAACGGCGTCATCAAATGCTGGACCGAGGGCGTGCAGCGCATGAAGGTCGGCGGCAAGGCCAAGCTGACCTGCCCGGCTTCGATCGCCTACGGCGAGCGCGGCGCGGGCGGTGTCATCCCGCCCAATGCCACGCTGCTGTTTGAAGTCGAACTGCTGGCGATCAACGGCAAGTAGGAGCGGCCCGATGCGCCGTCACTTCCGTCATCGCGAGCGCAGCGTGGCGATCCATGACTTCTGAATGCATGGATTGCCACGTCGCTTCGCTCCTCGCAATGACGCAGGCGCAGCCATTCAAACCACCAGAGGCTCTTCCCGCATCGCCTCGATCTGCTCCTCGAGCATCTGCACCTGGCCCTGCCAGTAATCGCTGGAACCAAACCAGGGGAAATTGATGGGGAAAGTCGGATCACTCCAGCGCCTCGCCAGCCAGGCGCTGTAGTGGATCAGGCGCAGCGTGCGCAGCGGCTCGATCAGGGCGGTCTCGCGCCGGTCAAACTCGCGGAACTGCTCGTAACCGTCGATCAGGGCGCCGAGTTGACGCGTGCGCTGCTGGCGGTCGCCGCTGAGCAGCATCCACAGGTCCTGCACCGCCGGACCGCTGCGGGCGTCGTCCAGGTCGACAAAGTGCGGGCCCGGTCCCTTGCTGGCGGGCGAATCGAGTGGCGTCCACAGGATGTTGCCGGGATGGCAGTCGCCGTGCAGGCGCAAGCGCCGGATCGACTCCGATGACGCGGCCGGCTGCGCCGGCGGGCGCGTCAGGGTCGGGCAGGCGGCAACCAGCTCGAGCGCCTCCAGCGAGACCCGCGCCCAGCTCGATTGCACATCGAGCGGCACTTTGTCGTGGGCCAGCAGCCAGTCGCGCGAATCCAGGCCAAAGGTCTGCAGGTCCAGCGCCGGCCGGGTGGCAAAGGGCCTGGCGGCACCGACGGTGTGTATGCGTGCCAGAAACCGGCCGATCCACTCCAGCACATCCGGGTCGTCGAGCTCGGGCGCGCGACCGCCGCGGCTCGGGCTGACGCTGAAGTCAAAGCCGCCGAACGGGTGCAGGGTCTGGCCGTTCAAGGTCAGCGGTCCGACGACCGGGATCTCGGCCGCCATCAGCTCAGCGGAGAAGGCGTGCTCTTCCAGAATCTGGGCCCGGGTCCAGCGCTCGGGGCGATAGAACTTGGCAACCACCAGGCTGCCATCCTCGAGCTGCAGCTGGTAAACACGATTTTCGTAGGAGCTCAGCGCCTGCAGGCGCCCGTTGCCGTAGAGCCCCACGCTGGCCAGCGCGTCCATCACGACGTCGGGCGTCAGCGCCTGGTACGGGTGCAGTTCGAAACCGTCGGGCAAGGCGGGATGCCCGCTCATAGGATGTTGCTGTTGGCGCGCACCTCTTCGATACTGGTCAAGCCGCTGAGCACCTTGTGAATTCCGTCCTGCCGCAGCGTGCGCAGGAAGCCGTGCTGCATGGCCTCGAACTGCAGTTGCTCGGGCCGGGCACCGGTCTGGATCAGACGTCGCAGGGCCGGCGTCACCAGCATCAGCTCGTGCATGCCGACCCGGCCGCTGACGCCGGTCGACTGGCAATGCCCGCAACCCGCCGCACTGAAGTGCGTCAGGCGTGCGCCGTGTCCAAACTCGGTCAGCCACTCCTGGCGCACACGCTCGCGTGCCGGTCGCTGCACTTCGGGGAATGAGTGCAGGTAGTCGTCCAGCAATTCCTCGACGAACGCGTCACTGGCATCCTGCGCGCTGCGGCACTCGGGGCAGATCCGGCGCACCAGACGCTGCGCCAGCACCGCCAGCAGGGAGTCGGCGAAGTTGAACGGGTCCATGCCCATGTCGATCAGGCGGATCACGGTCTCGGCCGCGCTGTTCGTGTGCAGCGTGGACAAAACCAGGTGACCGGTGAGCGAGGCCTCGATCGCAATCTGCGCCGTCTCCTTGTCCCGTATTTCGCCGACCATGATCACGTCCGGATCAGCCCGCAGGAAGGAGCGCAGCGCCTTGGCAAAGGTCCAGTCGATCTTCGGGTTGACCTGCACCTGGCGCAGGTCGGGCTGGGTAATCTCGATCGGATCCTCGGCGGTCCATATCTTGCGCTGGGGCGTATTCAGGTAGCCCAGAACGGAGTGCAGGGTGGTGGTCTTGCCCGAACCGGTCGGCCCGACGCACAGGACCATGCCAAACGGGCGGCTGGCAGCCTCCTGGAGATGCGCCAGATTGGCCGCTGACAGGCCCAGGCGCTCCATGCTGATCGGCTTGGCCGACGACAGCAGCCGCATCACGATGTCCTCCAGGCCGCCGTTGGTCGGAATGGTGGCGATGCGCAGTTCGATCCGGTGCCGGGCTGAAAATTTTGAAAAATCGATCTTGCCATCCTGCGGCTTGCGTCGCTCGGAAATATCGAGGTCGGCCATGATCTTCAGGCGCGCCGTCAACGCCGCCCGATAGGTGTGCGGCAATTCCAGATAAGGCGACAGCACCCCGTCCTTGCGAAAGCGGATCCGGGTCTTGGTTCGCCCCGGGTGGGTCTCGACGTGGATGTCCGAGGCGCCGCGGGTGTAGGCCTCGATGATCATGGTGTTGATCAGGCGCACCAGCGTGTTGTCGGACTGCTCAATCTGGTTTTCGACCTCATCCTGCTCGCGCTGCGACAGCTCCATCGACTGCAATAGTTCGCTGCTGCTGGCCGTCTCCTCGAGCAGCCTCTCGGCGCCCGGCTGCGGATCGCCCAGCGCGCTGGTCGGCAAGCCAAATTTGACGTAGGTCTCGCTCAGCACCTGCTGGATCTGCTGATCATCGCCGAGGGTCGCAACGACCCGCAGCGACAGCATGAATTCAAGCTCTTCAAGCATGTCGCGCCGGGTCGGATCGCCGGTCGCGATCACCAGCAGTTTGTCGCGCAGCAGCAAAGGCATGATGCCCAGGCGAACGGAGGTCGAAAAAGGTACCGTGCGCAGCGCATCGGCCTCGATCGGGAACTGCGCCACGTCGACCACCGGGTAACCCATCTTGCGCGCCAGCGCCGTGTTCAGGTCGCGGCGCGTCAGAAAGCCCATGTTGACCAGCAGTTGCCCGAGCGGCACCGAGCGTTCGGTCTTCTGCTTGTCCAGCGCCTGCGAGAGCTGCGTCTCATCGATGAAGCCCAGACGGGTCAGCGCCTCGCCGACTCGGATCATCGGCATCCTGGACTGCTGGTCCAGCGCCACCATGAGCTGGTCCGACGAGACGATCGCCTCGCTGACCAGATGATCGCCGAGCTTGCGGCTGCGCAGATGCTGCTGCTCGCTGGCCGCCTGTTCCACCTGCTGCGGCGTCACGGCGCGCTGCGCCACCAGCAGCGAGCCGATCTGATCGCCGAAGCTGGCCGTCTCATAGACCTCGCGCGGAATGAACACGCGCTCGACGCCGCCCCGCTCATCGACCGGCGTGAACACGAAAAGCCCGAAACCGGCTTCCACATAGCCGACCGTCTGGCCCGTCGCGGCACTGCCATCCTCCAGTTGCAAGTGGTACTCAAGCGTCGGCCGGTGTCTCAGGATATCGGCAAAGTCGCCATCGCTCGCCGCATTTTCAGGATAGAGCACCGTCTTCAGGGTGAGCCGTCGAAACTGGGAGAAGTGCACCCGTCCCGGCGCAGCACGGTTCGGAAGAAATACCATGACGGTCTTGTCGGACGGCGTCAGCATGGCGAGTCGGGAACGGTGGATTGCGCCCTTCAGGTCTTCGATCTCGCAGACCTGCGGCTCGGTCCAGGCGACCGCTTCGCCGAAGGTGGCAAAGGGCGGGCTTGGCCAGTAAAGGCCGGTGAATTTGCTGCTGGCAAGCGAGGAGCCGCCGGCGCTGCCGGGGTCTGCAAGGTGCTGCGCAGGTTCTGGGTTCAGGTGGATAGTCATCGGGAGTTGCCAACGGTTTGCGGCATAGTATCGGCTGTTTAAAAAGGCACGTCCAGATCCGGGTCGCGTTCTGCTTTCAGTGCCGCCGCCTGCTGCATCAGCAGTTCAAACGGAAGCGCCTGCTTGACCAGGATCACGGTGCACGGCGCTTCCATCGCCACCTTGATCGGCACGGTGGCCAGAAAACGCTGCATTTTCAGGCCGTGGGTCGCCGCACCCATGACGATGACGCTGACCTCGTTGCCAACCGCGTAGCTGACCAGGGCCTGTGCGACGTCGCCGGACTCCAGCACGTGGTAGGAGGTCTGCTGCCCGGGCAGGTCCAGCGGTTGCGCCCACTGCCGCAGGCTGGCGATGTACTTGCGCTGCACGCTGGTCTCGCTGTTGGCATCAATCGATGAACTTGTCTGCCCCGGCGAGATGACCGTCACGCACGCCAGCCGCGCGCCCGGCCGGGTGCCCAGCGAGCGCGCCACCGCCTGGCGCAGCGAGTAGAGCGTCGCGTCCGTCACATCCTTGTGCGGGACCGCGACCATGACAATGGGAACTTCCTCAATCTGCTGCGCCGGCAGCGGACTGGGCTGGTAGTGCATGCCGGCGGCCTTGAGCCAGCGCCTGAAGTGGACCGCAAAACCGGTGCCCTCGATCTTGCGGCCGCGCTCGGTCACCGTCACCTGGGCGGGGTGGCGCAGATCAAAGGCGAGGTGTGCTGCTGACGGGTACCGTCTGGCCGCCTCTGGCTCCAGGCAGCGCAGTATGACTTCCTGCAGCCACTCGGGCAACTCGGCGCGCAGCTTGCGCGGTGGCGTTGGATCCATCCACAGGCGCTGGCGCAGGCCGCCGGCTGTCTTGGGCGCGCCGAATGGCAGTTCGCCGGTCGCCAGTTCGTACAGCATGACACCGATGGCAAAAATATCGCTGCGAGGATCGCCGCGCACGCCGACCACCTGCTCCGGGGCAATCCATGCCGGCGAGCCAACCGCCTTGCGCAGTTGTTCGGCCAGCAAATCGGGGTAGTGCGCGTTGCATGACAGGCCGAAGTCGAGCAGGACGGCGCTCTCATCGTCGCGAATCAGGACGTTGGCCGGCTTCAAATCCAGATGCACGGTGTTCTGCTGGTGCAGGCTGTGCACCGCCAGCGCCACCGCGGCACCGAGCCGTGCCAGTTCATCGACGCTCGGGCGCTGCGGCGCCTCCAGCCAATGGTCAAGCGTTCGGCCATGCACGTACTCCATCACCAGGTAGGGCACGTTTTCCAGATCGCCGGCGGCGACAAAACGCGGCACATGGGTGCCGCTCAAGATCTGCATGATCTGGTGCTCGACCTCAAAACTGACAATCGTTTCGGCACCGTCACCGGCCGTCATGCGCGGCACTTTCATCGCCAGCGGGAAGCCGGGGTCGCGCACGCCCTCAGCGTAACGAACCCGGTAGACGTGCGCCATGCCGCCCGAGTGGATGCACTCCTCGATCGTGAAGCCATCGAGTTCGGCGCCCGGCTCGAGCAATCTCATCGCCCGAGCTCCAGACGGTCGGCAAACATGGCCGGCAGGGCCGCCTGTCGAATGGCCACCGCCGCCGCGTGGTTGTCGTAGGCGACGCGCTGAAAAGTCAGCTGCAATTTGTCGGTGTCAAACAGGGCGTACATGGCGCGCGGATTGCGGTCCCTCGGCTGCCCGGCCGAGCCGACCGTGGCCAGCCAGCGCCGGTGCCTTGGCACCGGCACCGCCACCCCCGGCGTTGGCAGGAACTTCATCAAATCCGCGGCGGCGCCGCGGTAGTACAGGGTCTGCAGGTGCACGTGTCCGCAAAAGACGTAGCGCACGTCCGCCAGCGCAGCGGCTGCATCCAGGCTGGCGCTGGCAGCGCGTTCGTCATAGACGTAGCGCCACAACTCGGGACTGTCAACGCTGGCATGGACCAGCAAAATGGCCTCATGCTGGATGGTCAGCGGCAACTGGTCGAGGAACTGCCTCTGCCCATCGCTGAGTTGCTCATGCGTCCAGCCTGCCGTGGTGTCACCGACCGTGACCACCTGCGCCGGTGGCGCCACGGCCAGGGCATCGTGGTTGCCCTTGACCAGCAACGCGCCCTGAGCGGCCAGTTGCTGCGCGCGCTCGACCACTGCCACCGGATCGGCGCCGTAGCCAACCAGATCGCCCAGCAATGCAAACTGCTGCGCACCCTGCTCACGCGCGTGCAACAGGCAGGCGTCGAAGGCCTGGATGTTGGCGTGGATGTCCGACAGCAAAGCCAGCTTCATGTCGCTCCTGTTGTTTTGACCCGGCACCAAGCGCCGTTGTGCTGACTATAAGTTATCGGCGCCGTTGTCAACGCCAGACGCCGCCGCGCCGGGCCGCCCCAAGCAAGGCGTGCCCCCTCGGGGGGCAGCGAACCACGCGAAGCGGGGAGCGTGGGGGCGCCAGACGCCGCCGCGCCGGGCCGCCCCAAGCAAGGCGTGCCCCCTCGGGGGGCAGCGAACCACGCGAAGCGGGGAGCGTGGGGGCGCCTGCTACCCCCGAAAACGTCTGCGCGTCAACGCCAGCGCGAGCCAAAAACCGCCTGCCGCATACACCAGCAGCACCGCGGCATGGCGCAGCCAGTGCTGAGGCCACTGGTCCATGAAGAGGGGACGCACCAGATCGATGGCGTTGGTCAGCGGCAAGCACTGCGAAATCGCGCGCACCGCCTCGGGCAATTGCTCCAACGGGAAGAAAATGCCGCTGACGAACATCGTGGGCGTGAGGAACAGCGTGAAGTAGTAAGTGAAAAAGTCGTAGCCCTTGGCCAGCGCGTTGAAGATCAGCGCCAGGCAGCTGAAGGTGATGCCGACCCCGAGCAGGATCGGCCAGGCCAGCAACAGCTTGGGCGAGTAACTGATGCCCAGGGCCAGCATCACGCCCAGGATGGCGGTCACAGTGAACAATGCCTTGAACGCGGCCCACAGCATTTCGGCCAGCACGATGTCATCAAGATTGACCGGCGCGTTCATGATGCCGTCCCAGGTCTTTTGCACATGCATGCGCGAGAACGCGGAATACAGGGCTTCGAAGCTGGCCGCGTTCATCGCGCTCATGCAGATCGAGCCGCTGGCCAGAAACAGGATGTAGGGCACCTTGACCTCGCCATCGACGCCGCTCAGCGTAACCTGCCCGACCAGGGCCCCCATGCCGTAGCCAAAAGCGACCAGCCACATCAGGGGTTCGGCAATGTTGCCGACCAGACTGGGAATGGCAAGTTTGCGCCAGACCAGCAGGTTGCGCAGAAACACCGGCCACCAGCGCCAGGACAGGTCGGGCGCGCGCCAGACGCTGTGCTGGCCTGATGGATGGCGCGGCGCGCTCATGCATCCTCCCTGATCTGGCGGCCCGTCAGCTTGAGAAAGAGATCTTCCAGATTGGCCGGACGGTGCAGGGTGCGCAGTTGCGGATGGGCGCCGAGCGCCTGCAGCAGTGGCTTGGCGTCAAGGGTGTAGAAGAAGACGGTTTCGCCACTGACTTCAACGCGCGCCGCCAGGTCCTTCAGCGGACCTCCAGTCAGCGCCAGCGCGCCGGCGCCATAGACCTCGACTACGTCGGGTTCGAGATGCTGGCTGATCAGGTCGCGCGGCCTGCCCTCGGCGATCTTCCTGCCGTGATCGAGCACCAGGAGCCGCGTGCACAGGCGCTCGGCCTCGTCCATGAAATGCGTCGTCAGCAGGATCGACTTGCCCTCCTGCAGCAGCAACTGCAGGCGTTCCCACATCAGGTGGCGCGCCTGCGGATCCAGGCCGGTGGTCGGTTCATCGAGCAACAGCAGCCGCGGACTGTTGACCAGGGCGCGCGCCAGGCTGAGGCGGCGCTTCATGCCACCGGAGAGTTCACCGGGCTTGGCGCTTGCCTTGTGGGTAAGGGAGGCAAACGCCAGCAAGGCCGGGATACGCTCTCGGATCTGCGCCGTCTTCATGCCGAAGTAGCGGCCGTAGACCAGAAGATTCTCGGCGCAGCTGAAGTCGGGATCAAGCGTGTCGAACTGGCTGACGACACCGAGTTGGGCCTTGATGGCCAGCGCATCATGCGGCATCGACAGGCCAAAGGCCGTGATGCTGCCGGCATCGGGCACGCTCTGGCCCAGGCACATGCGGATCGTGGTGGTCTTGCCGGCGCCGTTGGGGCCGATCACGCCGAGACACTCGCCGGGGGCAATCTCGAATGACAACTCATCGACGACGGTGCTTCCGCCGTAGGTCTTGCTGAGGTTCCTGACCGAAAAAAGAGCGCCTTCCATGGGTCTTCGCGGCGCTTACTGAAACGCCACCTCGGCAAAACTGCGCAGCTTTCGGTTGTGCAGTCGATCCAGACCCTGGTCGCGCAGCAGTTCGGTCGCGCGCGCCAGCACAGCGACCGGGTTGGCACAGCGGTCGCGGGCAATGAAGGCGTGCAGCTGAGGCATGGCGCTATTGTTTCATGCCCGGGCTGCCTCTGCGACCGCGGTAAAAAACTGCCATACTGCGACCGGTCCAGAAAGCAAAAAGTCCATGTTGAAGTTCACCTGCTGCGACGCGGTCCAGCAATTTCTTACCGGCGCCCAGGCGCCGCTGCTGCGCGGCATCACGCGCGGCTTCGAGCGCGAGTGCCTGCGGGTCGACCGCAACGGCCAACTGGCCCGCACGCCGCACCCGGCGGCCCTGGGCTCCAAGCTGACGCACCCGTGGATCACCACGGATTACTCCGAGGCCCTGCTCGAATTCATCACGCCGCCATCGAGCGATCCGCAATTTCCGCTGCGTTTCCTGAGCGACATACACCGTTACGTGGCCCCGCTGCTTGGGGACGAGGCGATGTGGCCGAGTTCGATGCCCTGCGCGCTGGGAATGGACCGCGACATTCCGATCGCCGACTACGGGCCATCCAACGCAGCCCGTTTCAAGTATGTTTACCGCGAGGGCCTGAGCCTGCGCTACGGGCGCAAGATGCAGACCATTGCCGGCGCCCACTACAACTGGTCACTGCCTGCCGATTTCTGGCTCGCGCTGCAGGACTGCTGCCCAGGCCCCAGCGACGTTCAGGATTATGCGAGCGAGCGCTACTTCGGCCTGATCCGAAATTTCCTGCGTTTTGGCTGGCTGGTACCCTATCTGTTTGGCGCTTCCCCCGCCTTCTGCGAGTCGTTCCTGCAAGGACAGCCATCCGATTTGCCGGTGCTGCCGGGGGGCACACGCTACGGGCCTTACGCCACCAGCTTGCGCATGAGCGACCTGGGATACCACAACCGGGCGCAGGCAAATCTGAACGTGAGCGTCAATTCGCTGGCCGAGTACACACAGGCGCTGGAGTCCGCAATCCGCACACCCGATCCTTTTTATGAGGAAATTGGCGTGCGAGAAGGCGCGCAATGGAAGCAGCTGAACGCCAATCTGCTGCAGACCGAGAGCGAGTTCTACGCCGCGATCCGCCCCAAGCGCACCGGCCCCGATCGCCCCGCCAAGGCACTGCGAGAGCGGGGCGTCGAGTATGTGGAGATGCGCCTGTTCGACTTGAACCCGTTCATCGACGTCGGCATCGCGCCGGAGCAGAGCACCTTTGCCGATGTGCTGCTTCTCATGTGCCTGTTTCGTGACAGCCCGCCGATCACGAGCCGGGAGCAAAGCGAAAACGACGAGAACAAGCGGCGCGTCGTCAACCACGGGCGTCAGCCCGGCCTGCACCTGCTGGCGCACAACCGCGAACAGGCCTTTCGCCCGCTGGCGCATGAGTTGTTCGATGACATGCAGCCCTTTGCCGACATGCTCGATACCGCCTATGGCGGCGACCGCTACGATGCCACCCTGCGCGGATTGCGCCAGCGCATCGACCACGCGGACAGCACGCCCTCGGCGCGGGTGCTGGCCGGGGTCATGGAAAACGGCGGTTTTCTGAACTACACGCTGCAGCAGTCGCAGCAGCACCGCCAGCAATTGCTGGCGCAAACCCTTGACCCGGCGAGCAGCGCGCGCTTCGCGAGCAGCATACAAAGCTCGCTGCAGGCGCAGCGCGATCTGGAACAGCAGGCGCAGGGCAGCTTCGAGGATTATGTGGCGCGCTACTACGCCTGAAGACAAAAGGTGCCGCTCAGCCGGCCTGCAGATTGCGCCGTGGGTCGACCGCTTTCTGCGCTGGATCAAGCAGGCCGTCACGCGGGTCGTAAAGTTTTGTCAAGCGGGAGGCGAAGCAAACCTCTACCGTAAAATCGGCCAACCGTTTTTCCAATAGCCAGAATTGAATACCACCCCGTCCCTCTCCTTTGCCAAGCTGGGTTGCAGTCGGGGAGGACGCCAACTTTTTCAGGGCATTGACTGCCTTTTGACGGCTGGACGCTGGCTTTATGTGGCGGGCGCCAATGGCGTCGGAAAGACCAGCCTGCTGCGCATGGTGTGCGGCCTGGCGCCGATCGAATCGGGCCAGATCCTCTGGAACGACCAGCCGATCCATTCCCAGCCCGACGCCTATCGCCAGGACCTGTGCTATCTGGGTCACCTCAATGCCTTGCAGGAATCCCTGACCGTCAATCAGAACCTGGTGTTCACCGCCGCGCTGGCGGGCAATGCGCCTGAGTCGGCGCAAATACGCGATGTCTTGGCGCACTTTGGCGTGCGCGGTCGTGGCGAGCAACTGGTGCGCCATCTGTCGCAGGGACAAAAACGCCGCGTTGCCCTGTCGCGCCTGGCCCTGAGCGAGGCCAGGCTGTGGGTGCTGGACGAACCTTTCGTTGCGATGGACGAGGCCGGCGTGCGCATGCTGGCCGATCTGATCGCCAGCCATCTGGGCAAGGGCGGTCTGGCCGTCATAACCAGCCATCAGCAGGTGGACATTGGCACGATAGCGCCGCAGATGCTGGAGCTACGCGCATGAAGAAGCTTGGCCTGTTCGGTGTCATGGCTGCGCTGCTGCGCCGGGAAGTCTCGGTGGCCCTGCGGCAGAAGGGCGAGGTACTGACACCTCTGGTATTTTTTGTCGTCGTGGCCAGCCTGTTCCCGCTGGGTGTGGGGCCTGAATCGGCGCTGCTACTGCGCATGGCGCCGGGCGTGCTGTGGGTCAGTGCGCTGCTGGCAGCCATGCTGTCGCTGCAACGCCTGTTTGCCACCGACCACGCCGACGGCTCACTGGAACAGATGGCACTTTCAAGCACACCGCTGGGCCTGCTGGTGGCGGCCAAGGCGTTGACGCATTTTCTGTTGTCCGGCCTGCCGTTGGTGCTGATGGCGCCTGTACTGGGTTTGCAGTTTGGACTGGAGAGCCGCTCGCTGGGAATATTGATGCTGACCCTGCTGTTGGGCACACCGACCCTGAGTTTGATAGGCAGCATCGGCGCAGCATTGACTTTGGGCGTACGCGGCGCAGGGGTATTGCTGTCCTTGTTGATCCTGCCCCTGTATATTCCGGTTCTGATATT
>CAIMBE010000198.1 GCA_903839085.1 uncultured beta proteobacterium | reverse complement strand
CACCTGCCGAACTTGGCGCTGATATTGAAGCTGGCCGGCGCGCTGTCTACCAGTCCGGGCGGCTTGGTTGAGAAGACGGCTGAAATGCTCTTGGATGGTGACCAGAGCCCATAAGCGCTAGCAGGCTTTGCTCAAGCACTGGGCTTATCCACGGCCTCACGCAGCGCCTTGCCGGGCTTGAAGCGGATAGACCGCTTCTCCGGGACTGCAACATCCTCTCCTGTGCGCGGGTTGCGGCCAACGCGGGCTGCACGGTGTGTCACTGAAAAACTGCCAAAGCCGCGGATTTCTATGTGATGACCTGCCACCAACGCATCCTGCATGGCATCGATCAGGGTGTTGACGGCGAACTCCGTGTCGTTCTTGGTCAGGTTGACAAAGCGTGCTGCCAGATCGTCGATGAGGTCGGAGCGGTTCATGGAGGCATCGTAGCTGGAACGGTTGCCTGTCACCAGTGGATATGCGGTTCACATAACCTCCCCAGCAACGGAGGGGAGACTGCCTTAAACAGGCGCTGTGGTAACAATTGTGGTAATTCAACCACCAATAAGCCACAAACCCGCATAAAGCCTATTGACTTGGCGGAAGCGGTGAGATTCGAACTCACGGATGTCGCAAAACATCGCCGGTTTTCAAGACCGGTGCAATCGACCACTCTGCCACGCTTCCGAGGCACGTATTCTATCCGCCCTGTGCAGCGGCGACGGCCGCCTGTCAGGTGCCAAAATGGTGGCCATGTCAAGTTTGCCGCCGCCACCGCAACCCCGCAACCCGCTGCATGGCGTGACCCTGGAGGCCGTGGTCACTGCGCTGGCAGCGCACTATGGCTGGGCTGAACTGGGCCAGCGCATCCCGATCCGCTGCTTTGCCCACGACCCGAGCGTGGCGTCGAGCCTGAGATTCCTGCGCAAGACGCCCTGGGCGCGCGAAAAGGTCGAGGGCCTTTACCTTTTCATGCTGCGTGACATCCGTCGCTCGGCGCCGCAGGCCTGAGGCGCCGCGCCGCCGACTGTCTATTGAACCGATGAAGAATCATCACCATCATCGTTCCGACCTGGTCCGGCTGGCCTGCCAGGCCATGTCCGAGCGCGGCCTGCAGCCCGACTTCCCCGACGGTGTGGCGCGGCAGCTCGCGACCATCCGGGGCCCGGCCAGCGAGGCGGATCCGGCGATCCGCGACCTGCGCCAGCTGATGTGGTGCTCGATCGACAACGACGACTCGCGCGACCTCGATCAGCTGACCTTTTGCGAGGCGCTGGCGCACGGCGGCCACAGGATGCTGGTGGCGATCGCCGATGTCGATGCGCTGGTCAGACGAGGCAGCGCCATCGACGGCCATGCCCGCGCCAACACGACCTCGGTCTACACCTCGGCGCGCATCTTCCCGATGCTGCCCGAGCGCATCTGCACAGACCTGACCTCGCTCAACCACGAGCAGGACCGGCTTGCGCTGGTGACCGAGATGACGTTCAGCGCCGCTGCCGAACTGGTCGGCAGCGACCTGTACCGGGCCAGCGTGCGCAACAAGGCCAAGCTGGCCTACGACGCGGTGAGCGCCTGGATCGAGGCCAGCGGGCCGCTGCCGCCCGAGGCGTCCCGTGTCGAGGGCATGGCGGCGCAGTTGCGCATGCAGGACGCCCTGGCGCAGCAATTGCGCGCCTTGCGGCACGTGCAGGGGTCGCTGGAGTTCCAGACCTTTCAGCCGCGCGCCGTGTTCGAGGACGAGCGCGTCGTCGATATTCGCCAGCAGGAGCAAAACCGGGCGCGCCAGCTGATCGAGGAGGTGATGATCGCCGCCAACGGCTGCACGGCGCGTTTTCTGGCCGCCCGAGGCGGCGCCTCGCTGCGCCGCGTGGTGCGCTCGCCCGAACGCTGGCTGCGCATTGCGGCGGTGGCCAAGGAGTACGGCGAAACCTTGCCGGCAGAGCCGTCTTCGGTCGCGCTGCAGGCATTCCTGGCAAAGCGCCATCGCGCCGATCCGCTGCGTTTTCCGGATCTGTCGCTGGTCATTGTCAAGTTGATGGGGCGCGGCGAGTACGTGGTCGAGACTTCGGGCAGCCAGCCGCTCGGTCATTTCGGCCTGGCGGTACAGGCCTATACCCACGCGACGGCACCGAACCGGCGCTTTCCCGACCTGATCACCCTGCGCATGCTCAAGGCGGCGCTGGCGGACAAGCCATCGCCTTATTCCGGTGCCGAACTGGTGGCATTGGCGCGGCATTGCACGACGCAGGAGGACGCGGCCCAGAAAGTGGAGCGCCAGATGCGCAAGTCCGAGGCCGCGCTGCTGCTTGAATCGCGCCTGGGACAGCGCTTCGATGCGATCGTCACGGGGGCTTCCAGCGACGGCGTCTGGGTTCGCGTCTTCTCACCGCCGGCCGAGGGCAAGCTGTTGAGCGGCGATACCGGCCTGCGCATCGGCGACAAGGTCCGCGTCAAACTCCTGTCGACCAACGTGGAGCGCGGCTTTATCGACTTTGCGCTGAGTTCCTAGCCGGCGCTGGCGCTGCGGTGCGCGGCGTTGGCCACGGCGAGCGCCGTCATGTTGACGACGCGCCGCACCGTGGCCGAGGGTGTCAGCACATGCACCGAGGCCGCCGCGCCCAGCAGGATCGGGCCCACCGTGATGCCATGGCCGCCGGTCATCTT
>CAIMBE010000197.1 GCA_903839085.1 uncultured beta proteobacterium | reverse complement strand
CCCAACACGCCGCTGGACGGCCTGTGCCTGGGCTGGCCGGCCGAACCGGACGACCTCTTCGTCGACGACGACGGCAAGCCCGTGCGCATCGACAAGGCGTTCTCGTGGGAGTACCCGCTGTCGGTGCACGGCATGATGCACAACGTCATCACCAACGCCTGGCGCGCCGACCCCTACCCGCTCGACACGCTGATGCTGTTCATGACCAACATGGCCTGGAACTCGACCATGAACACCGTGCAGGTGCGCGGCATGCTCAACGACAAGCGCGAGGATGGCGAGTACAAGATCCCGTTCCTGGTTGTCTGCGACGCCTTTCAATCGGAGACCACCGCGTTCGCCGATCTGGTCTTGCCCGACACCAGCTACCTCGAGCGCCACGACGTGATGTCGATGCTGGACCGGCCGATCTCCGAGTTCGACAGCCTGACCGACGCGGTGCGCATCCCGGTCGTGCCGCCGATGGGGCAGTGCAAGCCGTTCCAGGAGGTGTTGATCGAGCTGGCAGGCCGTCTTGCCCTGCCGGCCTTCGTTCGTCCGGGCGGCGAACGCCGGTACCGCGACTACCCGGATTTCATCGTCAACCATGAGACCGAACCCGGCTCCGGCATCGGTTTTCTGGCCGGCTGGCGCGGCAAGGGCGGCGAGAAGTCGATGCGCGGCGAGCCCAATCCGCGGCAGTGGGAGATGTACGCGCAGAACAACTGCGTCTACCAGTACAAGCTTCCCGCCTCTTACCAGTACATGCGCAACTGGAACAGGGGCTATCTCGAATGGTCGCAGCGCAACCGGATCCAGCGCTACGCCGAGCCGATCCTGGTCCATGTCTACTCCGAGGTGCTGCAGAAGTTTCGCCTCGCGGCCCAGGGCCGGGGCATGTCGCGCAAACCGCCGGAGCACCTCAAGGCGCGCATCGAGACCTATTTCGACCCCCTGCCCTTCTATTACGAGCCGATCGAGGCGCAGCAGTCCGATCTCGCGAAATATCCATTGAACGCCGTGACGCAGCGACCGATGGCGATGTACCACTCGTGGGATTCACAAAACGCCTGGCTGCGCCAGATTCATGCGCACAACCATCTGTTTGTCAATCCGCGCGTCGCCCTCGCCGCGGGCATTGAAGACGGCGGCTGGATGTGGGTGCAGTCGCAGTGGGGCAAGGTGCGCTGCCAGGCCAGCTATTCCGAAGCGGTCGAGCCGGGCACGGTCTGGACCTGGAATGCCATTGGCAAGGCGGCTGGCGCCTGGCATCTTGCGCCCGATGCCAACGAGTCGCAACGCGGTTTTCTGCTCAATCACCTGATCAGCGAGGAACTTCCCGGCAAGCCGGGCGAAGGCGTCTTGTCCAACTCCGATCCGGTCACCGGCCAGGCGGCCTGGTACGACCTGCGGGTTCAAATCTACCCGGCCGATGCCAGCGAACCCAAGACCAGCTGGCCGCAGTTCAAGGCGGTGCCGGCGGCGCCCGGCAGCGGGCCGACGCGGCCGCGCGAGCAGGCTTTCTTTGCCGGTCGCGGAGATTGGAAATGACGCAGCTGGCCCTGGTCATCGATCTCAACGTCTGCGTCGGCTGCCACGCCTGCGTGACCAGCTGCAAACAATGGAACACCTCGGGCGCAGCCGGACCGCTGGCAGATTTCAATCCCTATGACGAGGATCCAACCGGCACCTTTTTCAATCGCGTGCAGACCTTCGAGATCGGCGAGTACCCGAACACGCAGACCGTGCACTTTCCTAAGTCCTGCCTTCACTGCGAGGATCCTCCCTGTGTCCCGGTCTGCCCGACGGGCGCCAGCTACAAACGGCTGGACGACGGCATCGTGCTGGTGGACTTCGACAAATGCATCGGCTGCAAGTACTGCTCGTGGGCCTGCCCTTATGGCGCGCGCGAGTTCGACGAGGGGCGCAAGGTCATGACCAAGTGCACGCTGTGCGTGGACCGGATCCATGATCTCGCCCTGCCCGAGCGCGAGCGCAAACCGGCCTGCGTTCTGGCCTGTCCGACCAGTGCGCGCCTGTTTGGCGATATTCATGACTCCGAATCGGCCGTCTCGCTTGCGATCCGCGACCGGGCGGGCTACGCGCTGATGCCGGAGTGGGGCACCCATCCCTCGAACCACTACCTGCCGCGGCGCAAGGCGGCCATTCGCATGCACAAGGACGAACTGATCCGCACCGACAACCCCCTGAAGATCGATGGCCTCCTGCCCAAGCCGGCGCAGACCGAACCATCTCTCGACGACATTGCGTCCTGGTAGGCAAACCTCATCATGAAGCCCGCCTTCTCCGTCATCTTCCTCACCACGCTGATCGGCGCCGCGCAGGGCTTGTACCTGGCCCTGTTCACGGCGCAGTCCTACGCGCTGTTCAATCTGCTGCCGCCTCAGGGCAGCCGGATCTTCTACGCCATCGGCGTGCTGCTGGTGCTGGCACTGTGCGCATTGGGACTGGCCAGTTCCTTCTTTCACCTCGGGCGGCCCGAGCGAGCCTGGCGCGCCGCCGCCATGTGGCGAACCTCCTGGCTGTCGCGCGAGATCATCATGCTGCCGGCTTTCATGGGCGTGGTTCTGCTCTACGGTCTGGCGCATTTGACGGGTTGGAAACCGACCGTGGCCACGCTCCCCGACGGCGTCGTGATCGACGCCACAGTGGTGCTGGGCATCCTTGGGACCCTGCTTGCGTTTGCGCTGTTCATCAGCACCGCGATGGTCTACGCCGGTCTGCCGTTCCTGCCCGAATGGCACAGCCCGTTGACGGTGCTGAACTACATCCTGCTCGGTGGTGCCTCGGGCTTCACGCTGGCAGCCGCCTTTGCAGCCAGCAACGCACCGGAGCTCACCGGTTTTTTTGCCGGCTGGGCACTGATCATCACGCTGCTGGCCTTTGCCAGCCGCGGCGCCTCGCTGCTTCGAAACAGCCGACTGCGTCCGAAATCGACGCTGCAAACAGCCATTGGCGTGAAGCATCCGCGAATCGTGCAGAAATCGACCGGATTTTTGGGCGGCTCGTTCAATACCCGCGAGTTCTTCCACGGCCGTTCGCGCTCAGCGTTGCGCTCGGTCAAATGGGGTTTTCTGGCAACTGTTTTCGTGCTGCCTGTCCTGCTGCTCGTGAGCAGTCTCTGGTTCAACGCCCCAGGCGCGCTGGCGCTGGCCTTTGCCGTGCAGTATGTCGGACTGCTCGCCGAGCGCTGGTACTTTTTTGCCGAGGCGAATCATCCGCAGAACCTTTATTACCAGGCGGTCTGTTGAATTTTCGATACATCCATACTCAGAGGAAACATCACCATGTCTTTAGTTGAACCCCATGGCGGGCGCGGCCTGCTGGAACTGCTGCTCGAAGGCGACAAACTCGCCGCCGAACTGGCGCGCGCAGGCAGCTTGCCCAAGGTGCGAGTCAGTTCACGCGAAAAGGGCGACCTCATCATGCTGGGCATCGGCGGCTTTACACCGCTGGAGGGCTTCATGACGCACGCCGACTGGGTCGGCGTATGCGATGGCATGAAGATGGCGAACGGCCTGTTCTGGCCGATCCCGATCACCCTGTCGACCGATCCGCAAACCGCCGCTGGCATCGCCATCGGCAGCGAGGTCGCGCTGACCGATCCGGACAACGGCAGCGTTCTGGCGACCATGCGCGTGACCGAGAAATATGCCATCGACAAGGCGCACGAATGTGCGACCGTCTTCAAGACCACCGACGCCAAGCATCCTGGCGTCAAGCTGGTCATGGAGCAGGGCGATACCAATCTGGCCGGGCCGGTCAAGGTGCTATCACAGGGCGACTTCCCGGAAAAGTACGGCGCCCTGTTCATGTCGCCGAGGCAGACGCGAGCGCAGTTCGAGGCCCTGGGATGGAGCAAGGTGGCGGCCTTTCAAACGCGCAATCCGATGCACCGCTCGCACGAGTACCTGGCCAAGATTGCCATCGAGACCTGTGACGGCGTGCTGATTCACTCCCTGCTTGGCAACCTCAAGCCGGGCGATATTCCAGCCGAAGTGCGGGCCAGGGCGATCGCCACGCTGACCGAGAACTACTTTGTCAAGAAGACCGTGATCCAGGCCGGCTACCCGCTTGACATGCGCTATGCGGGGCCGCGCGAAGCCTTGCTGCACGCGCTGTTCCGGCAGAACTACGGCTGCTCGCACCAGATCGTCGGACGCGACCACGCCGGCGTCGGCAGCTACTATGGCCCGTTCGACGCGCACCACATTTTTGACACGCTTCCCCGCGACGCGCTGCAGACGCAGCCGCTCAAGATCGACATCTCATTCTGGTGCTACAAATGCGGCGGCATGGCATCCGGACGCACCTGCCCGCACACTGACGCCGATCGGCTTCAGGTCTCGGGCACCCAGTTGCGCAAATCCCTGTCCGAAGGCGCGCCGGTTGCGCCCGAATTCAGTCGCCCCGAAGTGCTGGCCATCCTGCGCGAATACTACGCGGGCCTTGACAGCCAATGATTTCCGTAAACCCCAACCCCAAAGAAGGAGAAGTTAAATGCCAACCTATGTGAGAACCGACAAGTGCGATGGATGCAAAGGTCAGGACAAGACTGCCTGCATGTACATCTGCCCACACGATCTGATGGCGCTGGACAAGGATGGCTCGCAAACGGGCCATGCGATGAAGGCGTGGAACCAGGAGCCCGAGCAGTGCTGGGAATGCTATTCCTGCGTCAAGATCTGTCCGCAGAACGCGATCGAAGTTCGCCACTACGCCGACATCGTGCCGCTGGGCGGCTCGGTGCAGCCGATGCGCGGTTCGGACTCCATCATGTGGACCATCAAGTTCCGCAACGGTACCTTGAAGCGCTTCAAGTTCCCGATCCGCACCACCGCGGAAGGGTCGATCGATCCGTTCGGCGGCAAGCCCATGCCGAAACTGGCCGACCTCACTGCGCCGGGTGTTTTCACTCAGGAAGTGATGGGCGGTTATCGCCCCGGCAAGCCCGAAGAACTGCTGCGCCGCGGCTGATCCCAACATCATCAACACATTGAGGAACCAAAAATGAGTGGAACATTTGAAGCACCCGAAGTCGTCGTGGAAGAACTCGACATTCTGCTGATCGGCGGCGGCATGGCCTGCTGCGGCACAGCCTACGAAATGATGCGCTGGGCCGAGGCCGTCAAGGCCGAGACCGGCAAGGATCTCAAGATCAAGCTGGTGGACAAGGCCGCACTGGATCGCTCCGGCGCGGTGGCGCAGGGCCTGTCTGCGATCAACACCTACATCGGCCCGGGACTCGATCCGGCCGACTACACGCGCATGGTCTCCAATGACCTGATGGGCATCACCCGTGATGATCTGGTCTATGACCTGGGACGCGTGGTCGACGACTCGGTGCACCTGTTCGAAGAGTGGGGCCTGCCGATCTGGAAGACCGACGACGATGGCGTGCGCCATGACGGCGCCGACGCCGAGAAGGAAGGCATCCCAGCCCTGAAGGACGGCGGCAAGCCGGTGCGCTCGGGCAAGTGGCAGATCATGATCAACGGTGAATCCTACAAATGGATCGTCGCCGAGGCGGCCAAGAAGGCGCTCGGCCTCGCCCGCATCGAGGAACGCGTCTTCATCGTTCATCTGATCAACGACAAGAACGACCCGAGCCGCATTGCCGGCGCCGCCGGCTTCTCGGTGCGCGAGAACAAGATCTACATCTACAAGGCCAAGGCGGTCATGCTGGCGGCCGGCGGTTGCGTCAACCTGTTCCGCCCGCGTTCGGTCGGCGAGGGCGCAGGCCGCGCCTGGTACCCGGTCTGGAACGCCGGTTCGACCTACGCCATGGCGGCCGAAGCCGGCGCCGAGATGACGATGATGGAAAACCGTTTCGTGCCGGCGCGTTTCAAGGACGGCTACGGCCCGGTCGGCGCCTGGTTCCTGCTGTTCAAGGCCAAGGCCACCAATGCCTATGGCGAAGACTACATGATCAAGAACAAGGACATGCTCAACGACTATCCGCCCTACGGCGGCGCCATCGTGCCGCCGGCCTGCCTGCGCAACCACCTGATGCTCAAGGAGATGAAGGATGGCCGCGGCCCGATCTACATGGACACGGTCGCTGCCCTGGCCAAGCTGGCTGAGACCCTGACGCCCAAAGAAGTCAAGCATCTGGAAGCCGAAGCCTGGGAAGACTTCCTCGACATGTGTGTGGGACAGTGCGGCATCTGGGTCGGTGAGAACGTCGATCCGCGCGAGAAGAACTCCGAGCTGATGCCCACCGAGCCCTATCTGCTGGGCTCGCATTCCGGCTGCTGCGGCATCTGGGTCTCGGGCCCGACCGATCTGGGCGCGCCGACCACCGAAGAGTACGCCGATGTTCCTGCGCATCTGCCCAAGGGCTGGAACTGGGGCTACCGCTCGATGACCACGGTCAAGGGCCTGTTTACGGCGGGTGACGGTGTTGGCGCTTCAGGCCACAAGTTCTCGTCCGGCGCCCATGCCGAAGGCCGTCTGGCCGCCAAGGCGATGGTCAAGTATGCCCTGGACACTGCCGATTTCAAGCTTGAGTTCGACGAGAGCACAGAGCAGATCGCCGCGGCCATCTGGAAGCCGGTGCGCACCTTCCTGGAGCACAAGAATTACACCACCGCGATCGACGTCAATCCGAACTACATCACCCCCAAGATGCTGCAGATGCGTTTGCAGAAGATCATGGACGAGTATGTGGCCGGCTGCAGCACCTACTACAACACCAACGACAAGATGCTGGGGGTTGCCGAGGAGAAGCTTGAGTTGCTCAAGGAAGACGCCCAGAAGATGCGCGCCAAGGACCTGCACGAACTGCTGCGCGCCTGGGAAAACTACCACCGCATCCTGACTGCTGAAGTCCACATGAAGCACATCCAGTTCCGTGAAGAATCCCGTTATCCGGGCTTCTACTACCGCACCGACAAGAATTTTGTCGATGAGGAAAACTGGCATTGCTTCGTCAACTCGATCTACGACAAGAACACCAAGCAGTGGACTTGCTTCAAGCGCAAGCACGTTGATCTGGTCGACAAGTCCAAGCTCTTCAAGGCGCCGGCGCCACACTGAGGGAGCCGGAAATTGATGATGTACCGAAGCGTCATTGCGAGCGTCCCTGTTTCGGGGCCGAAACTGCAAGTGGACCATGGCCCTATGACTCGTCATTGCGTCCATCCCATTGAGCGAAGCGCGGCAATCCATGCAGCCAGAAGGCAGGGATCGCCACGGCCTGCTGCCTCGCGATGACGAAACAAGGTAGTTTGACAATTTCTCCTTAGAGTAAAGTCGCATGGGCCGGGCGCCGCAAGGTGTCCGGCTTATTTTCGTAGTTTTGTGGGCCAGTTCGGTCCGCAAGCGATTGGACCAGGTAACAAAATGAACAACGAGAAGACCCAGGATCGTCCTCTTCCTGCCAATCCGGTGCTGCCGCAAACCTTTGATGCTGCCAAGGTAATCCAGTTTCAGTGCCGCAAGGGCATTGCCTGCTGGAACGCCTGCTGCAGCAATATCGACATCTCACTCACGCCCTACGACATTCTGCGGCTCAAGCTGCGCTTTGAGATCAGTTCCGGCGCCTTTCTGCAACAGTACACGCTGCCCTACGAGATGGAGCAGAACAGCATTGCCGGGGTCAAGCTGCGCCCGGTCGCCAACGGCAGCGCCTGCCAGTTCATGACGCCGCAGGGCTGCAGCGTCTACGAAGACCGCCCGACCGCCTGCCGCTACTACCCGCTGGCCCTGCTGTCCTTGCGCCGACAGGACGAAACCGCCGACAGCACCTCGTATGCACTGGTCGAGGAAGCCCACTGCCTGGGCCACAAGGAGGAGCGCCCCATCAGCGTTGCGGACTACCGCAGGGAGCAGGGACTGGAGGACTATGACGAACTGGCGCGCGGCTGGCGCCAACTGATCCTGAAGAAGAAGTCATCCGGACCGAGCATTGGCAAACCCTCCAAGCGCAGCCTGGAGCTGTTTTTCATGGTCTGCTACGACATTGACCGCTTCAGCGAGTTCGTGGCAAGTGCGGGCTTCCGCCAACTCTACGATCTGCCGGCGCAGGAGTTGAAGGACATTCTTTGCGACGACATTGCCCTGATGCAGTTTGGTTTCCGATTTCTCAGGCAAGTCCTGTTTGGCGAAGAGACCATTGCCTTGAGCAAGGAAGCCGCCGACCAGCGTCGCCTGCAGCGGCTGGCAAAGACGCAGCGGCTCGAGACCGAGGCGGCTGCCCGGCGCGCCATGGAGCAGGATGAGATGAACGACGATCCGGATGATTGAAGACCCGCAGGCGGGAGCGCTTCAAAACCTGTCGTCATAAGGACATGATGAATCGGTATTTGCGAAGTGGGGCGCCGTGCCTTAGATTCGGCACTCATCACACCATCGACAGGTACCAGAAGCATGATCCCCCAGACCGACCCCACCTGCGGCGCGAGCGCCGTCGTTTCATCAGTCCGATTTGACAGCAACGGCTATCTGGTCGAGTCCGACAGCTGGAGTGCTGGCCTGGCCGAAGAACTGGCCAGACAGGCTGGCATCGCCGGTTTGACGGCCAAACACTGGCAGGTCATCGGCATCGTGCGGGACGGTTATTTTTCGATCGGCGCGCTGCCGGTCATGCGCCTGGTCTGCCGGGCTGCCGGTCTGGATCCGAGCCGCGCCCATGAACTGTTCAGCAGTTGCAGCAGTCTGTGGCGCATTGCCGGACTGCCCAACCCCGGCGAGGAAGCCAGGGCCTACATGCACTGACGCGCGGTGTGGCGCCCCGCTGGCCCTACAGTTGACGCCAGGGCAGGCCATGCAGGCGCCAGCCGCCCAAAGTGCCCCGGTGGTGGTCAACGTCGAGCTCGCCCTCAAACCCTTCAAGAACGTTGCAGACATCGGTGAAGCCGTGCTGCTCAAGTGTCTGTCCGGCTTCGGCTGAGCGTTTGCCGCTGCGGCAGATCAGAATGATCGGGCGGTCTTTGCGTCCGGCCATGCGCAGCGCGATATCGCTGAAATGCGGATTGATCTCGAAATCAGGCTCAGTATTCCACTCGATATTGACCGCGTCGACCGGATGGCCGACGTAATAAAACTCGGCTTCAGTCCGGCAATCGATCAACAAGGTGTTGGGGTTGGCCTGAAGGATCTCAAAGGCCTTTTTGGGATGCAGATGTTCCATGCGGTTTCTCCTTGAGCGCATTGTGCAGTCATGGAAAGGTCCGCAACAGACATCTTTGTCATATCCATATTCCAGCCGACGGGCTGCCTTCAGGACTTTACTTGGCGACGCCCCAGTCCTTGCGCAGCTGCTTGCCAACCGTCAGCAGGAAGCGCAGGGTGTCCTGCGTCTCGGGGTCGCGCATCATGTTCCACAGTCCGCTGATCCCGCCCGTGACGGGCGCGGCGGCACGGCTCGCCTTGGCCGCGGCGTCGATCGACAGCAGGACCTCCTGCACGGTGGTCATCCGATCGGCGAGTTGCGGCAGCGTCGTCGCGATGCGCTCCAGCGCGCCGCTGGTCTGCAGGCCCTCCAGCATCTTGACCATCTGCTCGGCGCCGCCCCGGCTGAAGCGGTCCAGCAGCGACAGGCCATTGCCGATCGTGTCGGTGAGGCGGCCCACCATCTCGTCGGTCAGCGCGTCCTCGGCCGAGCTGTAGACGCGCACCAGCTTGATCATGCGATCGAGGTCGCCGTTGTTGACCATTTCGGCCAGCGCGGGAATCGCGCGGTCCAGTCCCGCGCGGTTGACCTGATCGAGCAGCGCCAGCCCATCGCCGATGGCCCCGCTCAGGCGGCCGATCATTTCGTCTGTCAGCGCGTCCTGTGCCGCGGCGTAGACCCGCGCAAGCTGGGACAGCCGCTCAATGTCGCCGTTGTTGACCATCTGCGCCAGGGCCGGAATGGCGCGCACCAGGCCGGCGCGATTGACCTGGTCCAGCAACTCGGCGGCGTCTCCCGCGGTCGTGGCCAGGCGCGACACCATCTCGTCGGTCAAGGCATCGCGTGCCGCCGACATCACCTGTTCGACCTCGGTGTGGATGACCTTGGCGTCCTCGGTTTGTGCGTTCATGTGCCGATCCTTCAGAGCAGCCCGCGCGCCGAGATCCAGTAGAGCTTGTTGTATGCGGTCTTGAACCAGTGCACTGCCTTGGTTGGCGGCCTGGGGTCCGGCGGGTTGAGGTAGTCGAACATCGCGTAGGTCGCCCGGTCCTTGCCGGCCTCGATAAAGCAGAAGACCTTGCCGTCGTAGTCGCGCACCGGCGCGCCCAGCTTGATCATGGCCGCGATATTCTCTCCCAGCGCCTCGGCCTCGAAGTGTGCCGTGGAGCCCGCCTTGCTGATCGGAATGTTGGTCGTGTCGCCGATGGCGAAGACGTTCTTGCGGCCTTCCATGTTGAGCTGGTGCCGGTTGGTCGGGATCCAGCCGCCCGCGCCCAGCTTGTTCTTCTCAAGCACTTCCATGCCGCGGTGCGCCGGAATCGAGACCAGCAGGTCGAACGGCGCTTCGGTGCCTTCCTCGCTCCTGATCACCTTCGCGTTGCCGTCGACCTCCTTGAGGTTGAACAGGGTCTCGACCGTGATGCCCAGCCGCTCAAACTCGGGAGCGGCCCACTTGGCGACGTTTTCCAGCGAGTGCACACGACCGATCGGGTAGGTGTAGTGCAACTGGACCTTGTCGCGGATGCCGCGGTCCTTGAAGTAGTCGTGCAGCATGAAGGTGATCTCCAGCGGTGCCATCGGGCACTTGTGAGGCACGCCCATCGCGATCACGACGCGCCCGCCCTGAAACGCCTGCAGTGCGCGAAACATCCTGATCGCGGTTTCCTCGGTGTAGAACGACTGCCCATGCTCGGCCAGTCCGGGGATGAGTTCGGGCACCGGGCGCGACCCGGTGGCGATCACCAGAACGTCGTAGTCGAAGGTCTTGCCGCTCTTGCTCTTGACCTGATTCTGGTCGAGCAGGAATTCCTCGGCCGGGTCGACGAAGAGCGAGATGCCGGGCTCGAGCAGCGAGGCCTGGTCCTTGTACAACTCGTCGGGCGTCACGCGGCCAAAGGCGAGGTAGAGCAAGCCGGGCTGGTACATGTGCTTTTCCGACGCCGTCAGCATCGTGATCTTGGCCTTGCCGGACTTGAGCTCGGGGGTGAGCCGGCGCGCGAGATTGTTGGCGAGGATCGTTCCACCCATACCGCCGCCGATGATCAGTATCTTCATGACTGCTCCTTTTTTGAGTCCCTACGAACCGATGTTGTCACTTCATCTTCTTCACTGCGATGTGCCAGACGCCCGCTTCCTCGCGCGCGCCCAGGTACTCGTGCCCGACCTTCTTGATCCACTCCGGCACATCGGCGACCGAGCCCTTGTCGGTCGAGAGCAATTCCATCTCGTCGCCGATTTGCGCCATCTTGATCCAGCCGATCAGTTCCATCAGCGGTCCCGGGCAGAAGCTGCCTCGGGCATCAATCACATGTCTTTCAGCCATTGTTCACTCCACACTTCATGCCAGCGTTAGAAAGTCCATACCTGGGCGTCGCGCGCGTCGCGCAGGAACTTGGTGAGTCCCATGGGTTCGCCCAGGTAGGGTGCCAGAGCCTGACTATCCACTCCCATGACATCCATTGCCATGGAGCAGGGATTGATCTTCGCGTCGCCGAGTTCGACGGCCTGCTCAAACAGAGTGCGAAACGGGGGGATATTCTTGCCAGCCATCAATGTCCCGAACGGCCCCTCGACCGGCGCGGGTGTGGCGTCGTCCTTCACGAAGTAGGGCATCGCGTTCATCGACAGGAACACGTGGACATTGTTGCCGCTGACCGCCGCCACCGAGGCCATCATGGCTGCCATCTGCAGTCGCTCGAGGGTCCCGGACACGACGACGATACTGATCTTGCTAGCTTCCATCTCCACCTCTCATCACGACCAAGGCAGCATTGCCGATGCGCTGAGGCGGCCAGGGAATCGCGCCGCATGACGCAAAGTATGGCCCTTCGGCCGACAGTGTCATTTAGTGTTTACCCGTAGAGCGTCAAGATACTATTTCTTGGCCGCAATCTCCTGCAGTTTTTTTGGCTTGATGACATGGCCATCCAGACCGGCCTGCTTCACCGTGCCGCCGTAGGCGACGCTCATGAGCTGCGAGTAGTAGAGCACCGGCATGTTGAGCCTGGTGCCGTGCTTGCGGTTGATCTCGGACTGGTAGACCTCGACGTTGGCCTGGCACAGCGGGCACGGCGTGACGATCGCATCGGCTCCGTGGTCGTAGGCCGATTCAACGATTTCACGGATCAGTTTTTGACTCTTCTCGGGCTCTGGAAAGGCCAGCGAGCCACCGCAGCAGGAGACCTTGTGCTCGTAATCTGCAATCGCTTCGCCACCCACGGCCTCGATCAGTTTGTCAAGATACAGTGGATTCTCGAAAGACTCGCCGGCAATGCCAAACGGTCGGTTGGTCTGGCAGCCGACGTAGCCGGCAAACTTGACGCCGGCGAGCGACTTGAGCACCGGTTTCTTCAGTTCATCGTAGCCAATGTCCTCGACCAGGACCTCCACCATGTGGCGCACCGGTGCCGCGCTTTTGTAAACAAGCCCCGCTTCTTTCAGCGCCTCATTGGTCTCGGCCAGAAGTTGGGCGCTGCCGTCAAGTTTTTCCTTGGCCTCGCGCGCGTTGAGCCAGCAACCGGCGCAGGTGGCAACGATGTCCTTGCCCGGCAGGTGTCTTTCTGACAGGGTCAGGTTGCGCGCATTGAGGGCCAGGCGTTCGAGTTCCTGGCCACCGGCGTAGCTGATCGAGGCGCTGCAGCAGTTCCAGTCCGGAATCGGGCTCAGCTCGATATCCAGCGACTTGCACATGGAGTTGACGGACACCATGTAATTGACGGCAGAGGTCCGGCTTTGCGATGAACAGCCGGGATAAAACGCGTATTCCTTCTTGGCCATGATGGCATCTCCTTTGATGGGTCGGGCTCGGTTTCAGTGGACCACGCCCTTGCGCTGGCCTTCGATTTCGCGGGCCCTTTTCAGCATCGCCGCAATGCCCTTGTGGTCCTTGCAGCCGTGGCCTCCGAATATCTCGAACGGATTGAGTCGTTTGGCCAGTACCAGCCCCAGCGCGACATTGCGCATGTCCCAGCCTTGCTTGATGCCTGCCATCAGACCATCCCGGAAGTACAGGCCGATGGTCAGTTTGAGTTCATTGAGCCGGCCGTTCTTGATGCAGTTCTTCCAGAACAGAACCGAAAAGTGGCGCGTTGGCTGCGCTCTGGGTGTGAAGCCGAGATTGTGGGCATGGCGCGCGATACCGTGCATGATGTGCGTGATCGGAAGCTTGCGCGGACAGCGCGACATGCAGTTGTAGCAAGAGGTGCACATCCACATGGCGTCGGACTTCAGCACTTCCTCGCGCTTGCCCGCGCGGATCATCATGAAAATCTTCTGCGGCGTGTGTTCCCATTGCGGACCGAGCGGACAGGAGCCCGCACAAACACCGCATTGCATGCACATCTTGACCCATTCTCCATCTTCCACATGGGCCTCGACTTCCCTGAGGAACTGGTTGCGGTAGCGCGCCGGGGTGGCGTCGCTGGTCGTCACCTTGGTGGTTGGCAGTGTTTGCATCAATTGAACCCCTTCATTGGCGACATTCCGATTTCCTTGATCTTGGCGGCGTACTCGTTGATCAATGCGGCGACTCTCTGGTTGTCGGTAATCGCAACCTCATAGCTGGCGACGCGCTCGGTCTCCAGTCCCATGCCCTTGAGCGTGTCGTCGATCTTGCTCATGCGGTAATAGGCCAACTCGGAACCCTTGACAAAGTGGCACTGGTAGTCGTCGCCGCGCTTGCAGCCCATCATCATCACGCCGTCCCAGCCGCCGTTGAGCGCGTCGGTGATCCAGATCGCATTGACCGAACCCAGGCAGCGGACCGGAATCGCGCGCACAAAGGCGGAATAGACGGTGCGCGACAGGCCCGCCATGTCCAGCGCCGGATAGGCGTCGTTCTCGCAGGCCAGCAACAGGATGCGGGGCCGCTCCGAGAACTCGTCGGGCATGTCGATCGATTTGATCTGGCTGCCCACCGTGTCGACCGAATAGTTCTCGAACGAGATCACGCGCACCGGACAGGCGCCCATGCAGGTCCCGCAGCGCCGGCAGCGCGCTTCGTTGAAGACCGGAAAACGCCGCTCGTCCTCGTCAATGGCGCCGAACGGGCACTCGACCGTGCAGCGCTTGCACTGCGTGCACCCCTCGAGTCGCACAATCGGGTAGGACAGGTCGCCTGAGCGCGGATGAGCGGCACGCCCCAGTGCCGCGTTTTCCACCGTCTGAATCGCCTTCAGCGCCGCGCCGGTGGCGTCATCGACGGCCTGCTGCATGTCCATCGGACGGCGTACCGGGCCCGCGGCATAGATGCCGGTGCGTCGCGTCTCGTAGGGGAAGCAGATAAAGTGCGAATCGGTCAGACCGGCGGTCAGTTGCGGCAGGTCCCGGCCCTGGCGATAAGTCAGATTCAGTATCGAAATGGGTTTGACATCGCTCTGTTCTTCTTCCGGCAGTTCGATGTTGGCGCCCGCGTTCGGCACCTGCCCGGTGGCCAGCACCACCAGGTCGGCATGGACCGCGGCGTCCTCGTCAAGAATCAGGTCCCGAAAGCTCACCGTGCAGCCGCCCATGTCGGCCTTGACGCCGCTGACCTGGCCCTTGGTGAAGGTCACGCCCTTTTCCTGGGCGCTGCGATAAAAGTCTTCACCCATGCCGGGCAGACGCAGGTCGGTGTAGAGCAGCACCGTATCGATGTCCGGATTGGCGTCCTTGAAATACATCGCCTGTTTGACGCTCGTGGCGCAGCAATGGCCCGAGCAGTACGGCAAGTGGGTGCCGCTGGTATCGCGCTGCCCGGCGCACTGGACAAAGACCACACTCTGCACCGCATGGCCATCGGCGCGCGCAAGCAGCTTGCCCTGGGCGGCCCTGGCGAGCGCTTCCAGGCCCGCCTGATCCACGACACCGGGCAGGCCGGCGCCAAGTTCGGGCAAACGCGCCATGTCGTAAGAGGAAAAGCCGCTGGCCTGGACGATCGCGCCGACCATTTCCTGCACCACGGCGCCGCTGTCCTGCGCAATTTTCACAGCAAAGCGGCCTGGCGCCCCGGCCGTTTCGGCCAGGGTCGAGCCGAGATGGACGCTGATCAGCGGATGGGCCACGACCCGGGCAATCAGCTCGCTTATGCCGGTGTCCTGGGGCTGCGCATAGGGCTCACGGTAGGGCACCCGTTTCCACAGCTTGGCGGCCCAGCCGCCAAGCTGCGGCGCCTTTTCAACCAGCAGCACCTGGTAGCCGGTTTCTGCCGCTTCAATCGCCGCCGTCAGGCCTGATACCCCGCCGCCGACGACCAGAACCCGCTTGTTGCTTCCGCTCTGGGAAACCCCGGCCGGCACCTTCATCTTCTTCAACTCGGCGCAGCCCATGCGCACGTAGTCATTGGCCATCTCCTGGCGCACCTCGTCGTGTTCCGCCCCGGTCGCGACGATCCAGATCACACCTTCGCGCAAATTGGCGCGGCTGACGGCAATGCCGGGAAAATCGAAGGCCTCGGTCTTGGCGCGGCGCGAGCAGGCCGCGATCATCACATGTGTGACGCCCTCTTGTTCAAGGTCATCACGAATCGATTGCACGCCCGCGGCGCTGCAAAGGAATTCGTGCCGCTTGACCAGCTGCATCTTGCCCTCTTTCTTGGCAATCTTCTCGATCTCGCCGATGTTCAGCGCCTCACCCAAGCCACAGCCAGCGCAGAGGTACGCGGCGAATTTGTTGTCAGCCACTTTATGCTTCCTCCCCAGCTGTCTGATGAATGACCTTGATGGCGCGCAGCGCCGCGCCGGTGGCGCTTTGCACCGAGCGATTGACGTCGAGCGGGCTGCTGGCGGCGCCAGCGCCGAGCATTCCGCCATCGGCAGAACCCTCGATAAAACCGGATGAATCGGTGATCACGTCGGCCGGCAAGGCAATCGCGCTGGCTTCCGGCTCCATGCCAATCGCCAGCACCACAAGCTCGTGCGTGCTGGCATAGCGGTGGTAGCCCTCGGTGTCGACGCCGTGCAGGATCAGGTCGCCGTTGCGGGCAGCATCGATGCTGGCGACCTTTGACTTGACAAAAGTGACCGTCGCATCGCGCTGCACCTGCTGGTAAAAATCCTCGAAGCGGTCGATGGCCCGGATGTCGATGTAGTAGACCGTTGACTTCGCAGCGTCGCCGTGCGCCTCGCGCACGTACTGCGTCTGCTTGAGCGAGGCCATGCAACAGATGCGCGAGCAATGCCGCAGGTGGTTCTCGTCGCGCGAACCGGCGCACTGGATGAAGGCGATGTTCTTCGCTTCCTGCCCATCGGAGGGTCGCAGCAACCTGCCCCCGGTCGGCCCGCTTGGGTCGGCCAGGCGCTCGAACTCGACGCTCGTGATGACGTTGGGGAAGCGCCCGTAGCCGTAGGGCTGGATCTTGGCCGCGTCGTAGGGCTTCCAGCCGGTTGCCCAGACCACGGCACCCACCGACAGCGTCACCGTTTCCTCCTGCATCGCCAGATCGATGGCGCCGACCTTGCAGGCGGCTTTGGCTTTCTGCGCATCGGCTGTGCCAATCAGGGACGGATCGAGCACATAGCGCTGCGGATAGGCCATGGCGAAGGGCAGGTAGGCTGCCTTGCGCTTGTCCTGCCCATAGTTGTCGGTGTTGGGGATCTCCGTGCTGATGGCGGCGGCGCAATCGCCGCAGGCGGTGCAAATCTCGCTGACGTAGCGCGGGCGAATCTTCAGGGTGACGCTGTAGGCGCCGCGCTGGCCGTCGATGCTCACGACCTCGGCCATGGTCATCACGCGCACATGGCGATTGCTCTTGAGCCGGCGCAGATTGATTTCGAGGCCGCAGGTCGGATGGCACATCTTGGGGAAGTAGCGGTACAGCAAGGCCGTGCGCCCGCCCAGAGTGGCGCTGCGTTCGACCAGTACCACCTCCCGTCCGCATTCGGCCGCTTCGAGCGCCGCCGTCATGCCGCTGATGCCACCGCCGACCACGAGAATGGTCTGACTGGTCGCGATAGGTGCTGTCATGAAATCTCCACAGTGTTTTTGGTTAAAAAGTTCGTCTTCATGGGATCAGCTCAGTCGAGTCTTCGAATCTGGAAGTCAAAATTTTCCAGGTCGGCGAGCAGCCAGGTCGCCGGCGCGCCCAGCCCGCCGACGCTGCCTGGATTGACGAGCCAGGTCGTGCCCCCGCCAATGGTCGCCTGCTGCACCACGCTGGCTTCATGCGAGTGGCCGCAACAGACGACGTCGTAGTCGCCGGTGCAGGCCAAGCCCCGCCCATAGTGGGGAAAGTGCGTCGCAAACAGCCTGCGCCCGGCCAGGCGCAGGTCGATATCGGCCCCATGGTAGGTAATCAGCCCGGTCGAGGCTTTGCACAATCCCCATAGCGCGACCGGGTCTCCGAGGTTGTTGCCGTGAATCACATGAATAGGCAAGCCATACTGGATCAGCGAACGCAAAGTCATGGCGCCGATCACGTCACCGCAGTGGATAACAAGTTCCGCCCCGGCGCTCTTGGCAGCAAGCACTGCCTGCGCCAGCATGGGCGCCCGATCATGACTGTCCGAAACAACGCAGATCTTCATGCTTCAGGGCTCACACCATCAGGGGACCGTGATAGTCGTCGTCATCGGGACCCGCCGCCAGGTCAATCGCCGTGGCACCGCTGGAGACGCCGGCGCTCTGGCTTGCATGGTCGGACTGAACGCGCAGCAGTGTCAGCACGCAGCGCCGCAAGTCGGTGTATTCGTCATGGCCGGTTCCATACTGGTCGGCGTCGGTGTAGAAAAACTGACAGCGAAAGCGACCCGGTGCCACTTTGCAAAGCACAAAATGGGCGCCACGTTCGCTCCAGTAGAGCGCCGGGCAGGTCGTCAGTGCGTCGCCACCGGGGTCAAGTTTCAATTCGACGTCGGCCAGTTCGGGCAATACTGCCTTGCTGTAGCGTTGCTGCAAAAGCGCCGCCACGAGTTCACACTCGGGCTCGGTGAAATTGGAAACGGTGACACTCACGGATCGACCTTGGTTCAGGAAACAACGCGCACCCCGTGCCAGGCACGCAGAGCGCTGCTCGTGGTGATTGTCAGATACGCGATTTGATAAGTCACCTACCCATAGGCACTACCCGTGCTACCCATTCGGAGTATGGTTTCAAACACCTATTTCTTGTTCAATCAAGGACTTTCATTGATCTTTCCATTGTTTAACACCTACTTTCGTCATCGCGGGGCCGCAGGCCGTGGCGATCCACGCCGTCGATGGATTGCCACGCCACGCTCGCAATGACGATCATTACTTGGCTGAGGCGGTCAGCATTATCATGAGTGACGCACTGGACTATCTGCTCAAGGCCCGACCCGAAGCGCTGGGCCATTACTTCGCGTTCCTGAAGGATGCGGGCAAACACCTGGATCCGAAAACGAAGAACCTGATTTCGGTCATCACCAAGGTTCATTCACAGACCGAGCGCGGCCTGCACCAATACCTGCGACGCGCGCTGCGCGAAGGATGCACGGCGGTCGAGGTTCTGGACGCCCTGCTGATGGCATTTCCAGCACTCGGCCTGGCCAAGATCATCTGGGCTGTGGACGTCATTCTGGAGATGAAACTCCCCGAGTTCCAGCCGCAAGCGCTGACCAGCCTGAGCGCTGCGCCGGCGGCCGGCCAGTGGCACTTTGCAGCGGCCACCAAGGACCTCAAGGATGGCGAGACCCTGCGCACGGAATGCGACGGTCGCGGCCTGTTCGTCTATCGGCAGAAAACGAGTTACAGGGTGTATGACAGCCGCTGCCCGCATCAGAGCACCGACATACCTGAACTGGCCCTCAAGGGCAGCACCCTGACCTGTCCCAAGCATCGATGGGCGTTCGATGTGAAAAGCGGCGATTGCATCAGATTAGGCAATACTCCGCTGCAGCGCATCGAGTCCAAAGTTGTCAAAGGCCGTCTGATGGCATTTTGGTGAGACGCCACCATCTTCATCACCTGCCTCGCCCACCGATCACCACCCGAGTGAGAACCCGCGCTTCCCTTTAGTAAAACTACCGGAGACACCATGAAAGCTTCCAGAAAACTCTTTTGCCTGACGCCTCTTTGCGCACTGCTTGCAGCCGGTTCGGCCTATGCCACCAATGGCATGCTGATGGAGGGCTACGGCCCGATCTCTGCCGGCATGGGTGGCGTGTCGCAGGCGATCGATCATGGCAGCGCCGCCATGTCGCAAAATCCGGCCACCCTGGCCACCATGCCCGATGGGTCATCGCGACTTGACATTGCCGTCGGGGTGCTCGGGCCCGACGTTTCCAGCAGCATGATGGGCATGACCGCCAAGTCAGGCGGCACCTCCTATCTCATGCCGGCCGTTGGTTATGTCAAACGCAGCGGGGCCTACACCTACGGCATTGGCATGTTCGCTCAGGGCGGCATGGGGACCGAGTACGAGGCCACTTCCTTTCTGGCCATGGGCTCGGGTGCGCCGGTACGCTCGGAAGTCGCGTTTGGCAACATCATCTTTCCGCTCGCTTACCAGGTCAGCCCGGATGTCGCCGTCGGACTCACCATGAAATACATTTGGTCGTCCATGGATATGTTAATGGCTGCCAGCGGCGCCCAATTGGGTGGCTTGGTGACCGGTGCCAGCGGGAATCTGGCGGGGGCGCTCGCGCCGCTGGCAGGTGCGCCCTGGGCCCGCATCAACTTTTCGGATGACAACAAGTTCACCGGCGCGGCCAGGGCGACCGGCTTCGGTGCTTCCCTCGGCGCCACCTTCAAGCTGAACAAAGACGCAACCATGGGTGCGTCCTACCAGCTCAAATCCAGCCTTTCTGACATGAAGACCGGCGCCACAACGGCCAGCATGACGGCGTTTGGCGGCTTCGTCGACCAGGGGCAGATCACCATCATCGACTTCCAGATGCCTTCGGTGCTCGCGATCGGCGCTGCCTGGCAAGCCACGCCTTCGCTGCTGCTGGCTGCCGATGTCAGGTCCATAGGATGGTCTGACTCCATGAAGACCTTCAAACTGCGTTACGACAGCGCCCAGATGGGTGGCGCGGTGAGCTTCGGCCTGCCGCAAGACTGGAAAGATCAAACCGTTGTGAATGTGGGTGCAGCCTGGAAAACGAACGAGCAACTGACGCTGCGTGCCGGCATGAATCTGGCCGACAACCCGGTTCCCGACAGCTTGGTTAATCCGCTGTTCCCCGCCACGGTGAAAAATCACTTCACTCTGGGTCTGGGCTACCAGTTGTCCACCGCAGGCGACTTCAACATGGCGGTGACCATGGCTCCCAAGGTGACGGTGACGACGCCCCAGGGCATCGATATTTCGCACGCCCAGACCAACTGGCAATTCTTGTACAGCCATCGCTTTTGAGCGACTGCGCTCCGGCCTTGCCGCAAAGTCCGGTCGGGTCCGACGGGACTTGATACGATACCTTGATGCCTCATCATTCGCGCAAATACTGGCTTTACCACCTGCTTCCCTTCATGCAGTGGAAGCATCTGGTGGATCGAAAATCGACCCGTGCCGACCTGATTGCCGGACTGACCGGCGCCTTGATCGTCCTGCCGCAGGGTGTGGCCTTTGCCACCATCGCCGGCATGCCGCCGGAATATGGCCTGTACGCGGCGATGGTGCCGGCCATCATTGCCGCCTTGTTCGGTTCAAGCTGGCATCTGGTCTCGGGCCCGACCACCGCCATTTCGATCGCGGTCTTCGCCGCCATGAGTCCCTTGGCCGAACCCGGTTCGCCGCAGTACATCAGCATGGTGCTCACGCTCACCTTCCTGACCGGCCTGTTTCAACTCATTCTGGGGCTGGCGCGCATGGGCGTGCTGGTCAACTTTATCTCGCACACCGTGGTGATCGGTTTCACCACCGGAGCAGCGCTGCTCATCGCGGTCAGTCAGGTCAAGAACTTCTTTGGCCTGGAGATCGCCCGTGGCGCTCATTTTCATGAGGTGCTTGAGCAGTTTTTCCTGCAGTTTGGCAACATCAACCCCTTTGTCAGCGCGGTCGGCGCGGTCACATTGGCCGTGGGTATCGTGGCCAGGAAGTACCTTCCAAAGCTGCCCTACATGATTGTCGCCATGGTGGTCGGAAGCGCAGTGGCCTATCTTGTCAACAGTCTGCATGGTGCCAACGTCACCCAGATCAAGACCGTGGGCGCGCTGTCGGCCAACCTGCCGCCGTTCTGCATGCCGGACTTTTCGTACCAGACCCTGCATGTCGTGATGTTCCCGGCCTTGGTGGTGAGCATGCTGGCCTTGACCGAGGCGGTCTCGATCGCGCGCGCCATCGCGGTCAAGTCAGAACAGGGCATCGACAGCAACCAGGAATTCATCGGGCAGGGCCTGTCGAACCTGATTGGCAGTTTCTTTTCCAGTTATGCATCCTGCGGCTCCTTCAACCGCAGCGGCGTCAATTTTGAAGCGGGTGCACAGACGCCGCTGGCCACCGTGTTTGCCTCGGTATTCTTGTTGATCATCCTGCTGCTGGTCGCGCCGCTGGCTTCGTATCTGCCAACCGCGGCGATGGCCGGCATCCTGCTCCTGGTGGCCTGGGGGTTGATCGATTTTCATCACATCATGTCGATCAGCAAGACCAGCCGCGCCGAAGCGGTCATCCTGTGGGTCACGCTGATTGGGACGCTTGTCGATCTGGAAAAAGGCATCTTCTTCGGCATCCTGCTCTCCCTGGCGCTTTACCTGTACCGCGTATCCAGGCCCCTGATCGTTCCTTCGGTACCGGCCAGTGAAGAAGGGGCGTACCATTTTGTCGACGCCTTCGGAAAGCCGGAATGTCCCCAGCTTCGCATCGTGCGCATCAACGGTTCGATCTTTTTCGGTGCGGTCGACTATGTGCGCAACGGTCTGATGCAGATTGACCAGATCAACCCATGCCAGAAGACCGTGCTGATTCTTGCCAGCGGCATCGGTTTCGTCGATGTGGCGGGTGCCGAGATGCTGGAGCAGGAGGCGCGACGGCGCCGAAAACTGGGCGGCGGCCTGTATTTCTATCGTTGCAATGACGCCATCTACAAGTTTCTGCGCAAGGCCGACAAACTCGACGACATCGGGGCTGGCGGATTTTTTCCAACGATGTCGAACTGGATCAAACCGATCTATTCAACACTCGATTCAGATATTTGTCGCAGTTGCAAGGCGCGCATTTTTTCCGAGTGTCAGGACAAACTGCCCGACGGCGAGGCCCGATCGTCGTGAACAACAAAGTTGCCCGCTTCTTCCCGTTTGTTTCCTGGTGGCCGCTGCGTGGCGAGACGCTCAGGGCCGATCTGATCGCGGGTATCACCGTCGCGCTGGTGCTCATTCCGCAATCGATGGCCTACGCGCAACTGGCTGGGATGCCCGCCTATTACGGACTGTACGCCGCTTTCCTGCCCAGCATGATCGCAGCGCTGTGGGGGTCGTCCGCGCAACTGGCGACCGGACCGGTGGCGGTGGTCTCCTTGTTGACCGCATCGGCACTGGCGCCTCTGGCAGCGTCGGGTTCGGAGCAGTTCATCGCGCTCGCCGTGATGCTGGCCCTGATGGTCGGCGTGATTCAGCTGACACTGGGCGCCTTCAAGCTCGGCGTCGTTGTGAACTTTCTTTCACATCCGGTCATTGTCGGTTTTACCAATGCCGCTGCAATCATCATCGGGCTGTCCCAGCTTAACAAACTGTTCGGCCTGGCAATCGGACGGAGTGAACATTTTCTGCAGGATGTTTGGGGCATGCTGCAACAAGTCGGCGACACCCACCTGCCGACTCTGGCAATCGGCGCAGCGGCTTTCGTCATCATGGTTGGGATGAAGCGCTTCACGCCAAAGTTGCCCAATGTGTTGGTCGCAGTCACGCTGGCAACGCTGCTGAGTTGGGGTACCGGCTTCGAGCACAACAGCACCAGCCGGGTCGAATGCATCATGAATGAAGAAGTCGGCTTGCTGGCGAGTGAATTTGTGAGGACGGAGACACATATTGCGCAGTTGAATGAACATGCCGGTCAGCATGCGATCGAGCTTAAACAATTGCAGAAACAGGGCGGCAGCGGCCAGCAAGTCGCCGCGGTTCGGTACGAGATCGAACTGCTGCAACTGGAACTGGCCAATGCCGAGCACGAGAATCGCAAGAACAGTCGGTCCCTGCGCAATTTCATCTTCGAGCAAGTGCCAGCGCCGGATGGCGGGGCACCCAAGCTCTACCTGGCCGGACAGGTGCCAGCCGGAGAACGATCGGACCGCCATCGCTGGCGTATCGGCAAACTGCACAACGGGGAACTGAAACTGATTGGCGGCGGAGAGGTGGTGGGAATGATTCCTTCCGGGCTCCCAAGTCTCTCGGTACCGACCTTGGGATGGAACGAGTTGGGCATGCTGCTTTCCAGCGCGTTGGTGATCTCCCTGGTCGGCTTTATGGAAGCGATCTCGATTGCCAAGGCGATGGCCGCCAAGACCAAGCAGCGCATCGACCCGAATCAGGAATTGATTGGACAGGGCCTGGCCAACGTGGTGGGGAGTCTGAGTCACGCTTTCCCGGTCAGCGGGTCATTCTCGCGCTCTGCCGTCAATCTCAACGCCAGGGCCAGGACCGGTCTGTCATCGGTGTTCGCCAGCGCCATCGTGCTGCTGACCCTGCTGTTTCTGACGCCGCTGCTGTACCACCTGCCGCAGGCGGTGCTGGCTGCGGTCATCATCATGGCGGTGAGCGGCCTGATCAATTTCGCCGCTCTCAAGCATGCCTGGCTGGCACATAAACACGATGGCATTGCGGCTGCGGTGACCTTCGTGGCGACACTCGCCTTTGCGCCGCATCTGGACAACGGCATCCTGCTTGGTGCGGCGGTCGCGATCGTGCTGTTCCTGTACCGCACCATGAAGCCGCGTGTGGCGCGGTTGGGGCGCCATGGCGACGGCACCTTGCGCGACATCAAGGTCTATCCGGAGATGCCCGCCAGCGAGCACGTGATCGCGCTGCGCTTCGACGGTCAGCTGTATTTTGCCAACGTGGCCTATTTTGAAGATGCCTTGCTGGAGGCCGTGACAGCAAGACCAGACGCCCGCTATGTGCTGGTGGTGGGCAACGGCATCAACAATCTCGATGCCTCCGGCGAAGATGCCATCAAGGCGCTTTACCTGCGGCTGCGCGACAACGGCATCACGCTGGTATTCTCGGGCCTTAAGAAACAGGTGCTCGACGTGATGCTGCGCACCGGGCTCCTGGATGAGATCGGTCAAGGGCACATCTTTGCCCATGAGGACATGGCGCTCGCTGCGATTTGCGAATGGCTCGGCGACGCCGGCCGGGATGACCCGCTCAATCCTGCCAACAAGCCACAATCGCACGAGCCCATCCACCGAACAAACGGACTGCCGAAGAATTCAGAATGATGCAAAGCAAGGGGAAGTTCGGAACCATCCTTCTGGCGCACGGGTCGCGCGACCCCCTGTGGCGCCAACCGGTGGAAGCGGTGGCCCGCCACATTGGAATACTTAGCCCAGAACTCCACGTGCGCTGTGCCTACCTCGAGCTATCGGCGCCCGATCTTGACGCCACTGTCGCCGAGTTGCTGCCGCTCGGTGTTGCGTCGATCACGGTGGTGCCGCTCTTCCTGGGCATCGGCAAGCACGCGCGCGAAGACATGCCCCGGCTGATTGCCAGGCTGCGCATCAGTCACCCGCAAATCGACTTTGTCCTCAAACCGTCAGTCGGCGAAGAGTCCCAAGTGCTTGAGCTGATCGCTCGAATTGCCATTTCATGAAAGCGCTACTCAGCCGGCATGGGTAGAGGCGCTGCGCGACCGGAGGATGTGGGGCAGTGCCGCGTCTTCAGGAAGCCCTTTTCTTGCGTTCCATCATGCGCCAGACAAAGGGCGTGAAGATCAGCTGCATTGCCAGTTCCATCTTGCCGCCCGGCACCACGATGGTGTTGGCGCGGCTCATGAAGCTGTCGTTGATCATGCTGCGCAGGTACTGGAAGTCGATCCCCTTCGGGTTGGAAAAACGGATCACCACCATGCTCTCGTCCGGGCTT
>CAIMBE010000196.1 GCA_903839085.1 uncultured beta proteobacterium | reverse complement strand
GCCTTTGAGCCCGGTAAAATATCGCGTTTACCCTTACCACCAGCATTATTCCGGAGTTGGCACAGATGGTTGATACAGCGCAAGCAGAACAAAAAAGCACCGCGTCGCACACCGACATGGCCAACGCGATCCGGGCCCTGGCGATGGACGCCGTGCAAGCGGCCAACTCGGGCCATCCCGGCGCACCGATGGGCATGGCCGACATGGCCGTCGGGCTGTGGAGCCAGCTCAAGCACAACCCTGCCAACCCGCACTGGGCCGACCGCGACCGCTTCGTGCTCTCCAACGGCCACGCCTCAATGCTGCTCTATGCCGTGCTGCACCTGACCGGCTACAAGCTGCCCCTGATCGAGCTCAAGAAGTTCCGCCAGCTGCACAGCAAGACCGCCGGCCACCCCGAAACCGGCGTGACGCCCGGCGTGGAAACCACGACCGGCCCGCTGGGCCAGGGCATCACCAACGCCGTAGGCATGGCGCTGGCGGAGAAACTGCTGGCGAAAGAATTCAACCGCGACGGCTTTGACGTGGTCAACCACCACACCTTCACCTTTCTTGGCGACGGCTGCATGATGGAAGGCATCAGCCACGAAGCCGCGGCGCTGGCCGGCGCCTGGAAGCTCGGCAAGCTGATTGCCCTGTACGACGACAACGGCATCTCGATCGACGGCCCGGTGGCGCCCTGGTTCATCGACAACACCGCGCTGCGCTTTGTCGCGTACGGCTGGAACGTGCTGGGCCCGATCGACGGCCACGACGCCGCACTGGTGGCCAGCACCATCGCGGAGGCGAAACAGTCCGCCGACAAGCCGACCCTGATCATCTGCAAGACGGCCATCGGCAAAGGCAGCCCGAACCGCGCCAATACCGCCAAGGCCCACGGCGAACCGCTGGGCTTTGATGAAATCCAGCTCAGCCGCGAGGCGATCGGCTGGCCGCACAAGCCCTTCATCATCCCGCGCGAGGTCTACGCTGCCTGGGATGCCAAGGCTGCGGGCAGCGCTGCAGAACTAACCTGGAACAACAGCTTTGCCGCTTACAAGGCCGCGCACCCGGAACTGGCCAAAGAGCTGGTGCGGCGCATGAAGGGCGAGTTGCCGAAAAACTTCAATCAGGTGGCGGTCGACTGCGCTGTGGCAGCCCACACCAAGGCCGAGACGGTGGCTTCGCGCAAGGCCTCGCAACTGGCGCTCGAGGCCTTTACTGCCGCCTTGCCCGAAATGCTGGGCGGCTCGGCCGACCTCACAGGCTCGAATCTGACCAACACCAAGAGCACGCCCAACCTGCGCTTTGACTTCGGCGGCAAAAGCAACGGCGGGCGCCACATCAATTACGGCGTGCGCGAGTTCGGCATGGCCGCCATCATGAACGGGTTGGCGCTGCACGGCGGCTTCATTCCCTACGGCGGCACCTTCCTTACCTTCAGCGACTACAGTCGCAACGCGATCCGCATGGCGGCCCTGATGAAACTGCGCGTGGTGCATGTGTTCACGCACGACTCCATCGGCCTGGGCGAGGACGGCCCGACGCACCAGTCAATCGAGCACGCGGCCTCGCTGCGCCTGATCCCGAACCTGGACGTATGGCGCCCGGGCGACACCGCCGAGACCTCGGTCGCCTGGAGCGTCGCGCTGCAAAACAGAACCAGGCCGACCGCGCTGTTGCTCTCGCGCCAGAACATCCACTACGCCCCCAAGGCCAGTCTGGGCGACATCAGCAAGGGCGCCTACGTGCTGGCCGAGCCAAGCGAAGTCGGCCTGCGCAAGAAGACGCAGGCGGTCATCATTGCCACCGGCTCCGAAGTGCCGCTCGCGCTCAAGGCGCAGGAACTGCTGGCCACCCGGAAAATTGCGGTGCGCGTGGTCTCGATGCCAAGCACCACCACTTTTGACAAACAAAGCCCCGCCTACAAGAGCGCCGTGCTGCCCGCCGGCGTGCCGCGCATCGCGGTCGAAATGGGTGTCACTGACGGCTGGTGGAAGTACGGATGCGCGGCGGTGGTTGGCATCGACTGTTTTGGCGAGTCGGCACCCGCACCGGTCCTGTTCAAGCTATTCGGCTTCACGCCGGAGAACGTGGCCGATACCGTGGGAAAAGTTCTGCGAAAGTAAGCGGGGAATAGGTCATTGCGAGCGCAGCGCGGCAATCCATGGGTGATGGACTGCCACGGCCTGCGGCCTCGCAGTGACGAGGGTTTTGAGTTTTTTTGAGTTCAATATATTTGGAGAAATAGCAAATGACGATCAAGATTGGTATCAACGGCTTTGGCCGCATCGGGCGTATCGTGTTTCGCGCTGCCGCGCAAAACTTCCACGACATCGAGGTGGTCGGCATCAACGACCTGCTCGAGCCCGACTACCTGGCCTACATGCTGCAGTTCGACTCGGTGCACGGCCGCTTCAAAGGCGACATCGCCGTTGAGGGCAGCAACCTGATCGTCAATGGCAGGAAGATCCGCCTGACGGCGATCAAGGACCCGGCGGAGCTGAAGTGGAACGAAGTAGGCGCTGACATCGTGATCGAAGCGACCGGCCTGTTCCTGACCAAGGAAGCGGCGCAAAAGCACATCACGGCCGGTGCCCGCAAGGTCATCATGTCGGCCCCGAGCAAGGACGACACGCCGATGTTTGTCTTTGGCGTCAACGACAGCACCTATGCCGGTCAGGCCATCATCTCGAACGCATCGTGCACCACCAACTGCCTGGCTCCGGTAGCCAAGGTGCTCAACGACAACTGGGGCATCAAGCGCGGCCTGATGTCGACCGTCCACGCTGCCACCGCCACCCAGAAGACGGTGGACAGCCCGTCCAACAAGGACTGGCGCGGCGGGCGCGGCATTCTGGAAAACATCATCCCCTCAAGCACTGGCGCCGCCAAGGCCGTGGGCGTGGTGATTCCCGAACTGAACAAGAAACTCACGGGCGTCTCCTTCCGCGTGCCGACCAGCGACGTCTCGGTGGTTGACCTGACGGTCGAACTCGAGAAGCCAGCGAGCTACGCCGAGATCTGCGCCGCCATGAAGAGCGCCAGCGAAGGCGCGATGAAGGGCGTGCTGGGCTACACCAACGCCAAGGTGGTGTCGACCGACTTCCGCGGCGAAAGCTGCACCAGCGTGTTCGATGCCGATGCCGGCATGGCCCTGGACAGCACCTTTGTCAAGATCGTCTCCTGGTACGACAACGAATGGGGCTATTCGAGCAAGTGCCTGGAGATGGCGCGCCTGATCAGCCGCTGAGGGCGCTGGCAGGGCACCCTGCAAAATCGACTATTCGACGCTGCCGCCTGCCGGCACTGCCTTTGCCGGACGCCGTTTGGCCGCGCGGCGCGCCCAAATTGAATCGGCAATTTCCTGCAAGCGCGCAAAGTCGATCGGTTTGCCAATCTGTTCAATGCGCGCGGGAAGGTTGCCATGCGCCTCGATCTCGGCCGCCGGCAGTCCGCTCACCACGACGATCACCGTCTCCCGGTAGCGCTGCATCTCGCACACGGCTCGCACCACCTGAAATCCAGTGACGCCTGGCAGGCGCAGATCGCAGACCAGCAGATCGGGCGCCACCATGCCCACCATCACCAGGGCCTCGTAGCCATCGGGAGCGGTCGTGAGCTCGACCGGGAAAGGCCAGCGGGAGATCTGCGTCCGGTAGAGCTTGAGCAGGGCCAGGTTGTCTTCGGCCACCAGAACCTGCAGCGTGTCCTGCACCCGGGCGCGCGGCACGCTTTTTCGGCGCTCACGCAGGACCTGCATGAGGGAACTGCGCTGGATCCGCCGGTGCCCGCCCGAGGTCCTCCAGCCCTGCAGGTAATCCTTGTCAAGCCAGAGTTGCACCGTGCGCAGTGATACGCCCAGCAACCTGGCTGCATCGCGCGTGGTGTGATAATTCTGGACCATGGAGAAATCGGCGGGGTGCCAGCCCCAACCATACCGCAATAAGTGAGATATGGTTTCATTTTTTGGCGCAACTTGCCGGCGCGCCACTCATGGCTATAGTGTGTACGATGTTTATCTGCAACCCTGGCGCAGTTGCGCACGATCATCGCCGACGGAAACTGGAATGGAGGCAAGCGTGAACTCACAGGCTGAACGTGCCCGCATACTGGTCATCGATGACGCCCCTGTCAATCTGCAGGTGCTGACGGCTGCACTGGCTGCTGACTTCAACGTCCAAATAGCGACCTCCGGTGCCATGGGGCTGGCGCTGGCGGCAAAATCGCTCCCCGACCTGATCCTGCTCGACATCATGATGCCGCAGATGGACGGTTTCGAGGTCTGCCGGCGCCTCAAGGCAGACCCGGCGCTGCAAGCCATCCCGGTCATTTTCATCACCGCGAGATCCGACATCGATGCCGAAACCGACGGTCTGACGCTGGGCGCCGTGGATTACATCACCAAACCGATCAAGGTCCAGATTGTCAAACTGCGAATTCGCAACCTGATCGACCGCGAAATTCTTCGAAAACAGATCGAGGCGCAGCATCGGGAGCTTGAACTCGTCGCACGCTTCGACACGCTGACCAGACTGCCCAACCGCGCCATGCTGGCTGATCGCATGAACCAGGCTCTGCTGCGGGCGCAGCGTCAACGCAAGCCGCTGGCGGTGGCCTTTCTCGACCTTGACGGCTTCAAGGCCGTCAATGACACGCACGGGCATGACGCTGGCGACCACCTGCTGATCACGCTGGCCGAGCGCATGAGGCAGACCTTGCGCGACGGTGACACGCTGGCCCGTCTGGGCGGCGACGAATTCGTCGCGGTGCTGCCAGACCTCGCTGATTACACGAACAGTGCGCCGATTCTCAACCGACTGCTCGCTGCCGCAGCTCAGCCCGTCTGGTTTGGCGAGGCCTCGTTGCAGGTCTCTGCAAGCCTGGGCGTGAGTTTCTACCCCCAGGCACAGGAGATCGATGCCGACCAGTTGCTGCGTCAGGCGGACCAGGCGATGTACCAGGCCAAGCTCGCCGGGAAAAACCGCTTCGCCGTCTTTGACGCCGATCAGGACCGCAGCCTGCGCGCCCACCATGCCAGCATGGAAGGGATCCGCCAGGCGCTGCTCAATAAGGAATTCGTGCTGCATTACCAGCCCAAGGTGAACCTGCGCAGCGGCCAGGTGACGGGTGCCGAGGCGCTGATCCGTTGGGTTCATCCGCAAAGAGGGATTCTGCCGCCGGGGCAGTTTTTGCCGATGATTGAAGACCATCCGATTGCCATTGAGCTCGGGCAGTGGGTCATCGACAGCGTGCTGCACCAGTTGGAGGCCTGGAATGACTTCGGATTTGAAACTTCGGTCAGCATCAATATCGGAGCCCGCCACCTGCAGCAGGCCGACTTCGTCGCGCGACTGCGCCAGAGCCTGGCGGCGCACCCGCGGATCAAACCCTCCCAGCTTGAACTCGAGTTGATGGAGACCAGCACCCAGGGCGACTGGGAGCACGTCTCTGGCGTCCTTGATGGCTGCCGCCAGCTTGGCATCAAGTTTGCCCTCGATGATTTTGGCACCGGCTTCTCCTCACTGACTTATCTCAAGCGGCTGCCGGTTTCGCAGCTCAAGATCGACCGAAGTTTCTTGAAGGACATGCTTGCCAATCCCGGTGACCTGGCGATCCTGAAAAGCATCATTGATCTGGCCAGTGCGTTTGACATCGAGGTTCTCGCTGAAGGGGTGGAGACGGTCGAGCACGGCGTGCTGCTGCTTCAGTTCGGTTGCGAACTGGCGCAGGGCTATGGCATCGCCCGCCCGATGCCACCGTCCGAGCTGCCGGGCTGGGTCAGCGGCTGGAAACCCGATCCGGCCTGGACCCGCGCGCAGGCGCTGCAGGCGCAGGATGTGCCCATACTCTTCGCCGGCGTCGAGCACCGCGTCTGGTTGATCCGACTGCAGGCTTTTATCAAGGGCGAACAATCAGCGTCGCCGCCGATCGATCACGGGCAGTGCCGCTTTGGCAAATGGCTTCAGAATTGCACCGCCGAGCAGCATGCAGCCCATCCCACGATCCGCGACATCGATTCAACCCACCGGCAAGTGCACGCCATGGCGGCACAACTGCTCGAACTTCATGCAGCCGGCCAGAACCGTCAGGCGCTGGCCGGGATGGCGGAACTCGATGCGCTGCGCGATGTCCTGCTGGGACAGTTGAAGTCGCTTCTATAAGGCCTCACGGCCGCGCTATCTTGCCGTCAGCCTACCAGGCGTCGATCGCCAAGCCACCGCTTGGTGGCGCGGTCCTGTGCGTTTGCAGGCCCCGCACCAGCCAGTCACGGGTTTGCGCCGGGTCAATCACGGCATCGATCTCGAGCGTGGCGGCCATGTTGATGGCGCTGCCCCGCTCGTAAGCCCCCGCCACCAGCTGGTCAAACAGCGCGTCGCGCCCGGGGCCTTGCGGCAGGGCTTCGAGTTCCTTGCGGTAGCCCAGTCGCACCGCGCCTTCCAGCCCCATGGCGCCAAACTCGCCGCTCGGCCAAGCCACGGTGAACAGCGGCGAATGAAAGCCTCCCGCCGTCATGGCCATGGCACCCAGGCCATAGCCCTTGCGCAGCACCACGCTCAGATAGGGAACGCGCAGGTGCGCCGCCGCCACGAACATGCGACTGACATGGCGAACCTGCGCCCGCGTCTCGATCTCCGGCCCGACCATGAAGCCAGGCGTGTCAACCAGGCTCACAAGCGGCAGGCCATGGGCATTGCACAGCTGCATGAAGCGCGCCGCCTTGTCGGCCGCATCGGCATCGATGGCGCCGCCCAGATGCAGCGGGTTGTTGGCCAGCAAACCCAACGGTCGACCCTCGATGCGCGCCAGCGCGGTGTGAATACCTTTGCCAAAGCCCGAGCGAAGTTGCAGCACACTGCCCTGATCGGCAAGACCGGCCATGACCGTGCGCGTGTCGTAGACGCGCAAGCGGTTCTCCGGTATCAGATCGCGTGTGGCCAGGGCATCGGGCGCCAGCCAATCGCCGACGCGACCCTGAAAGAAGGACAGGTAGTGCCGCGCCGCCGCCACTGCCGCGCGCTCATCGGGCACCAGAATGTCGATCACGCCGTTGCCGTGCTGCACGTCGCTCGGACCAATCTGCTCGGGCTTGAAGGCACCCAACCCGCCGCCCTCGACCATGGCCGGTCCGCCCATGCCGATGTTGCTGGTGTGGGTGGCGATGATGACGTCGCAGCAGCCAAGCAGGGCAGCATTGCCGGCAAAACAGCGCCCCGCCACGATGCCCAGCACCGGCACCTGGCCATTGAGGCGCGCAAAGCTGGCAAAGGTGGCCACATGCAGGCCGGCGATGATCGGCATATCCACATCACCAGGGCGGCCACCGCCGCCTTCGGCCAACAGCACGACCGGCAATTTCTGCTGCAAGGCGATGCCCAGCAGCCGGTCCGTCTTCTGGTGGTTGCGCAGGCCCTGCGTTCCGGCCAGCACGGTGGCGTCATAAGCCATGACCACGGCGCGACTCTGCTCCGGCCCAAACAGGCTCTGATTGATGCTGCCGATGCCGGTCACCATGCCGTCGGCGGGCGTGTTCTTGATCAGGTCTTCTTCCGAGCGGCGAGTGCGCTGCGCTGCCACCGCCAACGCACCATATTCCATGAAGGAATCGGCGTCGCACAGGTCGGCAATATTCTCGCGCGCCGTGCGCTGGCCCAGGGCGTGGCGCCTGGCCACCGCCTCGGCCCGGCTGGCGTCCAGGGTGGGCGCATGGCGATCAAGAACGCGCTGCAGGTCGGCGCGCGGCGCGCGGCCTTCGCCGGCGGGCTTCAAGCCAGCCGGGCTTGGCTCGTGGCCTGCGCAGGCGCCCGCTCGTGCATCGCCAACCGACGCTGGCAGCGTCGGCGCTGCTGGCTCCAGATGCGCCAGCACCTCGGTTTCGGCCACGAGAGCGCCATTCTCGAAAAACAACTCGCCGAGCCGCCCGCCCTGTGGGGCGCGGACTTCGTGCTCCATCTTCATGGCTTCCAGAATCACCAGCAGGTCGCCGGCGTCGACACGGTCGCCGGTCTTCACCTGCCAACGGACGATCTGGGCCTGCAAGGGGGAACGGATTTCAATCATGGGCCAATTTTGCGACAACGGCGGTGCCTGGCCCGTCAAACACGGGACAAGCCCTTGCGTCACAATAGCGCATGGACCTCACCCCCCTTATCCAGCTGACTCGCGGCGGCACACTGGAGTGCCTGCATTTCGGCGCTGTCGCCGTCGTCAATGCACGAGGTGAATTGCTGGCGCAGGCTGGCGATGGACACTGGCTGACCTTCTCGCGCTCCACGCTCAAGGCACTGCAGGCGCTGCCTTTCATGCAGGCCGACGGAGCGGCGCAATTCGGGTTTTCAACGCAGCAGATCGCCCTGATGTGCGCCAGCCATAACGGCGAGGAGAAACACATCGACCAGGTGCAGGGCATGCTCGAGAAGTCCGGGCTGAACCACCGTGCCCTGCGCTGCGGCTGCCATGTGCCGCGCTTTTACAGCCTGCTCGAAATTGCGCCGCCGCCTGACGCCGTGTTTGACGATCGCCACAACAACTGCAGCGGCAAGCACGCCGGGTTTCTGGCCTATTGCGTGCAACACGGCCTGGGCCTGGACGACTACATCGACCCCATGCACCCGCTGCAGAAGGCGATCAGGCGTGACGTGGCGCGCGCCGTCGGCATGGATGCCAATGATTTCAGGATGGGCATCGACGGTTGCTCGGCACCCAACTACGCCCTGCCCCTGTCCCGACTGGCCTGCGGTTATGCCCGGCTGGCCACGGGCCTTAAGGATCCTGAATTTGGCGCCAGCTTCCATGCCCTGGGCGAGGCCATGACGGCACATCCGGATCTGGTGTCGGGCACGGGCCGCAACGATCTGGCCTTCATGACCGTCGGGCGCGGCGACTGGATCAGCAAGGTCGGCGCCGACGGCGTCCAGGTGCTCGCAAGCAAGCGCCGCGGTGAAGCCTTTGCCATCAAGATCATCGACGCCAACAAGGAGGCGCTGTTTGCGGCCAGCGTCGAGGTGCTGGAGCAGTTGGGTTGGCTCGATGACGTGCAGCGCGAAGAGCTCAAGCCCTGGCGTGCGCAGCCGATTCACAATGTGCGCGGCATGCCGGTCGGTGAGCGGTTGCCTGTGTTCAAGTTGAAGGTCTCCTGAATCCATCTGGCGCGCCCGGGAATACCCCCGACGGGTCAAACGATTGTCAAATATTGTGGTTTTCCACTATGGCAATTGGCCATTTCGCTTCTATAGTGGCGCCAGGGAAGGGATATATCAATCCACACAACTTTTTGCTTCATCAGGAGACACCCCATGAATGTTTTCAGACCACTGGCTGGCTTGCTGCTGGCCTGCGCCGCGTTGGCAGTCAACGCCCAGACCATCATCAAGTTCAGCCACGTCGTCGCGGCCGACACCCCCAAGGGCAAGGCGTCCGAGTTCTTTGCCAAGCGGGCCGGAGAATTGACCAAGGGCAAGGTCAAGGTCGAGGTCTACCCGAACAGCGCCCTGTACAAGGACGGCGAAGAGATGTCCTCGCTGCAGATGGGCTCGGTCCAGATGCTGGCTCCCTCGCTGGCCAAGTTCGGTCCGCTCGGCGTCAAGGAGTTCGAGGCCTTCGACTTCCCCTTCATGTTTGACGACACCACCGAACTGCATGCGATCACGCAGGGCCCGGTCGGCGCTGCCATGCTGGCCAAGCTCGAGCCCAAGGGCATCAAGGGCCTGGCCTACTGGGACAACGGCTTCAAGTCATTCTCGGCCAACGCGCCGCTGAAGAGTGTCGCCGACTACAAGGGCAAGAAATTCCGCATTCAATCCTCCAAGGTGCTGGAAGAGGAAATTCGCTCGATCGGCGGCATCCCTCAGGTCATGGCCTTCTCCGAGGTCTATCAGGCGCTGCAAACCGGTGTTGTCGATGGCACCGAAAACCCGATCTCCAACTTCTGGACGCAGAAGATGCATGAGGTGCAAAAGCATCTGACGCTCACCAACCACGGCTACCTGGGTTACGCCGTGATCGCCAACAAGAAGTTCTGGGACGCCCTGCCGGCCGACGTGCGCGGCCAGCTGGAACAGGCGATGAAGGAAGCGACCGTTTACGCCAACAAGATAGCCCAGGAAGAAAATGACCTGTCCCTGGCCGGCGTCAAGAAGAGCGGCAAGACCACCGTCTACGAACCCACCAAGGACGAGCGCTTTGCGCTGAAGAAGGCAATGGCGCCGGTGCACATCAAGATGACAGACCGGGTTGGCAAGGAGACGCTGCAGGAGTTCTACAAGGCGACCGGCTTCGACCCGACCAAGCTCTAGGAAACAGGGCCACCCAACCGGTCATTGCGAGTGTCAGCTCTTGGTCATCGCGAGGCCGCACCAGCACCTCGTCATCGCGAGGCTGCACCAGCACCTCGTCATCGCGAGGCCGCACCAGCGCCTTGTCATCGCGAGGCCGCAGGCCGTGGCGATCCAAGCATGGACTGCCGCGCTTCGCTCGCAGTGACGATCGCCGGCAGGCCTCGCTGTGGCGCAATGTAATTCTTTTCGCACTCGGTGCACATTGGGAGTTCAAATCATGAAGATTCTTGATCACCTGGAAGAGTGGTTCGTCACCTTCCTGATGGCGGCGGCGACACTGATCATTTTTATAGCCGTTGTGCACCGCTATGCTGCCGGTCTGGCCATTCCGGGCGTGCAGGACTGGTTGCTCAGCCTCAACTTTGGATGGGCGCAGGAGCTCACCATCATCATGTTCGTCTGGATGTGCAAGTTTGGCGCAGCCTACGGCGTGCGCACCGGCATCCATGTCGGCGTCGACGTGCTGATCAACCGCCTGAACGACCGCATGCGCGGCAAGTTCATCATCTTTGGCCTGTGCGCGGGCGTGCTCTTTACCGGCATCGTTGCCGCGCTGGCGACCAACTTCGTCTGGGAGAACGGCGCGCACCACGCCTGGTTCAGCTGGCTCGGAAAATCGGTGGAAGGGATCCCGGAGGGCCCGTCGACACCCGACCTGGAGTGGCCGACCTGGATGGTTTACAGCGCGGTGCCGCTGGGCACCAGCCTGATGTGTTTTCGCTTCCTGCAGGTGCTGGTGAGTTTTATCAAGACCAACGAATTGCCGCACCATGACCACGGTCACGTCGACGGACTTGAGGACGAAATCGTGGTGCTGCCGGTCGATTTTGATCCGTACGCCATGAAGGACAACCTGCACCCGGATGAAACACCGGACAGCGAAGGAGGCTCCAAATGAACGCCGCCATCATCTTCGTTCTGCTGCTGGTGCTGATGCTCACCGGCATGCCGATCTCCATTTCGCTCGGTCTGACGGTGCTGACCTTTCTGTTCGGCTTTACCCACGTGCCGCTCGAATCGGTCGCGCTCAAGCTCTTCACCGGCATCGAGAAGTTCGAAATCATGGCGATCCCGTTCTTCATTCTGGCCGGCAATTTCCTGACCCATGGCGGCGTGGCACGACGCATGATCAACTTTGCTTCGAGCATGGTCGGTCACTGGTACGGTGGCCTCGGTCTGGCCGGCGTGCTGGCCTGCGCCCTGTTTGCCGCGGTATCGGGTTCGTCGCCGGCCACCGTGGTGGCGATCGGCTCGATCCTGATGCCGGCCATGGTCAAGGCCGGCTTTCCCAAGAGCTTCGGCGCCGGCGTCATCACGACCTCGGGCGCGCTGGGCATCCTGATCCCGCCCTCGATCGTGATGGTGATGTACTCGGTGGCCACCAACACCTCGGTCGGCGCCCTGTTCATGGCCGGCGTTGTGCCAGGCATCGCGCTGGCCTGCGTGTTGGGCGGCGTGACCTGGTACCGCGCGCGCAAGTTCAACTACCCGCGCCTGCCCAAGGCCAGCTGGGGCGAACGCTTCAAGGCCTTCAAGACCTCGGCCTGGGGCTTGCTGCTGATCGTGATCGTGATGGGCGGCATCTACACCGGCCTGTTCACGCCGACCGAGGCCGCGGCCATGAGCGCGGTCTACGCCTTTGTGGTGGCGGTGTTTGTCTACAAGGACATGAAGCTCAAGGACGTGCCGCGGGTTCTGCTGAACTCGGCCAACATGTCGGCGATGCTGCTCTACATCATCACCAACGCCGTGCTGTTCTCCTTCATCATGACCAACGAGAACATCCCGCAGGCGCTCGCTGACTGGATGCTGGGCAATGGCCTGGGCATGGTCTCGTTCCTGCTGGCGGTCAACGTCATGCTGCTGCTGGCGGGCAACTTCATGGAGCCGTCCTCCATCGTGCTGATCTTCTCGCCGATCCTGTTCCCGGTGGCCATGAAACTCGGCATCGACCCGGTGCACTTCGGCATCATCATGGTGGTCAACATGGAGGTCGGCATGTGCCATCCGCCGGTGGGTCTGAACCTGTACGTCGCTTCCGGCATCACCAAGATGGGCATCACCGAGCTGACCATCGCCGTCTGGCCCTGGCTGCTCGCCATGCTGGGTTTCCTGATGATCGTCACCTACTGGCCCGGCCTGTCGACCTGGTTCCCGCGCATGCTGGGCATGATGTAGAAGGCGCATTGGCAGGCGAGTGCCTGCGGCAGTCCATGCTGGAAGACCGAGGGCATGGATTGCTGCGCTGCGCTCGCAATGACAGCTCGGTGCAGCTTTACCGAGCGGTCCGATAATCGCTGCCATGTTTGGCAAACTGCGCCCCCAAAGCATTACTTTCAGAACACGGCCCGGCGTCCTGCTGGGCCTTCTCCTTTTTGCAGCGCAGAGCAGCGCCCAGTCGCAGAACAAAACGCCGGAGCCGGCCGCCGAGACAGAGCAAATCACGCCCGCCAGGACGGCACCACGGCGCGATGCCGGCGAACTCAAACCGGTCACCATCACCGGCGCAGCGCTCGACGAGACCGAGACCCGGCGCCAGTCGACGGCCAGCAAGATCATCATCGGGCGCGATGAGATCGAGCGTTTTGGCGACGGCACCGTGGGCGAACTGCTCAAGCGCCTGCCCGGCGTCACGATGCCGGGGCGCCCGGGACGCGGTGGCGCGCCGCGCATGCGCGGTCTGGGCGGCGGCTACACCCAGATCCTGATCGACGGCGAGCCGGCACCGCGCGGCTTCTCGCTGGACGAACTCTCGCCCGAGCAGATCGAGCGGATTGAGATCCTGCGCGCACCAACCGCCGAAACGGGCGCCCGCGCGATTGGCGGCACCATCCACATCGTCACGCGCGGCGGCTACAGCAAGAAGCTCAACGACCTCAAAGCCGGCGTCGCAGTCGAGAACGGCCACACCCAGCCCGGCGTGTCCTGGACCCGCAACGAAGCGCTCGGCGACTGGATTTACAACCTCTCGCTGTCAGGCCAGCGCGGCGAGCGAAGCAACGACAGCAGCAGCCGCACGACAATCGAGAATCTGGTCACGGGCGATCTGGTGGAGCAGTTCGAGCGCACCCTGTCGAGCGGTCGGCGCGAGGGTATGCAGGCCAATGCCCGGCTGCAATGGCGCAGCGAACAGGGCGACACCCTGGTGCTCAACCCGATGCTGGTGTTCTCGCAGAGCAGCAGTTCGAGCAGCGGCAGTCTTGAGCAGATCGGGGGCAGCGCGCCGTATGACAGCAGGACCAGTTCGGGCGACAACCGCTTTGGCAGTCTGCGCCTCGGTGCGCAGTGGACGCATCGGCTGCCAGAGGGGGGCAACTGGCTGCTGCGCGCCAATCTGGGACAGAGCGATTGGAACAACTTTTTGCAGCGCCAGTACGCCGGCTCGTCACCCCTGGTCGGGCAGTCCGACAACCGGTCCGAGCAGCACGACCAGAGCTTCAGCGGCAGCGCCAAATTGACCACCACGCTGGCCAGCGATCACAGCCTGGTCAGCGGCGCCGAACTGCAGGCAAATCGCCGCCGCGAGATCGCCAGCACCTTGCAGGATGGCGAGTCACCGCTGACCGACTTCGATGGCAACCTGACGGCCTCGAGCCTGCGTGCTGCCATTTACGCGCAGGATGAATGGGCCATCTCGCCACAACTCGCAGCGCATGCCGGCTTGCGCTGGGAGGGCATCAACACGCAGGGCAACGCCTCTGCCGGCACGCCCGAAATCAGCAACCGCAGCAGCGTCTGGACGCCGCTGCTGCATGCGGTATGGAAGTTCGATGCGCAGGGTCGCGACCAGCTGCGCGCCAGCCTGACCCGCAGCTACCGCTCCCCCAACCTGCAGGACCTGATTGCGCGCCCGACACTGAGCGGCATGTTCCCGGGACGCGGAGCGAACGAAGAACTGCACCCGGACCGCGCCGGCAACCCGGCCTTGAAGCCGGAATTGGCAAGCGGACTGGACCTTGCCCTGGAGCGCTACCTGCCGGGCAGCGGCATGCTCAGCGCCAACCTGTTCTACCGGCGCATCAACAACCTGATGCGCAGCCAGACCACGCTGGAGGCGGTCTCCTGGGCCGATCAGCCGCGCTGGGTGGCGCGGCTGCAGAACATCGGCGACGCCATCACCCAGGGCCTTGAACTTGAAGCCAAATTCCGCGCCAGTGAGCTCTGGCCGCAGGCGCCGCGGATCGACGTGCGAAGCAATCTCAGCCTGTTCACCTCACGCGTGCAGGGCGTCCCGCCACCGGACAACCGGCTCTCGCAGCAACCCGACGGCACTGCCAATCTGGGTGCTGACTACCGGCTGCGCGACCTGCCCCTGAGCTTTGGCGGCAACCTCAACTGGACCCCCGGCTACACGACGCGCCTGAGCGACGACCAGCGCATTGTTCAGGGTGCCAAGCTGGTGCTCGATGCCTATCTGCTCTGGGCCCTCAACCCGGCCAGCCAGTTGCGCGTCTCGCTCGGCAACCTGGCAGCGCGCGACTACGTGACGATCAACACGCTGGAATCCGTGAACGCCGCCGCGCAGGCGCTAAGAGAGAGCGCCACCAGCACGTCGCCCTCCTGGCGTAGCCTGCAACTGCGCCTCGAGCTCAAGCTGTAAACCGGACGGCTCAAGGACCGGGCCTGTGGCTGGCGGCCACTGTGACGACGACCTTGTCCGGCACGCTGGAATACAACTGCGCCACCAGATCGGCGCGGCGCGTGCGCACGGCGCGCTGGTTGATGTAGCCCTTGTCGGTGATTTCGCCGGCGTCGATCGATGGCGGCTCTTCCATCAGCAGGGCCCGCGTCGCGAAACTGGCGCTGCCAGCGCCTTTGTCGGCCAGCATGCGCAAGCCCGAATGCACGCGCCCAAGGACGCGCGGGTCGGCCAGAACCTGCGACAGGGGCGCCGTCGCGGAGAGTTCCGGACAGAGCGCGCGGCAGGCCGCCACATTGGGGAATATCAGGAGCCCGATCTCCTCGCGATCATGTCCTGTCACCACGACGTCCTGCGCCAGCGGAGACAACTCGCTGACCGCGCTGATGCGCAAATTTCCGGTGTGCACCCAGGTGCCCGACATCAGCTTGAAGTCCTCGGCGATGCGGCCGTCGAACTCGACACCCTGGGACGGATCGTCCGGGTCGGCCAGTCGACCGGCATCGCCGATCATGTAGAAGCCCTCGTCATCGAAAACCGAGCGCGTCAGATCGTCACGCTTCCAGTAGCCCGGAGTGACATTGGGGCCGCGCACCCGCATTTCCATCTTGTTGGCGCTGGGGATCATCTTGAGTTCCGACCCCGGGCCCGGAAGGCCGATGACGCCGGCCCGCTCGATCGGAAAATGCACGGTCGTTATCATCGGCGCGGTTTCGGTCGAACCCCATGCTGAGACCATGATGACACGCTCGCCGCGCTCCTGGATCGAGAGCTGTTCGAGCCGCTGCCACAGGTTCTGCGGCAGGGCTGCCGCGGCATAGAAAATCATTTGCAGCCGGGAGAAGAAATTCTTGCGCAGCGCAGCGTCCTGTTCCAGCGCCGGCAGCAGCATGTCGAAGCCGCGCGGCACATTGAAGTAGATGGTGGGCGCAACCTCACGCAGGTTGGCGATGGTCTTGTCGACCAGTCCCGGCATCGGCTTGCCATCGTCCAGATAGAGCGTGCCGCCATTCCTCAGAACCAGATTGAAGTTGTGATTGGCGCCGAAGGTGTGATTCCAGGGCAGCCAGTCGACCACCACCGGCGGCGTGACGGCGAGAAACGGCCAGACCTGGGCGATCGACTGCTGGTTGGCGCACAGCATGCGCTGGGTGTTGATCACGCCCTTGGGCTCGCCCGTCGAACCCGAGGTGAACAGGAACTTGGCAATGGTATCGGGGCCGATGCCGGCGAAGGCGCGGTCGACCGCGCCCCCGTCACACTCGCCAAGCAGCGCCGCAAAGGCGGTTGCGGCGACGCCCTCGGGCGGGTTGGCGCTGACCACCACTTCGACCTCATGCAGATCGAGCGCCGCCAGCGCGCCGGCGAAGCGCGCACCATCGGCCGCATAGACCAGCCCCGGCTGCAGCAGCGCCATGATGCCCTTGAGTTTGAGGTGATCCCTGGACATCAGCGAATAGGCGGGCGAGATAGGCGCCACCGCGATGCCGGCGTGCAGGGCGCCCAGCATCAGCAGCGCATGGTCGATGCTGTTGTCGGAAAGGATCGCCACCGGGCGCGCCGCCGAGAGCCCGCGCCGCAGCAGGGCGCTGCCAATTTGCCGCGCCTGCGCCAGCGCCTCGGCATACGAGAGCCGACGCCAGCCGGTGCCTCTTCGTTCGGCCAGAAAACAGGCGGTCGGCGTTTCACGGGCCCAGTGCTGCAGCCACTCGCCCGTGCAGCGCGAGTAGGGCGCCAGGCGCTGCGCCGAACGCAGCACCAGCACGCCCCCTTCGCGCCGCTCGACATTGACCGCGGCCCGCGCAAAGTCCAGCGCCGCAAACGGGGGCTTGCTCACTTCAAAATTTTCCAGTCGCCGTTCTCGACCGTGGCCATGATGGCGGCACGACCATCAAAGCCGTTGTGGTCCTTGGCCGACATGTTGAAAACGCCATGCACGGCGGGCAGCTCCGCCACATTCTCAAGCGCGTCGCGCAAGGCAAGCCGGAACTCGGCCGTGCCGGGCCTGGCCTTCTTCAGCGCTTCGGGCACAGCCCGATTGAGCAGCAGATAGGCATCCCATCCATGACCGCCGAAAGTCGACCGGCTGTTGGCGCCATGCGCGCCTTCGTAGACCTTGATGTACTCGAGTGCAGGCTTCTTCGATGGATGGCCGTCGGCCAGTTGTTCGGCCAGCAGCATCGGCCCGACCGGGAACAGCGTGCCCTCGACATTCTTGCCGCCGACGCGAAGAAAATCACGGTTGGCAATCCCATGCGTCTGATACAGCTTGCCCTTGTAACCGCGCTCGATCAGGGTGGCTTGCGGCAGCACCGCCGGCGTGCCCGAGCCGGCGATCAGAATCGCGTCGGGCTTGGCGGCGACCAGCTTGAGCGCCTGCCCGGCCACACTGGTGTCGTTGCGCTGGTAGCGCTCGACGGCGCTGACCGCGATGCCCTTGGCCGCTGCCGCGTCCTGGATGGCCTTGAGCCAGAGTTCACCATAGGCATCTGCATAGCCGATGAAACCCAGCGTCTTGACGTTGTTGACGGTCATGTGCTGCACCATCGCCACAGCCATCAGGGGAAAGCTCTGCGGCGTCGTGAAGACCCAGGGCGCCTTGTCTCCGGCCGGCGGCAGCGGCGCCATGGCGATCTGTGGCGTCCTGGCCTCAAACGCGACTTCAAGAATACCCATCGACGCCGGCGTCGCCGACGAGCCGATCAGCGCGTCAACCTTGTCCTCGGCGGTCAGCTTGCGCGCATTCTTTACCGCCGTGCTGGGGTCGGTGGCGTCGTCGAGCACGATGTACCTGACCTTTTCACCACCCATGGTCTGCGGCAGCAAGGCAAAGGTCTGCTTTTCAGGAATGCCGAGCGACGCTGCCGGACCGGTGGCCGAAACAATGACGCCAATGGTGATGTCGGCCCGGGCCACGCCCGACGCCAAAACCAGAGCGATGGCTGGAGCCAGCGCGAGTGTCTTCAAGTTCATGTGTCTCCTCTTGTAAATAGGCTGTTCGCCCGCCGGGGACCTGACCCGTTCGAAGCGACGAAAAGATTGTAGGCGCGGCATGTGGGGTGTCAACGTGTCGAACCCACCCCCTGACCCCGTTCCCGTCCCCATCAACCAATCGCGCTTGTACACAAAACATATTCGGCGTAACAATTCCTAACCCATTGATTTTGTTGATGTTTTCTACCTTGCGCGGAAAACTGTACAAATCCGATGTACTTTGACGCCGGTCTGCTGCT
>CAIMBE010000195.1 GCA_903839085.1 uncultured beta proteobacterium | reverse complement strand
TTTTCAAATTCGTCATTGCGAGCGCAGCGCGGCAATCCAGGGCTGATGGATTGCCGCGCTGCGCTCGCAATGACAACTAACAGAAAGAAGCCTTATGCTGCCAAAGATTCTCATCGCGCGCGCCATCTTCCCCGAAGTGATCGCCAAACTGGCGCAGCATTTCGAGGTCACGACCAACCAGGACGACGTGCTGTGGAGCCAGCCCGAACTGATCGTGAAACTGGCCGGCATGCAGGGCGTCTTCACCACCGGCGGCGAGCGCATTGACGCCACCTTGCTCGCGGCCTGCCCGCAGCTCAGAATCTGCGCCAACATGGCGGTCGGCTATAACAACTTCGACCTTGATGCCATGAGCGCTGCCGGCGTGCTGGGCACCAATGCGCCCGATGTTCTGACCGACACCACCGCCGACCTCGGCTTTGCCTTGCTGATGGCTACAGCGCGACGCATGGCCGAGGCCGAACGCTTCCTGCGTGCCGGCCTCTGGAGCGGCTGGCGCTTTGACAGTTTCATCGGCGCCGAAATTCACGGTTCAACTTTGGGAATTCTGGGCATGGGGCGCATCGGCCAGGGCCTTGCGCGGCGCGGCGCCCACGGCTTTGGCATGAAGGTCATCTACCATAACCGCAGCCGGCTGGACGCCGCCATCGAGGCCGATTGCCGGGCGTCTTACGTCGGCAAGGAAGAATTGCTCAGAAGCGCGGATCACCTGGTGCTGGTGCTGCCGTACTCGGCGGCGGCGCACCACGCCATTGGCGCGTTGGAACTGGCGCAGATGAAGCCCACGGCGACGCTGGTCAATATCGCGCGCGGCGGCATCGTGGACGACGCGGCGCTGGCGCAGGCACTGCGCAAGCGGACGATTGCCGCGGCCGGGCTCGATGTGTTTGAGGGCGAGCCCAAAGTGCACCCCGACCTGCTGACGCTGCCCAACGTCGTGCTGACGCCCCACATCGGCAGCGCCACGCTGCCGACGCGCCTGGCGATGGCCAATCTGGCGGCCGACAACCTGATCGGCTACCTGGTCCACAAGAAGCCGCTGACGCCTTTAAATCCCGCAGTTCTGTCCGCCTGAAGCCTGGATTGCCGCGCTTCGCTCGCAATGACAAACAGCCGCGTTGTCAAGGGCGCGGCTGTCAGTGCGTTAAACCATCGTCATCGCGAGGCCGCATCTCTTCTCGTCATCGCAAGGCTACATTTCTTCTCGTCATGGTGAGTCCGCATTCCTCTCGTCATCGTGAGTCCGCATTCCTCTCGTCATCGCGAGGCTACATTTCTTCTCGTCATCGCGAGACCGCAGGTCGTGGCGATCCATGGATGGATTGCCGCGCTGGCGGTCACTTCTTGCTCTTGTCCATCGACTCCTGCATGGCCTTCATCGGATCGTCGTCGGCTGGCTTGTCGCCGGCAGGCGCTGCCAATTCACCCATGGCCGGGTCTGAGGCCGGCGCCGTCGGCGCGTCGACCTGGGCTTCCATCACCACCTTGTCTAGATCGACCTTCTCGGTCTTGTCCAGGCCGCTGGAGACGATGCCGGGGAAGGCGATGATCAGGGCCACCATGACGATCTGGATCAGCACGAAGGGCACGGCACCCCAGTAGATCTGCATGGTGGTCACCGGCGCAATCAGTTTCCTGGTCAGCTTGTCGGTGTAGGCGACGCCCGGCGCCACGCTGCGCAGGTAGAACAGCGCAAAGCCGAACGGCGGGTGCATGAACGAGGTCTGCATGTTGACGCCCAGCAGCACGCCAAACCAGATCAGGTCGATACCGATCTTTTCCGCCACCGGCGCCAGCAGCGGCACGACGATGAACGAGAGCTCGAAGAAGTCCAGAAAGAAGGCCAGGAAGAAGATCAGCAGGTTGACCACAATCAGGAAACCGACCTGGCCGCCAGGTACCGAAGTCAGAAGATGCTCCACCCACTTCGAGCCATCGACGCCCTGAAACACCAGGCTGAAGACGGTCGAGCCGACCAGAATGAAGACCACGAAGCTCGACAGCCGGGTGGTGGTGGTCAGCGCCTGCTTGAGCAGCGCCAGGCTCAGGCGACGGCGGCTGAAGGCCATGATCAGGGCGCCCATGGCGCCCATGGCGCCGCCCTCGGTCGGCGTGGCGACGCCCAGGAAGATCGTTCCGAGCACCAGAAAAATCAGCAGCAGGGGTGGGATCAGCACGAAGGTCACGCGCTCGGCCATGCGCGAGAGCAGGCCCAGGCGCGCCACCTTGTTGATGAGGGCGATGACAAAGGCCAGGATCACGCCGGTGCAAAGCGAGACCACAATCGTCTCGTCGGTGGGCACCGTCAGCGCCGCGTTGCCCGTGATCCAGTTGCTGATGGCGGCGTAGTTCATGCCGAGGTAGATCGCCAGAGCGCTGGAGACGACGGTCAGCAGCAACAGCGAGCGCAGACCGCTCTTGCCGTTGTCTTCGCGGATGGTGCGCGCCTGCGCCGGCAGCGCCGGCACCCAGGCCGGGCGAATGAAAGTCAGAAGGACGACGTAGCCGATGTACAGACCGGTCAGCGCGAAGCCGGGGATGAAGGCGCCCTTGTACATCTCGCCCACGCTGCGCCCCAGTTGGTCGGCCAGAATGATCAGAACCAGCGACGGTGGAATGATCTGCGCCAGTGTGCCGGAGGCCGCAATGACGCCCGAGGCGACGCGCCGGTCGTAGCCGTAGCGCAGCATGATGGGCAGGGAGATCAGGCCCATCGAAATCACCGATGCCGCCACCACGCCGGTGGTGGCAGCCAGCAGGGCGCCGACAAGAATGACCGCAAAGGCCAGACCACCGCGCAGCGGACCAAACAACTGGCCGATGGTGTCGAGCAGATCCTCGGCCATGCCGCTGCGCTCCAGGATCAGGCCCATCAGCGTGAAGAAGGGAATCGCCAGCAGGGTGTCGTTCTTCATGATGCCGAAGATGCGCAGCGGCAGGGCCTGCAAGAGCGCCTCTGGCAGGAGGCCGAGTTCGACGCCAATGAAACCAAAGAACAGGCCGCAGGCGCCCAGGCTGAAGGCGACCGGAAAGCCCAGCAGCAGGAAGACGATGAGGCCCCCGAACATGATGGGGGCGATGTTGCTGGCGAGGAATTGCATCTGTGTCTCCCGGATCAGGCGGCTTTGGCCTTGGCAGCTTTTTCTTCGGCCAGCTTTTGAATCGCCTCGGCAAGTTCCTCTTCAGCCGTCTTTTCGATCTTCTTGAGGGTCGGGTCGTCAATCAGCCCGGCCAGAAAAGCCAGGCGCTTGATCAACTCGGAGACGCCCTGCAGCATCAGC
>CAIMBE010000194.1 GCA_903839085.1 uncultured beta proteobacterium | reverse complement strand
GCAGGGTGGCAATCCATGGCGCGATGGGGTGCGAGCATGGATTGCCGCGGCCTGCGGCCTCGCAATGACCGGAAGATGAGCGGTTGGCTGAGCGCACGTGGCAATCCATGGCGCGATGGGGTGCGAGCATGGATTGCCGCGGCCTGCGGCCTTGCAATGACCGGAAGATGAGCGGTTGGCTGGCAATTGTTCTTTTTAAGGGGGCTCGTATGTTGAAGATTCGAAAATCAAATGAGCGCGGCTACGCCGATCACGGCTGGCTCAAGTCGTTTCACAGCTTTTCCTTCGCCGGGTATTACGATCCGAAGCACATGGGCTGGGGCAATCTGCGCGTCATCAACGAGGACCGCATCGCCCCGGGCACCGGCTTTGGCACGCACGGCCATAGCGACATGGAGATCATCAGCTATGTGCTGAGCGGCAACCTGGCGCACCAGGACAGCATGGGCAATGTCAAGGGCATTCCGCCGGGCGATGTGCAGCGCATGAGCGCGGGCAGCGGCGTGCAGCACAGCGAGTTCAATCATGCGCCCGATGCCGTCACCCATTTTCTGCAGATATGGATCGAGCCCGATGTGAGCGGCATCACGCCGGGCTACGAGCAAAAGACCTTTGACGCTGCGCAAAAGCAGGGCCGGCTGTGTCTGGTGGCCTCGCCTGACGGGGCCGCCAACTCGGTCGTCATTCATGCTGACGCCAGGCTCTATGCCGGGCTTTTCGACGCCGGTCAAACGGCGCGGCTGGATCTGGGCGCCAGGCGAAAGTGCTATGTGCATCTGGTGCGCGGCGAGATCTCGGTCAATGGCGCGGCGCTGGCCACGGGCGATGCCGCGCTGCTCGAGGACGAGAGCCGGGTCGAACTGAGCGACGCCCGCAGCGCCGAAGTGCTGCTGTTCGATCTGCAGGGTTGATTTCTTTTCTTGAATCGGGTTTCAGGATCCACCGGCGCCTGCCGTGCGAAGCCTGAGCCGGATTCTCTTTCTTGCCGGGGTTCACAGGCTGTGGGCTTCGGTCTTCCATCGCAATCAAGGAGCATTCAAATGGCAAAAGTAGCCGTGGTTTTTCATTCGGGTTACGGGCATACGCAGCGCATGGCGCAATCGGTGGCGCAGGGTGCCGGCGCGGAACTGATCGGCATCGACGCCGATGGCAATCTGACAGAGAGTGGCTGGGAATCGCTGGCGGCGGCCGACGCCATTATTTTCGGCTCGCCGACCTACATGGGCAGCGTCAGCTGGCAGTTCAAGAAATTCGCCGACGCATCGAGCAAGCCCTGGTACACGCAGGCCTGGAAGGACAAGATCTTTGGCGGTTTCACCAACAGCGCCAACGTCAACGGCGACAAGCACTCCACGCTGCACTATTTCATGACGCTGGCGATGCAGCATGGCGGCATCTGGGTCGGCACCGGCCTGAACTACAACAACACCAAGGCGTCGCAGCGCAGCGACCTCAACTACCTGGCGTCGTCGGCGGGTCCGATGGCGCAGACCGCGGGCGATGCCAGCGCCGCCGAGATGAACCCGGGCGATCTGGAGACCGCGCGCCGCTTCGGCGCGCGCATCGCCGAACTGGCGTCCCGCTTCAAGGCCTGATTTTCACCCTGGCCGGGGCTCCTGGCGTTGTCTTTTTCAAAGCGGACCGCCGACGAGGCAGAATCGGTGCATGCAAGCTGAACAATTCGAGGAGCTGTCATGAACCGATGGATCTGGCTGGGTGTCATGCTGGGGTGGTCGGGCGCGGCCTGCGCGCAGGCATCGGCGACGCTGTCCGAGAAAGATTTTCTGGACGACATGCCGGTGGTGCTCTCGGTCTCGCGACTGCCGCAGCGGCTCGACGACACGCCCGGCGCGGTGACCATCATCGACCGCGACATGATCCGGCTCTCGGGCGCGCGCGATGTGGCCGATCTGCTTCGGCTGGTGCCCGGTTTCCAGTCCAGCACATCGTTCGAGGCGGTCGCGCCACAGGCCAGTTACCACGGCGCCTTTGGCGGCTATTCGAATCGCATCCAGGTGCTGGTCGATGGTCGCTCGGCCTACTCGCCCTATTTCATCGGCAGTGTCGAAGCCGGCCTGCAGACGGTGGCGATGCAGGACATCGAGCGCATCGAGGTCCTGCGCGGCTCCAACTCGGCGGCCTATGGCGCGCGCGCATTTCTGGGTGTGATCAACATCGTGACCCGCGACAGCGCCGACACGCGGGGCACCCAGATCAGCCTGAGCGGCGGCGAGAACGGCATCCGCGATGCCTGGGCCAGCCTGGGCTGGGGTGCCGACAATGGCACTTTCCGTCTCGGCCTGGATCGTCGCGGCGACGACGGACTGGCGGGCTCCAATGGCCGCAACAGCATCGAGCGCTTCAATGTGCGCGCCGATCTTCGCCCGGGCAGCAGCGACGAAATCGAGGTGCGGGCCGGCGGGCTGGTGATCAACGCGGGCAAGGGGTTCGCCGGCAACGCCGATGACCTGAGTCGTGACACCCGCTATGGCTCGGCTTACCTGCAGCTCGACTGGCGGCGCACGCTGGATCCGGATCAGGATCTGGCGCTGAGCTATTCCCATATGCACGAGTCCTACCGGGACGCCTTCCCGTACTCGCTGCTGGCCATGGGCATCAATGACAGCATCGCGGTCGACGCCAGCGGCGTCGCCGGCAGCGACACGCTGACCCTGCAGCACACCTGGCGCCAGGGCTCGAGCCTGCGCATGGTGTGGGGCGCCGAACTGCGACGCGAGCGCGTGACGTCGCGCCCGGCCTACAACACCGATGCGGCGCTGGTGACCGACTTTTCGCGCCTGTTCGGCAATCTGGAGTGGCGCCCGGCAGAGCAACTGATCCTGAACGTCGGCGCCATGGCTGAAAACACCAGTGCCAGCGGCAGCACCATGGCGCCGCGACTGATGCTGAACTGGCGCGTTGCCGAGGGTCAGACCCTGCGCGCCGGTGCCTCCAGGGCCTACCGGCCGCCCAGCACCTACGAGCAGTTTGCCGATGTGCGCTATTTATGGAACGGGCATCTGCTCGAAGTCAGCACGCTGGCCAGCGGCAAGGTCCAGGATGAAAGTGTGATGGCGAGGGAGCTTGGCTATCTCGGCGTGTTTCCATCACTGCGTATGAATCTCGACGTGCGGGTTTTTCGCGAGGACGTTGGCGGCTTTCTGCGTCAGCTCAACGCCATCCGGCCCAAGGACTATGCCAACGTCGAGAATTTTTCCTTGCGCGGCCTTGAGTACCAGCTGAAGTGGCAGCCGTGGCAGGGCGCGCAGCTGGTGCTCGGCCAGGCCTTCATCAACAGCAGCCTGGGCAACGACATAAGCCTGGCCGACAGCGGTCTGGCACTGGCAGCACCGAAACAGGCAAGCACCCTGTCGTACTTCCAGAAGCTGCCTGGCGGCCTTGATTTGAGCCTGATCCATCAGAACAGCGGTACGCAGACACTGCAAGGTGCCGGCCGCCTGGATCAGTGGGCTATGTCACGGACCGACCTGCGTCTGGCGGCGCCGCTGCGCCTGGGTGGCAGGCGCGCCGAGGTGGCGCTGGTGCTGCAGAACCTGGGCGCGCCCTACCTCGATTTTGACCCCGCCTTCGAGTTCCAGCGCCGGGCCTACCTGACCCTGCGCGTTGACAACTAGGCTGCGATGCTGGCGCGACTGCGCTTTCTGATCCTCGGCCTTTGGCTGGGTTGCTTGGCGAGCGCCGACCTGCACGCCGCGACATCGGTCGTGATCGTCAGCAGCGAGAGCAATGCGGCCTACACCGAGACCGCGCAGGCCCTGGTGGAGGAACTCGAACGTTCGGGCATCTCGCGCAGCGAGGTGCTGCTGCTAAGAGCCAGCGAGTGGCCGCTGGGGCGAGCCCCTGCCGCCAGACTCTATGTGACACTCGGTGCCGAGGCAGCCGGCAGACTGGCCCGATCCGAGCTCGCGGCGCCGCTCCTGTGCGCGCTGCTGCCGCGCAGCAGCTTCGAGCGGGTGCTGCAGCAAAGCGGACGCAAGGCGTCGCCGCTTGTGTCGGCCATCGTTCTGGATCAGCCGATGAGCCGGCAGTTGGAACTGATCCGGATCGCACTGCCAACGGTGCGGCGCATTGGCGTGCTGTGGGGCGCGCAGATGGCGGCCGAAGCGCCGGCGTTGAAGGCGCAGGCGCTAAGCCATGGACTGCAACTGACCGAGGCCGCCGTGGCCGAGGAGGAGCCGGTCTTTCCGGCGCTCAGACAGGTGCTGGAGGCCTCTGACCTGTTGCTGGCAATACCCAACCCGCAGGTCTACAACAGCGCCAGCATCCAGAATATTCTGCTGACCTCGTTTCGGGCCCGGGTGCCGATGCTGGCCTTTTCGGCCGCCTATGCGCGCGCGGGCGCCCTGCTTTCCCTGCAGGCGACGCCCAGCCAGATCGGCCTGCAGGCCGGTGCCATGGCGCGCGCCGTGCTGCACGGCAAAGCGCTGCCCGAGGCGCCGGTCTACTCGAACGATTTTGAAATCACGGTCAACGACCATGTGGCGCGCTCGCTTGGTCTGAAGCTGGACGCGCAGAGCCTGCACAAGAGACTGCGCCAGCGCGAGGGCGAACCGTGAAGCAGGTCGATATGCGCAACCGCATTTTGCTGGCGGCGATGATGCCGGTGACGCTGATCGTGCTGTTGCTGGTTGCGGTGTTTCTGCAGACGCGGCTGGGCGACAACGCGCAGTCCCACGGCCAGCGCTCCCGCTCGCTGGCACGGCAGTTGGCGGCAGCCTGTGAATATGGGGTCTTTTCCGCCAACGAGTCCAATTTGCGGTCGATTGCCGTTGCCGCGTTGCGTGAACCGGACCTTCGCTCAGTGGTGATTCTGAGCGCCGACGGTGCCGTGCTGGTCAGGGCCGGGGTGCCCGGCTACGCCATGCCGGCTCGGGTCGGTACCAGGGAGCGCCTGGATCAGGATGCAGGCAAGGACAGCGACCTCTACCTGCAGCCCATCATGGCCGGTCAGTTGCATGTCGACGACCTGTTTGCGCCAGCGGTGGCAGAGGCGGCGCGACCGGCGCAGTATCTGGGCCATGTGCTGCTCGAGGTTTCAAAGAGCAGGCTGCTCGAGCGTGAGCGCGAGCTGATCGCGCTCGGTGTGGCGCTTGGCCTGGCCGGTCTGCTGATCGGGGGCATGCTGGCGCTGCGCCTGGGCCAGCGCGTGATCGATCCGATGGCGCGCGTCGCCAGCATGATCAGGCGCATCCGCGGCGGCGATTTTTCGACGCGGACCGAGGTCCTGCCCGATGACCCGTTGCGTGAACTGCAGCGGGGACTCAACCAGATGGCCGAAAGTCTTGAATCGAGCCGGGAAGAACTCGAGCAGCGGGTGGCCAGGGCGACGCTTGCCTTGCGCGAAAAGAAAGAGGAGGCCGAGACCGCCACCCTGGCAAAGTCGCGTTTTCTGGCGGCCGCCAGCCATGATCTGCGGCAACCGACGCACGCGCTGGGGATGTTCGTGGCGCGTCTGCGGCAGCTCAAGCACGATGCCGAAACCCGGCAATTGATCGACAACCTCGAGCTCGCCCTGCAGGCCATGCGCGATCTGCTCGATGGCCTGCTCGACATCTCGCGACTCGACGCCGGATCGGTTCTGGTGCAGCTGCAGGTTTTCCCGCTGGAGGATATTCTTGAAAAATTGCGGCTCGAACTCGGGATGACGGCCAGCGGCAAGGGCCTGCGCCTGCGCATCCGACCCAGCGCTGCCTGGGTGCTGAGCGACCCGACACTGATTCACCGCATCCTGCTGAACCTGATCGGCAACGCGCTGCGCTACTGCGAGAACGGCGGCGTCGTGGTCGGCTGCCGGTCGTTCGGCGCTGGTGAACTGGTGCGCATCGAGGTCTGGGACAGCGGCATCGGGATCGCCCCCGAGCATCAGCAGGCCATTTTCCGGGAGTTTTTTCAGGTCGGCAATCTGGAGCGCGACCGCGGCCAGGGCCTCGGCCTGGGGCTCAATATCGTGCAGCGCACGGCGCACCTGCTGGGGCACCGCTTGCAGCTGTGCTCGCTGCCGGGCGTGGGCAGCCGCTTCAGCATCGAAGTGCCCGCGGCGGCGGCGGGAGCGGCGAGCGAGCGCCGCGGCCCGTCCCGCGCCGAGTCATTTGACGCCGACCTGTCCGGCGTGACGGTGCAGGTGATCGAGGACGACGCGCTGGCGCGCCTTGGTGTGGTCAGTCTGCTTTCCTCCTGGGGCGCCAGGGTGGTTGAGGCCGACCGCCTGTCCACGGCGCTGAGGTCGGTGCAACTCGGACTGGTGCCTGACGTGGTGGTCAGCGACTGCCGCCTGCCCGATGGCGAAAACGGGATCGAGGTGGTGCGTCAGTTGCGCCTGGCGGCGGGCAGGGAGATACCGGCCTGCCTGATCAGCGGTGATACCGACGCCGATCTGCTGCTCGCGGCAAAGCAGGCCGGACTGACCCTGCTGCACAAGCCGGTGCGCCCGGCCAAATTGCGAAACCTGATTCGACGCCTGGCAACGCAGGCTCAGGCCGTGCGCGAGGATTTGACGTAACCCTGCTGCGTGGCTGCCAGAACTGCCTGGACGCGGGTTTGCACGCCGAAGGCGCGCAGCACCGCCGATACATGGTTCTTGACGGTTTCGTCCGATAACTGCAACTGGTCGCTGATTTCGCGGTTGGAGCGCCCGTCCAGCAGCAAGGTCAGCACCTCATGTTGGCGCGAGGTCAGCAGGGGCTCGGTGCCAGGCATGGAGCCGTCGGTCAGATCGCCAGCGGCCAGCATGTTGGCAGGCAGGCAGACTTCGCCGGCCAGCACCTGACCCAGGATCGTCAACAGTTCGCTGCTGAGACTGGCCTTGGCGATGAAACCGACGGCGCCCTGCGCCATCACGTGGCGCACCACGCGCGCGTCGATCGAACCCGAGATCATGACGATCGGAAGTTCCGGGTGGTTTCTGCCGAACAAGGCCAGCGCTTCGAGCCCGTTCATTCCAGGCAGATGGTAATCGAGCAGCACCAGATCGAGGTCCGGGTGCAGCGCGGCGTTCTCGAAAGCCTGGACGCTGTCGGCAGCTTCGATCACCTCGACTTCCTCGGCCAGGCCCTTGAGAACCTGGCGCAGGCCCTCGCGCACCAGGGCGTGGTCATCGACGACAAGAATTTTCAGCATGGGCGGTTTTTCGCTTTCTCAATCAGATCGGAAAAGAGCCGTCAGTCCCGAGCCGCTGCACCCGCTTTGGCAATTTAGAATGAACCATGTTTGTCCACCTTCGTTTACACACCGAGTTTTCAGTCGTTGACGGAACCAATCGCATCGATGATATCGTCAGTTGCGCAGCGGCCGACGCTCAGCCGGCGCTGGCCATCACGGATTTGAACAATCTGTTTGGCGCCATCAAATTTTACCGGGAGGCGCGCAAGCGCGGCGTCAAGCCCTTGATCGGTGCGGAAATCAGCCTTGAGGGGGCCGGACCCGAGGCGGCCAGCCTGTCGCGCTTGCTGCTGCTGGTGCAGAACCGGCAGGGCTACCTCAATCTGTCGGAACTGCTGGCGCGGGCCTGGACCCGCAACGCGCACAGGGCGCAGGCCTGTGTCCAGCTCGCCTGGCTCGAGGAACTCGGCGAGGGCCTGATTGTCCTTTCGGGCGCGCAGGCCGGCCCGGTCGGGCAGGCGCTGATGCTGGGCGACGAAGCGCGCGCCGCCGATGTTGCGCTCAAGCTGGCCGGCCTGTTTCCGCATCGTTTTTATCTGGAACTGCAGCGCGCCGGCCGTGCCGATGACGAGGCGCATGTCGTCGCCGCCGCTCAGCTGGCCGCCCGCATCGGCCTGCCGGTGGTGGCGACGCACCCGGTGCAGTTCACCGGGCCCGATGATTTTGAGGCGCACGAGGCCCGCGTCTGCATTGCCGAGGGGGAAATACTGGGCGACGCGCGGCGTGTTCGCCGTTTCACGCGCGAGCAGTATTTCAAGACCGGGGCGCAGATGCAGGCCCTGTTTTCCGATCTGCCGTCGGCGCTGGCCAATTCGCTGCAGATTGCCCGGCGCTGCAACCTGACGCTGGTGCTCGACAAGCCGCAGCTGCCCGATTTTCCGATCCCCGAGGTCAACGGCCAGCGCATGACGCCAGAGGCGTACTTTCGTCATGCGTCGCACCAGGGGCTGAAGGATCGCCTGCTGCACCGCTACCCGCTCGAGTCCGAGCGCGAGGCTCAGCGCGCGCGCTATGTCGAGCGGCTCGAGTTCGAGATCGACACCATCCTGAAAATGGGTTTTCCGGGTTATTTTCTGATCGTCGGCGATTTCATCAACTGGGCCAAGAAGAACGGCTGCCCGGTCGGCCCCGGGCGCGGTTCGGGCGCCGGATCGCTGGTCGCGTACTCGCTCAAGATCACCGATCTCGACCCGCTGCAGTACAACCTGCTGTTCGAGCGCTTCCTCAATCCGGAGCGGGTCTCGATGCCCGACTTCGACATCGACTTCTGCCAGACCAACCGCGACCGGGTGATCGACTACGTCAAGGAGAAGTACGGCAGGAACGCGGTCAGCCAGATCGTCACTTTCGGCACCATGGCGGCGCGCGCCGTGGTGCGCGATGTCGGGCGCGTGCTCGACATGAGCTACACCTTTTGCGATGGCATCAGCAAGCTGATTCCGAACAAGCCCGGCGTCAGCGTCACCCTGCAGCTGCCGCCGGCCGAGAGAAAGAAGGATGACAAGACGGTTTACGCGGTCGAAGCCGAGCCGCTGCTGGCCGAGCGCGAGAGCCGCGAGGAGGACGTCAAGATTCTGCTCGAGCTCGCGCGCAAGCTCGAGGGCATGACGCGCAACATCGGCATGCACGCCGGCGGGGTGCTGATCGCGCCCGGCAAGCTGACCGATTTCTGCCCGCTCTACCAGCAGCCTGGCAGCGAGTCCGCCGTCAGCCAGTTCGACAAGTACGATGTCGAGGCGATCGGCCTGGTGAAGTTCGACTTTCTGGGGCTGGCGACACTGACCATTCTGGAAATCGCCAAGGACCTGATTGTGGCCCGGCACAAGGACCGCCAGGGCTTTTCCTACGAGGATTTGCCGCTCGACGATGCGGCGGTCTACCAGCTGTTCTCCGACGCGCGCACCGAGGCCGTGTTCCAGTTTGAAAGCCGCGGCATGCAGGGCATGCTGCGCGATGCCAAGCCGACGCGCCTGGAAGACCTGATCGCCATGAATGCGCTCTATCGGCCCGGCCCGATGGACCTGATTCCAACCTACATCGCGCGCAAGCTCGGCCGCGAACCGGTGGTCTATCCCGATCCGCGGGTCGAGGGCATCCTGGGCGAAACCTATGGCGTCATGGTGTACCAGGAGCAGGTGATGCAGATGGCGCAGATCCTGGGCGGCTACTCGCTTGGCGCTGCCGACATGCTGCGTCGCGCGATGGGCAAGAAGAATGCCGAGGAGATGGCCAAGCAGCGGCAGATCTTCCGCGATGGCGCCGCGCGCAACGGGCTGAGCCAGTCAAAGGCCGATGAAGTCTTTGACCACATGGAAAAGTTCGCCGGCTACGGGTTCAACAAATCGCACTCCGCCGCCTACGCCCTGCTGGCCTACCAAACGGCATGGATCAAGGTGCACTACACGGCCGAGTTCTTCTGCGCCAACATGAGCGTGGAAATGGACGACACCGACAAGCTCAAGGTCCTGTTCGAAGATGCGCTGAAGATGGGGCTGGGTTTCGAGTCGCCGGATGTGAACCGCGGTATGGCCCGTTTCGAGCCGATTTCGGACAAGATGATCCGCTATGGCCTGGCCGCCATCAAGGGCTCCGGCCAGCAGGCGATCGAGGCCATCGTGGCGGCGCGCGAGGGGCGCGGCGCCGGACCGGGCGCGGCCGAGGTCGGGCCGTTTCGCAGCCTGTTCGATTTCTGCCTGCGCGTCGATCGCGGCCGGATCAACAAGCGCACCGTGGAGGCCCTGATCAAGGCCGGCGCCTTCGACTCGATCCAGCGCAACCGCGCCAGCCTGCTGGCTTCGCTGGACCGCGCTTTTGATTTTGCCGCGGCGGCGCTGGCCAATGCGAACCAGGGCGGGCTGTTCGACCTGGGCGGCGCCGACGACCACGGCTCGAGCGAGCAGGAGCCCGATCTGGTGACGGCCCTGCCATGGGGCGTGCGCGAGCGCCTGACCTATGAAAAAGCCGCGCTCGGCTTCTATCTGTCTGGCCATCTTTTTGACGAGGTGAAGTCCGAGGTGCGACGCTTCGTCAAGCGCGAAATCGAGGAATTGATCGACACCCGCGAGCCGCAGCTGCTGGCGGGCATCGTGACCGACTTTCGGGTCATCAATGGGCAGCGCGGCAAGCTGGCGCTGTTCAGGCTGGACGACAAATCGGGCGTGATCGAAGCCCGCGCCGACGAGGCCCTGATCAACGCGCATCGCGGTCTGCTCAAGGACGATGAGCTGATCATCGTCATGGGCAAGCTGCAGCCGGACCGATTCACGGGCGGCATGCAGCTGACGGTCAATCAGATCTGGGACCTGGAGCAGGCGCGCTGCCGCTTCGGAAAGTACCTGCGCGTCACGGTCAATGGCGCGGCGCCCGATGTGGCGCGCCTGATCAGCGAATTTCCGGCCCGTCGCGAGGTGACGGAGCAGGGCGAACTGGTGCGCGGGCTGGCGGTGCGGCTGGCGCTGGCACGGCAGGGCAACGGTGCGGCTGCTTCGGCCGAGCTGCAACTCGCCGAGGCGTTCCGTTTCTATCCGAGCAATGCCGCGCTGGCCGGCTGGCGTGTGCAGGCCGATCAGGGCAAGGCTGAAATCGTCTACGAGTGAAACCCGGCTGAATGTGGCGATCCATGCATGGACTGCCGCGCTTCGCTCGCAGTGACGGTCACTTGGACTGCGGCGCTTGGCTCGCAGTGACGGTCACCTGGACTGCCGCGCTGGTCGTCACTGCGAGGCCGCAGGCCGTGGCAGTCCACACCGGTGCTGCAAGGCTCAGAAATCGTTCGGACTCAGGCCGAGTTCCAGATCCGGCGGAACGCGGCCATCGGTGTCACGCGGCAGGACCGCCATTTCAAGCGCTCGCAGGACCGCGTCGTCCCAGGCTCTTACCCCGCTGCTGCTGACGATCTTCAGGGTCTTGCCGATCACCGTGCCATCGGGCGATGTCGAGAATCTGACCACAACCTTCGGGTTGCCCGCGCCCAGGTAGCCGATTCTGTGGGCCTTGAAGTAGGCTGCTATTCGGCCCTTGTAGCTGGCCGAGGGACCGGACGACTGCTGGGCTGTTCCCGCGGCATCGGGCGCCCCGCTGGCACCGGCGAGGCCGGCGATGCGCTTGAGGTTTTCCAGGCGCTGGGCTTCGAGTTTTTGCGTTTCCTGGCGCGCCTGCAGCGCCTGCTTGCGCTGTTTTTCCAGCTCGATCTTCTTCTCGTCGGCCGCCTGCCGCTCCTTCTCGCGCTTCTCCTGCAGGCGCTTTTTCTCCAGCGCCGCCTTTTCCTGCCTGATTTTCTGCTGGCGCTGCAACTCGAGCTCTTTCTCCTTGAGCTTGCTGGCGCGCAGCTTTTCCTGTTCGAGCGCAATGTCGACCCTGGCCGGCTCCGCTGGCGCGGGCAGCGGCTCGGCGACCGGCGGCGGGACCGGCTCGGGCGCGGTCTGCTGCGGCACCTCAACGGCCTGGGGCGCTGCTTCCTGCGGCAGCGCGGACCACAACTCGGCCTCGACGCTGAGGGTTGCGGCCTCGCGGCGCCACTGCACGCCCCAGGTCAATGCGGCCAGCAGGAAAACGTGCGCCAGCACCGCCAGCGCGAGCGCGCGCAGCAGGCCCGGCGCGGGCGGCGGCACGAACTCAAGGCGATCGGCGCTGGCCAGCATGCGCCGCCCCTAGTTGGCCAGTTGCACCGACAGGCCCACGCGCTGCACGCCCGCCTGCTGCAGCGTGTCCATGACCTTGACCACGCTCTCGTACCGGATGTTGCGGTCGGCGCTGATGACGACCGCCGAGTTCGGCGCGCCGGCCTGCGCCAGCTTGACCGCGCCGGCCAGGTCCTTGAGCGCCAGCGCCGTGCTGGCGTCGCGCGCCTTGAGCGTCAGGACCTCGTCCTTGCCGATGACGACCTGCAGCACCAGATCGGGCTGCCTGGCGGCCTTGCCGACGCTGGGCAGATCAATCACGCTGGGCGTGATGAGCGGCGCTGTCACCATGAAGATGATCAGCAGCACCAGCATCACATCGATGAAAGGCACCATGTTGATCTCGTTGATGGTGCGGCGACCGCGACCGCGGCTGACCAGGGATGGCATGCTCAGGCTCCTTTCACTGGCCCGAGGCGGACTGGGCGCCGACGCTGCGCTGCAGGATGTTGGAGAACTCCTCGATGAAGGTCTCGAGCTTGATCGCGATGCGGTCGATGTCGCGCGCGAACTGGTTGTAGGCGACCACCGCCGGGATCGCGGCGAACAGGCCGATCGCGGTGGATACCAGCGCCTCGGCGATGCCGGGTGCCACCGTGGCCAGCGTTACCTGCTGCAGCGAGGCCAGCCCGGTGAAGGAATGCATGATGCCCCAGACGGTGCCGAACAGGCCGACATAGGGCGAGACCGAGCCGACCGAGGCGAGGAAGGAGAGGTGGGTTTCGATGACGTCCATCTCGCGCTGAAAGCTCGCGCGCATGGCGCGCCGGGCGCCGTCCATCAGGGTGTTGGCGTCGCTGATGCGCTTCTCGCGCAGTTTCTGGTACTCGCGCATGCCGCTGGCGAAGATGCGCTCCATCGGCCCGGCATGGCGGGCGTTCTTGGCGGCGGCGGCAAACAGGTCGTTCAGGCTGGTGCCGGACCAGAACTCGCGCTCGAACACGTCGTTCAGCGATTTCACGCGGTTCAGGGCGAACAGCTTGCGAAAGATCGCGGCCCAGCTCGATACCGAGATCAGCACCAGCAGCGCCATCACCAGCTGCACCACCAGGCTGGCGTTGAGCACCAGGTGGAGAATTGAAAGGTCTTGGTTCATTTCAGTAGCTCCAGAATGGTTGGCGGCATGCGCGCCGGTCGGTAGCTGCCCGCGTCGACCCAGCCGACGCGCACCTGCGCGGCGCAGAGCAGGGCATTTCCGCTTCGGCCCTTGCGCCAGGCCTGCTGTTGTATTGTCAGGGAAGCGCGGCCGATTTCAAGCGGCAGCACGGTGACAATAAGCTCGTCGTCCAGGCGCGCCGGCTGGTGATAACGCAGGTTGGCTTCACTGACGACGAAGATGCCGCCGCTGCTCTCGCGCAGGGCGCTCTGCTCCAGGCCCATTGCGCGCAGCCACTCGGTGCGGGCGCGCTCGAAGTACCTGAGGTAGTTGGCGTAGAAGACAATGCCGCCGGCGTCGGTGTCTTCCCAGTAGACGCGCACCGGCCAGCTGAATTCTTCCCTCATCAGCGCCTCGGGCCCCGGTCGGCGCCGACCTCGGCCGCGCGCAGGCGCGGCGCCAGCTCGTTGAGCACCGCGTTCACGTATTTGTGGCCGTCGGTTCCGCCGAACTCCTTGGCCAGTTCGATGCATTCGTTGAGCACCACGCGCCACGGCACGTCCAGGCAGTGCATGAGCTCATAGGCGCCAATCCACAGGACGCCATGCTCGATCGGGGAAATCTCTGCGAGCTTGCGATCGAGCAGCGGCACGATCAGCGCGTCGAGTTCGCCCATGCTGTCGGTGCAGCCGTGCAGCAGGGCGCTGAAATGGAGGGCGTCGGCCTTGGAAAAACCGGACAGTTCCCGGGTGAAGGCGTCGATCTCCGCGACCGGATTGCGTCCGACCAGCGTCTGGTACAGCGCCTGCAGCGCAAACTCGCGGGCCCGCGTGCGCTGCGACCTGGCGCCGGCCTTGCGGGCGCCGCTGCCGCTCGGGCCGCTTCGGCCCTGGGGCAAGGATCCCGCGTCCGGCAACTTGTCCTGCGCCTGGGCCATCAGATTTCTTCCAGCAGGTTGGCCATCTCGACCGCGACCCGCGCCGCGTCGCGCCCCTTGTCGGTCTGCCGGGCAATGGCCTGCTCCAGGTTCTCGGTGGTCAGGATGGCGTTGGCGATCGGCACCTGGTAGTCCAGCGCGACGCGGCTCACGCCCGCGCCCGATTCGTTGGCGACCAGTTCGAAGTGATAGGTCTCGCCGCGAATGATGCAGCCCAGCGCGATCAGGGCGTCGTAGCGCAATTTCTCGGCCATCGCCATCAGGGCCACCGGCACTTCGAGCGCACCGGGCACCTGCAGCAGATCGATGTTCTTTTCGGCGACGCCGAGTTCGAGCAGCTCGGCCTTGCAGGCGCGGGCGAGTTCGCTGGTGATCGGCTCGTTGAAGCGCGCCTGCACCATGCCGATCGTCAATTTCTTGCCGTTCAGGCGTTGCCCGCTCAAAGCGGTCGTTCCTTTGTCTGCACCAAACATGTTGAATTCCTGATTAAGAAGTTCTGCGGTATTTCGTCATTGCGATTGCCGCGTCGCTTTCGCTCCTCGCAACGACAGTAGCACGGCAACCCAGCTTCGATGGATCGGCACGGCCTGCGGCCTCGCGGTGACGGAAAGTTTCATTTACTTGGTTATGTAGCCGACGATTTCGAGTCCGTAGCCGGTCATGCTGGGCATGCGCCGGGGGTTGCCCATCAGCTTCATCTTGTGGACGCCGCATTCGCGCAGAATCTGCGCGCCGATGCCATAGCTGCGCAGGTCCAGGCGTTCGCGGTCCGGGCCGTGGCTGGCCTTGGCCGTGCCTTCGAACTGGGCCATCAACTGGTCGCCAGTTTCGCCGCAATTGAGCAGCACCACGACCCCCTGGCCCTCTGCGCTGACGCGCGCCAGGCTGGCATCAAGGCTCCAGGAGTGCATGGCGCGGCCGACCTCCATGGCATCGAGCACCGACAGCGGCTCGTGCACGCGGGCGGCCACGGTGTCGGTGGCGCTCCACTGGCCCTTGACCAGGGCCAGGTGCACGCCGTGCGTGATCTTGTCCCGAAAGGCGTGCGCGGTGAATTCGCCGGCCGCCGTCCGGAGGTTGCGCGAGCCCACTTTGGTGACCAGCGATTCGACCCGGCTGCGGTGCTCGATCAGGTCGGCGATGGTGCCGATCTTCAGGCCGTGCTCGGCCGCAAACAGCTGCAGGTCGGGCAGGCGCGCCATGGTGCCGTCGTCCTTCATGATCTCGCAGATCACCGCGGCCGGACTGCAGCCCGCCATCCGGGCCAGATCGCAACCGGCCTCGGTGTGCCCGGCGCGCATCAGCACGCCGCCGTCGACCGCCTGCAGCGGAAAGATATGGCCCGGCTGCACCAGGTCGTCGGGCCTGGCGCTGGGCGCCACGGCGGCCTGCACGGTGCGCGCCCGATCGGCGGCCGAGATGCCGGTCGTGACGCCTTCGGCGGCCTCGATCGACACCGTGAAGGCGGTGCCTTTCTTGTCGCCGTTGCGCAGCGCCATCGGCGGCAGCTCGAGCCGCTCGCAGTGTTCGCGGCTCAGGGTCAGGCAGATCAGGCCGCGCCCGAAGCGCGCCATGAAGTTGATCGCCTCGGCGCTGACGTGCTCGGCGGCGAGCAGCAGGTCGCCCTCGTTTTCGCGGTCCTCTTCGTCCACCAGGATTACCATGCGCCCGGCTCGCAGGTCGGCCACGATGTCTTCAACCGGGGAAATGCTCACGGGGGAGAGGGCGCTCATGCAGGTGTCTTTCAGGCAAGGGGGACAGAGGGGGCGGGCAGGTCGGCATTGAGCATGCGCTCGACGTAGCGCGCGATCAGGTCAATCTCCAGATTGACCTCGGTCCCGACGCCCAGCGTGTTCAGGGCGGTGTTGTGCACGGTGTGCGGAATCAGGTTGATGCTGACCTCGCAGCCGGCCGCGAGGTCCTCGATGCGGTTCACCGTGAGGCTGACGCCGTTGACGGTGATCGAGCCCTTGTAGGCCAGGTAGCGGGCCAGCGCCGCGGGCGCGAGCAGCCGCAGGGCCCAGCTCTCGCCGACCTGCTCGAAGTGCGTGACGCGCCCGATGCCGTCCACATGCCCTGATACCAGGTGGCCGCCCAGGCGGTCGTTGGCGCGCAGGGCCTTCTCCAGGTTGATGCGCCCGGTCTGCGCCAGCGCGGCGGTGCGCGCCAGCGACTCGGCCGAGATGTCGACCGTGAACCGGCTCTGCGCCGGTGTCAGCGTGGTGACGGTCATGCAGGCGCCGTTGAGCGCAATGCTGTCGCCCGCGGCGACGTCGTCCAGATAGCCGAGCGGGGCTTCAATGGTGAGGCGCTTGCCGTGCGTGGATGAACTGCCCAGGGCGTGCACGGCGACGATGCGCCCGACGCCGGTGATGATTCCGGTAAACATGGCGCTATTTTCGCAGGGAATCAGCGAGCGGCCGTGTCCGGGGCGAAATCTTCTTGCGCCGGCGCTCGCGCGCCGCTGACGCGGGCCAGGATGCGCAGGTCGGCTCCAACCGGGGTCGTGGATGTGAACTCGAGTTGCATCGCCTCACTCAGCGCCTCGAGCGGGCCGAAGCGGGCCATGGCACGGCCCGATCCGAGCAGTTTTGGGGCCAGGTAGATCAGCAGCTCGTCAACCAGGCCGGCCGCGAGCAGGGCGCCGTTGAGGCACGGCCCGGCTTCGACGTGCAGTTCGTTGATCTCACGCTGGCCCAGGTCGGCCAGCAGGGCGGCCAGATCGACCCGGGGGCCGTCCGGCGCCTGCCGGTCGGGCAGGTAGCGCACGCTGGCGCCGCGCGCCTGCAGCGCCGCCTGCCGCTCGGCGTCCCCCAGCGCGGCGTAAATGCAGACCGGGCGCCCGGGCGTGAAAAGCTGCGCCCCGGGCGGCGTGCGCAGCCGGCTGTCGAGCAGCAGCAGCTGCGGCTGGCGCGGCGTCTCGGGCAGCCGCACGTCGAGCCGCGGGTTGTCGGCCAGCACGGTGCCGATGCCGCTCAGCACGGCGCTGGCGCGCGCGCGCCAGGCCTGGCCGTCGGCGCGGGCCGCCTCCGACGTGATCCACTGGCTCTGGCCGTTGTCCAGCGCCGTCCGGCCGTCGAGCGAGGCGGCGATCTTCAGGCGCACCCAGGGCCGGCGGCGCAGCATGCGGCTGAAAAAACCGATGTTGAGCTCGCGCGTGGCGAGCGCCGCGGGGTGATCCGGCGCCAGCATCTCGACCGCGACGCCGGCAGCCCGCAGCCGCGCAATGCCCTGGCCCGCCACCAGCGGGTTGGGGTCCTGCTGCGCGATCACGACGCGCGCGATGCCGGCTTCGATCAGGGCCTCGCAGCAGGGCGGCGTGCGGCCAAAGTGGCAGCAGGGCTCCAGGCTCACATAGGCGCTGGCGCCGCGCACGTCGTGGCCGGCCTCGCGCGCGGCGCGCAGCGCCATGACCTCGGCATGGGCGTCGCCCACGCGCTGGGTGTGGCCGCGGCCCAGCACCCGAGCGCCGGCGTCGGCGATGACGCAGCCGACGCGCGGATTGGGGTCGCAGACGCGCGTGGCCAGGATGGCCTGCGCGCAGGCGTCCTGAATCAGGGTATCGTCGGGAACAGGCAGATGCATAGGCCCAGTTTGTACCATTTGTCTGGAATCGCGCGCCATTGGTCGGATGATGCTGGCGACCGGCGAAGTCCGGGCCCAGAATGAAACGCAAGGAAGACACTCTGATGAACAGTACCAAATATCGCGGCTTTACCTTGATCGAGCTCATGATCACGGTGGCCATCATCGGGATTCTCGCGGCGGTGGCGCTGCCTTCGTACCGGCAGTATGTGACGCGGGCCAACCGCTCTGCGGTGCAAGGCTTCATGTTGACGGTGGCCAACAAGCAGGAGCAGTACCTGCTGGGCAACAGCTACTATGCCGGCGGCAGCACCGCGCTGGCCGATCTGGGGCTGTCGCTGCCTTCGGAGGTGACGGGCAAGTACGCGGTGACGGCCAGTTGCACCATGACCACGGCGATCGGCAACTGCACGGCGGTGGCCGGCGCCCCTGCCTACACCATCACCGCCACGCCGAGCGGGTCGCAGGCCACGAACGACACAAAGTGCGCCACGCTGACGCTCAACCAGCAGGGCACCAAGACCATGTCGGGGACGTCGACGGCGCTGTCGGACTGCTGGTAGAGGCTTCCTGATGCAAGCCTGCCGCCAGATCCCGATCGAGCACCTGCCTTGCGCGCCCCGGCGCCGGCGTGGCGCCTCGATGATCGAGGTCCTGGTCACACTCGTTATCGTCTCCTTTGGCCTGCTCGGTCTGGTCGGGCTGCAGTCGCGCCTGCAGGTGGCGGAGATGGAGTCCTACCAGCGCGCGCAGGCGCTGGTTCTGCTCAACGACATGTCGAGCCGCATGACCGTCAACCGCGCGGCCACCCTGGCCGGCAGTTACGACACCAGCGCCCTGAGTCCGGCGGCACTCGGCACCGGCATGACCTGTCCGGCGGCGGCGGGCGGCGACACCGTGCAGCAGGCCGATTCCCGGGAATGGTGCGCGGCGCTGCAGGGCGCGGCCGAACTGATCGGCAGCAGCAAGATCGGCGCGCTGATCGGCGGGCGCGGTTGCATCACGCCGACCAGCACCACCAACGGGGCGGGGCAGACGGTGGAATATCTGATCACCGTGGCCTGGCAGGGCCTGACGCCGCTTTCGGCGCCGCCGTCCTCGGTGACGTGCGGATCGGGCAGCTACGACGGCACCGGCGCCTGCACCAGCGACCGCTGCCGGCGCGTCGTCACAACACTGGTGCGGGTCGGATGAAGGAGTCGCACCGCATGCGCCATCGGTTCTGG
>CAIMBE010000193.1 GCA_903839085.1 uncultured beta proteobacterium | reverse complement strand
GTCATCGCGAGGCAGCACCACCACGCCGTCATCGCGAGGCCGCAGGCCGTGGCGATCCATGCCACAGGACTTCCTGGATTGCCGCGTCGCTGCGCTCCTCGCAATGACGGGTGGTTATTGTCGCAATGACGGCTCTGTCATCGCGAGGCCGCACCACCACGCCGTCATCGCGAGGCCGAAGGCCGTGGCGATCCATGCCGCAGGACTTCCTGGATTGCCACGTCGCTGCGCTCCTCGCAATGACGGGCGGCTATTGTCGCAATGACGAGTCGGTTATTGTCGCGATGACGGGAGGAAAGGGGCAGGGACGGTAGCGGGAATGACGACCAGGGTGGTTATGATTTGGGGAAGTCAACAATTTCCCAATGATCTGGAGTAGCCATGCCGATTTATGAATACGCCTGCAGCGACTGCGGCCGCAAATTCGAAGCGCTGGTTCGCTCCGACACGGTGCCCCAGTGTCCGGGCTGCCAGTCGACGCAGCTTGAGAAACAGCTCTCGGTCTTCGCGACTGCCGGCGCCTCGGCGCCCGACCTGCCGCCGGGCCCTTGCGGCACCTGCCCGCACGCCAGCGGTCCGCACGGCTGCGCCGCGCACTGAGCGCGCCCGCGGCTGCCAGCGGTCGGCACGGCTGCGCCGCGCACTGAGCGCGCCCGCGGCTAATAGCGGGCGTTGCCCGGCGTTCTTGGAAACGGAATCACGTCGCGCACATTGGACAGGCCGGTGATGTAGGAGACCGTGCGCTCGAAGCCGAGGCCGAAGCCGGCGTGCGGCACCGTGCCGTAGCGCCGCAGGTCGCGATACCAGCCGTAATGCGCCGGGTCGAGCCCGCTGTCGATCATGCGCCGGTCCAGCACATCGAGGCGCTCCTCGCGCTGCGAGCCGCCAACGATCTCGCCGATGCCCGGCGCCAGCACGTCCATCGCGGCGACCGTTTTTTCATCGTCGGACAGACGCATGTAGAAGGCCTTGATCTCCTTGGGATAGTTCATCAGCACGGTCGGGCCCTTGACATGCTTCTCGGCGATGTAGCGCTCGTGCTCGGACTGCAGGTCGATGCCCCACTTCACCGGGTACTCGAACTTTTCCTTCGTCGCTTCGAGCACCTTGATCGCCTCGGTGTAATCCATGCGCACGAATTCGGACTTGACCATGTTTTCGAGTTTCGCGATCAGGCCCTTTTCAATCCGGTCCTCGAAAAACGCCATGTCGTCAGGGCGCTCGGCGAGCACGCGCTTGATGACGTACTTGAGCAGGGCCTCGGCCAGGCTGGCGTTGTCGCTCAGGTCGGCAAAGGCGATCTCGGGCTCGATCATCCAGAATTCGGCCAGGTGGCGCGAGGTGTTCGAATTTTCGGCGCGAAAGGTCGGGCCAAAGGTGTAGACCCTGGACAGCGCCATGCAATAGGTCTCGACGTTGAGCTGGCCGGAGACGGTGAGGAAGGCCTCCTTGCCAAAGAAGTCCTGCGCGAAGTCGACCTTGCCGTCGGCCCTTCGGGGCAGGTTCATCAGGTCGAGCGTCGAGACGCGGAACAGCTCGCCCGCGCCCTCGGCGTCCGAGGTGGTGATGATGGGCGTGTTGACCCAGAGGAATCCGGACTCGTCGAAAAAGCGGTGAATCGCCGCGGCGATGGTGTGGCGCACGCGCGTGGCCGCGCCGATCACGTTGGTGCGCGGGCGCAGGTGCGCGACCTCGCGCAGGAACTCCATGCTGTGCGCCTTGGGCGTGATCGGGTAGGTGTCGGGATCGTCGACCCAGCCGATCACCCTGATGCGGCTGGCCTGCATCTCGAACGGCTGGCCCTTGGCCGGCGAGGCGACGATCGAGCCGGTGGCCTCGACCGCGCAGCCGGCCGTCAGGCGCTGCACGTCGCTGGCGTAGTTGGCCAGCGTGCTGGGCGCGACCACCTGCACCGGATGGAAGCAGGAACCGTCGGACACATTGACGAAGGAAATGCCGGCCTTGGAATCGCGCCGGGTCTTGACCCAGCCCTTGATCGTGATTTGGGCATCGGCCGGACCCAGCGACGCCTTGCCGCAGAGGACGTCGAGACAGGTGAAGGTAGGTGCTATGGAGGACATGGTGTGACCCTGAAAATATTTCAACCCAAGTATCGCACCGGGGCCCGGCGCCGCGCCGCGCCAGCCCGGTTTTTGGGCGGGCGGCGCTGTTCCTGTATTCTCCACGGTCGGTGCAGGGGGTGCTGTTGGAGAGAGTTTGATGCGTTTTGTGCTGCGCTTTGCAGGCGTTTTGGTGCTGCCCTTGGCGATTCTGTTGTTCCTGCAGTGGCCGCTGCGGGAATGGGTGCAGGCGTATTCGCGCCAGGCCAATGATCTGGGGCAGATCCTGTTTGCCTTGTACGTGAGCGTGGCGGTGTCGGCCGCGACCCGCTCGCATACCCACCTGTCGGCCGGCAGCGCATCGGCCAAGAGGCGTCTGGCGCCCTGGCGCGCCTGGGCCGCGCTGGCCTGCGTCGGGCCGTGGGCCGTCTTCATGCTGTGGGCGGCCTCGGGCATGATGCGCCTGTCGCTGCTGGGCCTGGAGCGCTTCTCCGAGACCATGACGCCGGGCTATTTCGTGATCAAGCTCTCGCTCGCGATCCTGCTGCTGCTGGTGCTGGTGCAGGCCATCGCGTCGCTGCGCGAGCGTGTTTCTGGGCACGGCCAATGAGCCTGCTCGGGCCCATGACCGGCCTGTGGATGCTGCTCGCGCTCGGGGTCCTGACCGTGAGCACCGGCTTGCCGGTGTGGGCCCTGTTGATTGGGGTCTCCAGCCTCTTCGCAGCGGCCGGCCTCGGGGCCGGCGTGATGGACGTGAATATTCTCTCAGCGATGCCGATGCGCCTGGTGGGCCTGCTGGAGAACGACCTGCTGCAGGCCCTGCCGCTGTACGTGTTTGTCGGAATGCTGTTGCAGCGCATGGGCCTGGCCGATGCCCTGTTTTCGGTCATGGCGCGCTGGTTCAGGCCGCTGGGCGGCTCGCATGCGCTGGCCACCCTGGGGGTGGGCGCCCTGATCGCGCCCATGAACGGCTCGGTGGCCTCGAGCGCGAGCCTGATCGCGCGCCTGGTGTCGCCGCGCCTGGCGCATCTTGACGCCGGCCGCGCCACCGCGCTGGCCAGCGCGGCCGCCACCATCGGCGTCATCGTGCCACCCTCGCTGGTGCTGATCCTGCTGGGCGACGCCATGATGCGGGCCCACACCGAGGCCAGCAGCCTGTCGGGCTCTGCGCTCGGCTCCGCGCGCATCATCAGCACGCAGGATGTGTTCAACGCCACGCTCCTGCCGGGCCTGTGCATCCTGCTGCTGTGGTCGCTGCTGGCGCGCTGGCAGAGCCGGCACCTGAAGGCCGACATCCCCGCGGTATCGCGCGCGCAGTACGCGGTGGCGATCGTGGCGGGCAGCGTGATCCTGGCCCTGCTGGCGGGCGTTTTCAGCGGCAAGCTGTTCGCCGTGGAAGCCGCCGCCACCGGCTGCATGCTGCTGATGCTGGCGGCCCTGCTGTCGCGCGCATTGCGCGGGTCCGATTGGCGCGAACTGCTCGCCGACACCCTCAACCTCAGCGGCGCCCTGATGGCCCTGCTGATGGGCGCCACCGTTTTCAGCCTCATCTTCAGGCTGTTTGGCACCGACCGCTGGATACTGGCGGTGCTGGCGGCGTCGCCGCTGCCGCCCCTGCTCACAGCGGCCGGCGTGCTGCTGCTGGTGGCCCTGTGCGCCTGGGTGCTGGACGCGTTCGAGATGATTTTTGTCGTCGTGCCGATCGTCGCCGCGCCGCTGATCGCCATGCTGGGCGACGCGCAGCAGGTGGCGGTGCTGCTGCTGCTGGTGCTGCAGCTGAGTTTTCTGGTGCCGCCGATGGGCTACGCGGTGATGATGGCGCGCGCGCGATTCGGCAGGGACTTGTCGGCGGCGGACCTGTTTGGCGCGCTCGGTCCGTTCATCGCGGTCCAGCTGTGCGTCGTGATGGCCGTGTTCTTCGCGCCCTCGGTGGTGCATCAGCTCGACGCCGCCGCGCTGCCCGAGGCGCAGGACTCCGAGCAGGAGATTCTGCAGAAAATGCAGGACATGGCGACGCCGCCGGCCGGGGAGGGCAGCCCGGAGTCCAATACGCTCACCGAATTGCCAACCAAGGGAAAGCCATGATCACCGCACCGTCTGCACGCTATGGATCCGTTGCGCAGGGCCTGCACTGGATGACCGCGGTGCTTGTTCTGGTGGCTTTTGTGTTCGGCCCGGGAGGCTCGGAACAGCGCGTCTACCTGCCGGCGCGTGATTTCGAGCGGCAACTTCATGAGACCCTGGGCCTGTGCGTGTTCGCGCTGTCGGTGATCCGCGTCCTCTGGAAAATGGTCGATGCCCGGCCCGCCGCCGCGCCCTTGCCGCGCTGGATGGAGACGGCCTCCAGGGCGCTGCAGGGCGTGCTCTATCTGCTGCTGTTTCTGGTTCCTATGACCGCGATGGCGGGGGCCTGGCTTGAAGGCCATCCCCTGACCCTGCTGGCCGGCGTGCAGGTGAAGGCGCCGATGGCGATGTCGCACGCCCTGGGCGTGACGATTTCGGATCTTCACACCTGGCTCGGGGACGCCCTGATATGGCTTGCCGGGGCGCACGCCTGCGCTGCGATCTACCACCACTTGATCCTCAAGGACGGGGTCCTGCGCGCCATGCTGCCGCGCTGGCTGGCGGCGTGAGCGCCTAGGGCTGGGCGCAACTTTCTTCTGAGCGCATCAGGCGCGCGATGGCGTCGCGCCCGGCCGTGAAGGCGCGCCGATTGAGCTCCACCATCTCCGGTTTGCGCGCCGCGAAGCGTCGCAGTATTGAGTCAAGCAGCACCCCGGCGCCGAACGGCAGGTGGTCGGCAATGGCGCCAAGCATGACGCTGTTGCCCAGGCGCAGGTCGCCCATTTCCCTGGCGATGGCCAGGGCGTCGAAGGCGTGCACGTCGATGCCCAGGGCGCGAATCTCGGCCACCGGATCGGCCGGGTAGGCATGAAGGCCGCTGCTGACCACCGGCGGCACCAGGCGCGCGGTGTTCATCAGCAGCAGCCCCGCCGGCTTCAGGTAATGGCTCCAGCGCAGGGCCTCGGCGGCCTCGAAACCGACGATGATGTCGGCCGCGCCCGGGGCGATCTTGGGCGACAGCACGCGCGGCCCGAAGCGCAGATGCGAGCTCACCACGCCGCCGCGCTGCGACATGCCGGCGACCTCGGTTTTCTTCACGTCGTGACCGAGCGAAATCGCCGCCTCGGCGAGGATCTCGGTGGCGGTCATGACGCCCTGGCCGCCGACGCCGACGACAAGAATATTGGTGATCGTGTTGTCCATCGTCAGCGCTTCACAAAGTTGATCGTTTGCGCCGCAGCGGCCACCACGATGGCCTTGGGCGCGCAGACCTGCAGGCAGATGCCGCAGCCGGTGCAGGCGGCGCTCTCGATGGCGGCAAACTGCATCAGCACCTCCTTGCCCGAGGGCCGCAGCAGCTTCTCGCGGCGCTGCTCGCTGATGGCCGGGCAGCCGACGTCGATGCACAGGCCGCAACCGGTGCACTGGTCGGGCTCCACCCTGAAGGCGGGCTGCTTGCGGTAGTCGTCGATCAGCACGCAGGGGCGGTCGGTGATGATCACCGAGGGCTCGGCGATCCGGGTCTCCTCGCGCAGGGCGCGGGCCAGTTCGGGCAGCTGGTAGGGGTCGACCTTGCGAATGCGCTCGGGCTTGACGCCGAGCGCCTCGCAGAGCTTGACAAAGTCGACCTTGGGCGCCGGGTTGCCGTGCAGGTCGCGCCCGGAGCCGGGGTTGTCCTGGCCGCCGGTCATGCCGACGGTGCGGTTGTCGAGCAGCAGCACCGTCACGTTGCCGCGGTTGTAGGTGATGTCGAGCAGCCCCTGCATGCCCATGTGCATGAAGGTCGAGTCGCCGATGACGGCCAGGATCCGGCGGTCCTTGTCGACCTCGGCGCGGCCCTTGTCCATGCCCAGGGCCATGCCGATCGAGGCGCCCATGCAGATGGCGGCGTCGAGCGCGTTCCAGGGATGTCCGGCGCCCAGCGAGTAGCAGCCGATGTCGCCGGCCACGGTGACGTTCTTGAGCTTGGCCAGGGTGTAGTAGATGCCCAGGTGCGGACAGGCGGTGCACAGGGTCGGCGGTCGCGGGAAGACCTGCGCCGCAAGCGCCGGGCGCTGGACTTCGGACTCCGGCGGCGCCTCGCCCCGCAGGCGCGCGACCGCGGGCCTGAGAACTTCGGGCGGCAGCTCGCCGCTGCGCGGCAGGAAGTCCTTGCCGTGGCAGGCGATGCCGGCGGCGCGGAGTTCGTTTTCGAGCAGGGGCTCGAGCTCCTCCACCACCAGCAGATGCTCGACCGTGCGGCTGAAGGCGCGGATCTTCTCGATCGGCGCCGGGCAGGAAAAGCCCAGCTTGAGCGCGGGGGCGTCCGGGAACGCCTCCTGCACATGCATCCAGGCCGGCCCGCAGGCGATGAAGCCGACGCGACGATCTTTGCCGGCGACAACGAAATTGAGCGGCGAGAGCTCGGCGCTGGCGCGCAGCGCCTCCTCGCGCTCGAACATCAGCGGGATGCGCGCCGCCGCAAAACCCGGCGTCATCACCCAGCGCGACGGATTCTTGACAAAGCCCGACGAGGGATGGGGCACGCGCTGGCCGACCGACACCATTGCCTTGACATGGCAGATGCGGGTGGTCAGGCGCAGGAGCACCGGCACCTGGAACTGCTCGGACAGCGCATAGCCGGCGATCGTCATCTCGTAGGCCTCCTGCGAATCGGCCGGCTCGAACACCGGCAGGTGCGCAAAGCGCCCCCAGGAGCGCGAGTCCTGCTCGTTTTGCGAGGAGGACAGGCCGACATCGTCGGCCACGGCAATCAGCATGCCGCCGGCGCTGCCGGTCAGGGTCAGCGTCATGAGCGCGTCCGAGGCGACATTGAGGCCGACGTGCTTCATGGCGCAAAAGGAGCGCGAACCGGCCATCGAAGCGCCGATCGCCACCTCCAGCGCGACCTTCTCGTTGACCGACCACTCGGCGTAAAGGTCGGGATAGCGGGCCAGTTGCTCGAGCATCTCGGTGGCCGGTGTGCCGGGGTAGGACGCGGCCACGCGCACGCCCGCTTCCCAGACGCCACGCGCGACCGCTTCGTTGCCGGAAAGAAGCATGCGCGCCGGCGCTGCCAGGACCTGGATGTCTGTCATGTTCACCTCGATAAAGCCCACGCTGGGCGCCAAGCTCACGGCCGTTGCCGATCGACCTCCGATGCGGCTTCTGGCGGCTCTGGTTTGTCTGACCCCGTTGTTTTTCGTCGTCTCTGAAGCGCTCCCGCAGGGCCGCTTCGGTGCAAATAGTAGCCGGCCTGGCGCGCACCTTTTGATCGTTTTGTGCTGGTAAACGCAGATTTAATGCACAATGAATGCATAAAGATTCAGGATTATTGAGGCTTCCATAAATCGTGACTGTCCGGATCGTCATTGCCTTTTTCCTCGCGTCACTGCGAGCGGAGCGCGGCAGTCCACGCATGGATCGCCGCAGGCCTTTGGCCTTCGCGATGACGAGATGGTGGATGGATCGCCGCAGGCCTTTGGCCTTCGCGATGACGAGATGGTGGATGGATCGCCGCAGGCCTTTGGCCTTCGCGATGACG
>CAIMBE010000192.1 GCA_903839085.1 uncultured beta proteobacterium | reverse complement strand
TGCCGCCTCGCAATGACAGTAGCGCGGCAAGCCCCCTCTCCCGTCATTGCGAGCGTAGCGCGGCAATCCAGGCGGTTGGGGCCATGGATCGCCACGGCCTGCGGCCTCGCGATGACGAGGGGGTGGTGCCGCCTCGCGATGCCCAGGACGGGGGTGGTGCGGCCTCGCGATGCCCAGGACGGGGGTGCCCGCTATGACAAGGCAATATCAGTCGGCCTGCTTGCGCAGGAAGGCCGGTATCTCGAAGTCGTCCATGCCGCCTGACGCCAGCGCATCGACCTTGGCCGCTGCCTGGCTCCGATCACGGCGCCAGACGCTTGGCGTTGTCATCGACTGGTAATCCGGTTGCGTCGAGCCAACCGACGGCGTGGCGCCTGACTGGAAGCCGGCGGCAGACGGCGTGAACGCGGGCACCTGCAGCGGCGTGTTGTCGGTGCCATTGCGCAACCCGACCGTCTGAACCACAGAAATGGCGGGTTTGCCGCGTCCCTGGCGCGAGAGGCCGGTGGCCACGACCGTGACCCGGATCTGGTCGCCCAGATCGTCGTCGTAGGCGGTACCGTAGATCACATGGGCGTCGGGCGACGCATAGGCGCGGATCGTGTTCATCGCCAGCCTGGACTCGCTGAGCTTGAGCGAGCCCTTGGCAGCGGTGATCAGCACCAGAACGCCCTTGGCGCCGGAGAGATCGATGCCCTCGAGCAGCGGGCAGGCGACCGCCTGCTCGGCCGCGATGCGGGCGCGATCCGGACCTGCAGCGATGGCGGTGCCCATCATGGCCTTGCCGGGCTCGCCCATGACGGTGCGCACGTCCTCGAAGTCGACGTTCACGTGACCCGGCACGTTGATGATTTCAGCGATGCCGCCAACCGCGTTCTTGAGCACATCATTGGCGTGGGCGAAGGCCTCGTCCTGCGTCACATCGTCCCCGAGCACCTCGAGCAGCTTTTCGTTGAGCACCACGATCAGCGAATCGACATTGGCCTCGAGCTCGGCCAGGCCGCTGTCGGCGTTGCTCATGCGGCGGCCGCCCTCAAAATCAAACGGCTTGGTGACGACGCCGACCGTCAGAATGCCCATCTCGCGCGCGACGCGCGCAATCACCGGCGCCGCGCCGGTGCCGGTGCCGCCGCCCAGGCCGGCGGTGATGAACAGCATGTGCGCGCCCTCGATGGCGCTGCGGATATCGTCGAGCGCGAGTTCGGCCGCTTCACGGCCCTTGTCGGGCATGCTGCCCGCGCCCAGGCCGGTGCTGCCGAGCTGGATGCTCTTGTGCGCGTCGCTGCGGCTCAGAGCCTGCGCGTCGGTGTTGGCGCAGATGAATTCCACGCCCTGCACGGCGCAGCCGATCATGTGGGCGACGGCGTTCCCGCCGCCACCGCCGACGCCGATGACCTTGATCTGGGTGCCTTGGTTGAACGTTGCTTCTTCAATCATTTCGATGGGCATTTTTCTCTCCTGAAGTTTCAATTAGTTGACAGTTGCCGAATTGGGTTCAAATTTGTTGTTGTGAATCATGAAGGCGGATCCGTGCTCCGCCATCGCCAGTGCGGCGACTGACCGTTCCTGCGGTGCCGTGTGCTTATGGCGATCCTCCCGAATCCGGCCCGGTGCCGCACGCGAGCCTTGTACGGAGACTTCTCCACTGCGCGCGACGCGAGGCAGTCGATGCGGCCAGAAGCCATGGCTTGCCGCGCTTCGCTCGCAAGGACGAAACCGGGGCCATGGCGCACAGGCCATTGCGGTCGCCCGAAACAGGCTCTTCGCAATGACAGTTTCAAGAAAGTGTTCATCAAAAGTTCCCCACAAACCAGTCCTTGACCTGGCCGAAGGCGGCTCGCATCGATCCGCCTTTTTGCGCCACCTTGAAGCCGCGCAGTCGCGCCATGCGGGCTTCTTCGAGCAATCCCATGACGGTGGCCGCGCGCGGCTGGGCCACCATGTCCGACAGGGCGCCGGAATACTTGGGGATGCCGCGGCGCACCGGCTTGAGGAAGATGTCTTCGCCGAGCTCGACCATGCCGGGCATGATGCAGCTGCCGCCGGTCAGCACAATGCCGCTGGAGAGCATCTCCTCGAAGCCCGACTCGCGCATGACCTGGTGCACCAGCGAGAAGATCTCCTCGACCCGCGGCTCGATGACGCCGGCCAGCGCCTGGCGGCTGAGCATGCGCGGTCCGCGATCGCCCAGGCCCGGCACCTCGACCTGCGAATCGGGGTCCGCCAGCAACTGCTTGGCGTAGCCGCTCTCGACCTTGATGTCTTCGGCGTCCTTGGTCGGCGTGCGCAGCGCCATCGCGATGTCGCTGGTGATCAGGTCACCGGCGATCGGTATCACCGAGGTGTGGCGGATGGCGCCATTGGTAAAGATGGCGACGTCGGTGGTGCCCGCGCCAATGTCGACCAGGGCCACGCCGAGTTCGCGCTCGTCTTCGGTCAGCACCGACAGGCTTGATGCCAGCGGGTTGAGCATCAGCTGCTCCACCTCCAGGCCGCAGCGGCGCACGCACTTGATGATGTTCTCGGCGGCGCTCTGGGCACCGGTCACGATGTGCACCTTGGCCTCGAGCCGGATGCCGCTCATGCCGATCGGCTCCCGCACGTCCTGCCCGTCGATCACGAACTCCTGCGGCTCCACCAGCAGCAGCCGCTGGTCGGTCGAGATATTGATCGCCTTGGCCGTCTCCACCACCCGCGCCACGTCGGCGGCGCTGACCTCGCGGTCCTTGATGGCGACCATGCCGCTGGAGTTCAGGCCCCGGATATGGCTGCCGGTGATGCCGGTGTAGACGCGCGTGATCTTGCAGTCGGCCATCAGTTCGGCCTCCTTCAAGGCCTGCTGGATGCTCTGCACGGTGGCGTCGATGTTGACCACGACCCCGCGCTTGAGGCCATTGCTCGGGGCCAGGCCCAGACCGGCGAGCTTGAGTTCCCCGCCGGGCAGCACCTCGGCCACCACCACCATCACCTTGGCGGTGCCAATGTCGAGCCCGACGACCAGATCCTTGTATTCTTTTGCCATGTGTCTACCTCTTGCCTGTGTTGCCGTTGTTGCCGCTACTTCTTCTCGTTCGCCGTCAGCGTGGTCACGCCGCGCAGGCGAATGGCGTAACCGTCTTCATGCCGCAGGTCCGCCGTCTCCAGCGCGTCGGGCTTGCGGCCAAAACGCGATGTCACCTGCGTCAGCGTCCTGAGGAATCTCTGCGTGCGCGCCAGCAGCTCGGCCAGCGTGCCGCTGCCCAGTTCGACCACCGCGCCCTCATCGAGCCGCACGCGCCAGCCACCATGGCCGGTCAGTTCCACCTGCTCGATCGTCATCGACATCTCCTCGAACAGCGGCTGCAGGTTCTGGTAGGTGCTCAGCACCTGCGACGCCTCGCCATCGGGTCCGTTGAGTCGCACCAGCGTGTCCTGTTCGACCTCGCCCACGTTGGCCTCAAACACCTCGCCAAAGCTGTTGACCATCCGTGACTCGCCTTCGGGCCCCCAGTAAGCGACTGCCTTGTGCTCCTGCAGGACGACCTTGAGGCGATTCGGAAAATCGCGCCGCACCACCGCCTTGCGCACCCAGGGCAGGGTCTCGAAGGCGAGCCGGGCGCGGTCCATATCGATGCTGAAGAAGGTGCCGCTCAGGCGCGGCGCCACATTGGCGCGCACGGTCACGGCGTTGTTGTGCGTCAACTCGCCGCTGACGGCGATCGCCTGCAAGGCAAACAGCGGGTGCCGCGCGACCCAGCGGGCCAGTCCGGACAGGGCCAGCAAGGCAAACACCAGGTACAGGAGCAGCGCCAGCGTGTTCATCAGCTTGACGTCAACCGGCATGGACAGCTTCTCCGTCATGCCTGCCCCTTGCCCTGAACCGTCGCATGGTCCAGCGCCGCGTGGCCCAGCACCATCAGGCACAGCGCCGGGTAGCTGATGCCTGCCGCCTTGGCCGACATCGGCACCAGCGAGTGCCCGGTCATGCCGGGCGCGGTATTGATTTCCAGCAGATAGGGCTGCCGGGTGGTCGCGTCAATCATCACGTCCGCGCGCGCCCAGCCGCGGCAGCCCAGGCTGCGATAGGCCTTGAGCACCAGGTCCTGAATGTGCGCCTCTTCGCCCGGTGGCAGGTTTGCCGGCACCAGGTACTGCGTGGTGTCGGTGAAGTACTTGTTCTGATAGTCGTAATTGCCGTCCGCGGCGACGATCCGGATCAGCGGCAGGGCGCGCGCCGAGTCACCCGAACCAAGCACCGAGATCGTCACCTCGTCGCCGGCGATGAACTGCTCGCACAGCACTTCGGTGTCGTGCTGCGCGGCCAGCGCATAGGCGGCTTCGCACTGCTGGCGCGCGCCGACCTTGGTCAGGCCGATGGTCGATCCCTCGCGCGCGGGCTTGACGATCATCGGGCAACCGAGTTCGGTAAAGGCGCGCTCGGTGGCGGCCGCGCTGTCGACCTGCAGCCAGCCTGGCGTTGGCAAGCCGTCGGCACGCCAGAGACGCTTGGTCATGACCTTGTCGATGGCGATGGCCGAGGCCATGACGCCGGATCCGGTGTAGGCGATGCCCAGCATTTCAAGCGCGCCCTGCACCGTTCCGTCCTCGCCGAAGCGGCCATGCAGCGTGATGAAACAGCTCGCAAAGCCCTCGCGCTTGAGTTCGGACAGATCGCGCTCGGCGGGATCGAAGGCATGGGCATCGACCCCCTGCGAGCGCAAGGCCTCGAGCACGCCGTGCCCGGACATCAAGGAAATTTCGCGTTCCGCCGATGCGCCACCCATGAGCACGGCGACCTTGCCGAATGTGGTGTTCATGTCAGTTTCTCCTCCTGCGAAAGCGGCTGTGCCTCGTGTCCCATGGCGGCCACCCTGGCCGGCACCGCGCCAATCGAGCCGGCGCCCATGCACAGCACGACATCACCCGCGCGGGCCTTGTCAACAATGGCCTGCGGCATGGCCGCGATGTCGTCGACAAAAATCGGCTCGACACGCCCCGCCGCGCGCAGGGCGCGCGCCAGGCTGCGGCCATCGGCGCCGTCAATCGGCGCCTCGCCCGCGCCATAGACCTCGGACAGCAGGAGCCCATCGGCCCGTGCCAGCACGTCGACAAAATCTTCGAAACAGTCGCGCGTGCGGCTGTAACGATGCGGCTGAAACGCGAGCAGCAGACGGCGCCCCGCAAAGGCACCGCGGGCGGCGGCCAGCGTGGCCGCGATCTCCACCGGATGATGGCCGTAGTCGTCAACCAGCGTGAAGGCGCCGCCGTCACGCGAGGGCACCTCGCCATAGCGCTGGAAGCGCCGGCCCACGCCCTTGAAGGCGGCGAGCGAACGCAGCAGCGCCTGATCGGGCAGATCGAGTTCGGTCGCCAACGCGATCGCGGCCAGCGCATTGAGCACGTTGTGCTCGCCGGGCAGGTTCAGTACGACCGACAGATCGGGCCCGTGCAGGCCGTTGCGCCGCTGCACCGTGAAATGCATTTGTCCGTCCTGGGCCCGAATGTCAATCGCCCTGACCTGCGCCGCATCGCTGAAACCGTAGCCGATGGTCTTGCAGCGGACCTGCGGCAGAATCTCGCGCAACGCCGGGTCGTCGACGCACAGGATGGCCGTGCCGTAAAACGGCAGCCGGTGCAGAAAGTCGAGAAAGGCCTGCTTGAGCCGGTTCAGGTCATGACCATAGGTCTCCATGTGGTCGGCATCGATATTGGTCACCACCGCCATCACCGGCAGCAGGTTCAGGAAGGACGCGTCCGACTCGTCGGCTTCGACCACGATGTACTCGCCCTGTCCGAGACGCGCGTTGACGCCGGCGCTGTTGAGGCAGCCACCGATGACAAAAGTGGGGTCCAGCCCGGCCTCGGCCAGCACGCTGGCCAGCAGGCTGGTGGTGGTGGTCTTGCCATGCGTTCCGGCCACCGCGATGCCCTGCTTGAGGCGCATCAGTTCGGCCAGCATCTGCGCCCGCGGCACCACCGGGATGCGGCTCTCGCGCGCCGCGATCAGTTCCGGGTTGTCGGCCTTGACCGCGCTTGAGATCACGACCGCGTCGGCGCCGGCGATCTGGGCGGCGGCGTGACCGACGGCGGTGCGGATGCCCAGTTCCGAGAGGTGTTTCAGGGTCGCGCTGTCGCTCAGGTCGGAGCCGCTGACGCTGTAGCCCAGATTGAACAGCACCTCGGCGATGCCCGACATGCCGACGCCGCCAATGCCGACGAAATGGATATGGCGAATGGCGCGCTTCATCGGATCAACTCCTCGCAGACGGCGACGATGTGCTGTGTGGCGTCGGTCTTGGCCAGTTTGCGGGCCGCCTGCGCGCAGGCCAGCAGTTCCTGACGCTGCGTCGTCTGCAGGCGATCGGCCAGTTGCCGCGGGCTGAGTTCGGCCTGCGCCAGCAACCAGCCGCCGCCCTGGTCGACCAGGAAACGGGCGTTGCCGGTTTGATGATCGTCGACTGCGAAAGGAAAAGGCACAAACAGGGCAGCGGCACCGACCGCCGCAATTTCGGTCACGGTGCTGGCACCGGCGCGGCACAGCACCAGATCGGCGTCGGCGAAGGCCTGCGCGGTGTCGTCGATGAAGGGCACCAGCTGCGCCTGCACGCCCGCCTTGGCGTAGTTGGCGCGCAGTTCATCGATCTGCGTGGCACCGCTTTGATGCAGCACGATCGGACGCTGCGCGGGCGCTATCAGCGCCAGCGCCTGCGGCACCACCTCATTGAGCGCGCGCGCGCCCAGGCTGCCGCCCAGAACCAGCAGACGCAGCGGTCCGCTGCGACCGGCAAAGCGTGCCGCCGGCTCCGGCACGCCAATGAAACTGGCGCGCAGCGGGTTGCCGACCCAGCGCCCCTTGGCAAGGACATCGGGGAAGGCGGTGAAGACCGTTCCTGCCAGCCACGAGAGCAGTTTGTTGGCCATGCCGGCAACCGAGTTCTGCTCGTGGAGCAAGAGCGGCTTGCCCAGCAGCACGCTCATCAGTCCGACCGGAAAGGTGATGTAGCCGCCCAGCCCCAGTACCACGTCGGGTTTGACACGGCGCAACACCGCAACACTTTGCCAGCAGGCCCGCAGCAGGCGCCAGGGCAATCCGGCCAGCGTGCGCCATCCCTTGCCGCGCACGCCGCTGAAATCGACCGACTCAAAGGCAAAACCCTGCGGCGGCACGAGCCGGCTCTCCATGCTCGGCTGGCCGGCGTGGCCCAGGCCGCCGAGCCAGACCACGCGCCAGTCGCGCTCACGCAAGGCGTGCGCCACCGCGAGCCCCGGGAAGATGTGCCCGCCGGTGCCGCCTGCCATGACCAAAGCGACCTTGTTCATCGTTGGCTCCGACGCCTTGTCTTGTTCGTCATTGCGACCTTCCACCAGTCATTGCGACCTTCCTTCCGTCATTGCGACCTTCCTTCCATCATTGCGACCTTCCTCCCGTCACTGCGACCTTCCTCCCGTCACTGCGAGCGGAGCGCGGCAGTCCATGCATGGATCGCCACAGGCCTTCGGCCTTCGCGATGACGAATTTGGGTGGTGGCCTCGCGATGACGAGAATGCGTGGTGGCCTCGCGATGGCGAGAGGGGGTAGCGGCCTTCCGATGACGGGGGGCGGCCCGGCACGGCGGCGTTCGTCTGGGGCTGGTTCATACGCGGCCTCCGCGCATCATCAGGCGGTTCTCGGAATCGATGCGCAGCACCACGGCGACGGCCACCAGATTGACCAGAATGGCGGAGCCGCCGTAGCTCATCAAGGGCAGGGTCAGGCCCTTGGTCGGCAGGGCCCCCAGGTTGACGCCCATGTTGATGAAGGCCTGAAAGCCCATCCAGATGCCGACGCCCTGCGCCACCAGGCCGGCAAACACGCGGTCCAGCGCGATCGCCTGGCGGCCGATGTGCATCATGCGCCGGGTCAGCCAGAGAAACAGGCCGATGACGCAGACCACGCCAACCAGCCCGAACTCCTCGCCGATCACCGCCAGCAGGAAGTCGGTATGGGCTTCGGGCAACCAGTGCAGTTTCTCGACGCTGCCACCGAGTCCGACGCCAAAGATTTCGCCGCGTCCGATCGCGATCAGCGAGTGCGTCAGCTGATAGCCCTTGGCCAGCGCGTTCTTCTCGCTCCAGGGATCGAGGTAGGCAAAGATGCGTTCGCGCCGCCATTCGCTCATGGCAATCATCAGCCCGAATGCCACCAGCAGCACGGTCGCGATCAGGAAGAACATGCGGGCGTTGACGCCGCCCAGGAACAGGATGCCCATGGCGATCACGGCGATCACCATGAAGGCGCCCATGTCGGGCTCGGCCAGCAGCAGCATGCCAACCACCGCCACCGCCATGCCCATCGGCGCGACGGCGCGCAGAAAGTCCTCCTTGACCTCCATCTTGCGCACCATGTAATCAGCGGCATACAGCAGCACCGCGAACTTGGCGAGCTCGGACGGCTGAAAGCCGAACGGCCCGAGCGCGATCCAGCGCCGCGCGCCGTAAACCACCTTGCCGACATACGGAATCAGGACCGCAATCAGCAGCACCAGGGAGGCGACAAACAGCCAGGGCGCCGCCTTCTCCCATTTGGCCACCGGAACCTGATAAGCCAGCAGCGCGGCAACGAAAGACATCGCCAGCCAGAGCACATGGCGGATCAGGAAATAGGTGTGCGTGTACTTGGCAAAGCGTGGGTTCTCGGGCATTGCGATCGACGCCGAGTAGACCATCACCAGCCCCCAGACCAGCAGCGCCAGCGTGACCCAGAGCAGCGGCTGGTCAACGCTGACCACGCGCGTCGGCGCGTTGCCGGTGGCGTTCAGGCGAGCGCTCACGCGGAACCCTCCAGCACGCTGCCGCAGGCGTTGGCCAATTCAGCGACGGCGGCCACGAAGACCCGGGCCCGATGCTCGTAGTTGTCAAACATGTCAAAACTGGAGCAGGCTGGCGAGAGCAGCACGGCGTCTCCAGCCTGCGCCAGCGCGCTGGCCTGCTCGACCGCCTGCGCCATCGAGCCCGCATCGCTGAGCGGGACGCCGGTCGGCTCGAGCACGGCGCGCAGCTGCGGCGCGGCGCGCCCGATCAGCACCACTGCGCGCGCGTAGCGCGCCACCACCTGCGCCAGGGGCGTGAAGTCCTGCCCCTTGCCTTCGCCGCCCAGGATCGCCACCAGCCGGCGTTCCTGACCCAGGCCGCTCAGCGCCGCCACCGTGGCGCCAACGTTGGTGCCCTTGCTGTCGTCGAAATACTCGACACCATTGACGATCCCGACCGACTCAAGGCGGTGCGGCTCGCCCCGGTATTCGCGCAGGCCAAAGAGCATCGGGCCGAGTGCGCAGCCGGCGGCCTGGCTCAGCGCCAGCGCCGCCAGCGCGTTGACCGCGTTGTGGCGACCGCGAATGCGCAGGGCGTCGGCCGGCATCAGGCGCTGGATATGCAGGTCCTGCGGCGCATCCTTTCGTTTCCTGCCGCTGGTGTCCGCTTCGAGCGCGCGCACCAGCCAGAGCATGCCATTGACCTCTTCCATGCCGAAGTCGCCGGGGCGCACCGGCCGGTCGGCACCGAACGTGACGTACGGGCGCTGCACCGGCGGCTGCAGCTTGACCCGCAGCGGCTCGGGCAGCATCTGCATCACCGCCGGATCTTCGCGGTTGAGCACCAGTAGCGCCTGGCGCCCGAAGATGTTGGCCTTGGCTCGGCTGTACTCCTGCATCGAGCCATGCCAGTCGAGATGATCCTGCGTGATGTTGAGCAGCGCGGCGGCGCCTGGCTCGAAGCCGGGTTGCCCGTCAAGCTGGAAGCTCGACAGTTCGAGCACCCAGACCTCGGGCAGGGTGCCGGCATCGAGTTGCGCGCTCAGCGTGTCGAGCAGGGTCGGACCGACGTTGCCGGCCATGGCCACGCTCTTGCCGCCGCGGCGAACCAGTTGCGCGGTCAGCGACGTGACAGTTGTCTTGCCATTGGTGCCGGTCACGGCCAGCACACTGGGCCGGTAGCCGCGCTCTGCGTCGAGCTCCTTCAGGGCCTGCGCAAACAGGCTGAGCTCACCCGCCGTCGCGATGCCGCGCTGGCGCGCTGCGGCACAAACGGCGGCGATCTCCAGCGGTGACAGCCCCGGGCTGCGGTAGACCGCGTTCAGGTCCGCTTGCACCAGAGCGGCATCCAGGGGGCCGGCGATAAAGCACACAGCCGGCAACTCCTGCCTGAGGGCCGCGAGTTGCGGCGGCTCCTGCCGGGTGTCCGCCACCGTCACCAGCGCGCCGGCGCGCGCGCACCAACGCGCCATCGCCAGTCCGGATGCGCCCAGACCGAGGATGAGAACGTGTTGGCCGTTGAGGGTGGACGTCGTGCCGGCGCCGGGCCGCCCCAAGCCCGGCACAGTCCCCTCGGGGGGCAGCGCAGTTCGCGAAGCGACAAGCGTGGGGGCCGTCATCTTTACCTCAGCTTGAGCGTCGAGAGGCCGACCAGGCACAGCAGCATGGTGATG
>CAIMBE010000191.1 GCA_903839085.1 uncultured beta proteobacterium | reverse complement strand
GATGCCCTCAAGCGCGCTTCGGCCGAACGCATCAGCGCCGTCATGCCCTATTTTGGCTACGCCCGTCAGGACCGCCGCCCGCGTTCGAGCCGGGTGCCCATCACCGCCAAGGTGGTTGCCAACATGCTGCAAGCCGTCGGCGTTGCCCGCGTCCTCACCATGGACCTGCACGCGGACCAGATTCAGGGCTTTTTTGATATCCCGGTCGACAATATTTACGCCTCTCCCGTGCTGCTCGGCGACCTGCGCCAGAAGAACTACGAAGACCTGATCGTGGTGTCGCCCGACGTCGGCGGCGTGGTTCGTGCGCGCGCGCTGGCCAAGCAGCTCGATTGCGACCTCGCCATCATCGACAAGCGCAGGCCGCGGGCCAACGTGAGCGAGGTGATGCATGTCATCGGCGAAATCGACGGCCGCAACTGCGTCATCATGGATGACATGATCGACACCGCCGGCACGCTGGTCAAGGCCGCCGAGGTGCTCAAGGAGCGCGGTGCAAGGAAGGTCTATGCGTATTGCACGCACCCGATCTTCTCGGGCCCGGCGATAGAACGCATCACCAACGGCACGGCGCTCGACGAAGTGGTTGTCACCAACACCATCCCGCTGAGCCAGTCGGCAATAGGCTGCAGGAAGATACGGCAGTTGAGCGTGGCGCCGCTGATCGCAGAAACGATACAGCGCATCGCCAAGGGTGAATCAGTCATGAGTTTGTTCTCGGATCAGGAAAACCTCTTTTAGGGCTTCCTGGTTCGGGCAAAAGTGGGTTCGCTGCACGCCTGAAAACGTGTATCGAACTTTTTTTAAATCGGAGTCACACTGGTCGCGGTGGACTCCCTATGGAGTGAATATTATGAAATTCGTCGCTTTTGAGCGCACCAAGCAGGGCACGGGTGCGAGCCGCCGTCTCCGCATCGCCGGTCGCACACCGGGCATCGTCTATGGTGGCGGCATGCAACCACAGCAGATCGAGCTCGATCACAATGCCCTGTGGCATGCTTTGAAGAAGGAAGCCTTCCATTCGACCATTCTGGACATGGAACTTGCCGGCAAGGAAAACAAGGTGCTGCTGCGCGATGTGCAGATGCATCCTTTCAAGCAGCTCATCCTGCACACCGACTTCCAGCGCGTGGATGCCAATACCAAGCTGCACATGAAGGTGCCGCTGCACTTCAGCGGCGACGAGAATTCGCCGGCCGTCAAGACCGAGGGCTGCATGGCCAACCACGTCGTCAATGAGATTGACGTGATGTGCCTGCCGGCCGATCTGCCCGAGTTCATCAAGGTCGACCTGAGCGGCCTCAAGAAAGGCGTCTCGCTGCACCTGGCCGACATCGTGCTGCCCAAGGGCGTGACCGCCATCACGCACGGCAAGAACAATCCGGTGATCGTGTCTGTCGTTGTCATCGGTGCGGCCGAAGTGGCGGTCCCGGAAGGCGACGCCGCGGCTGCCGCTGCAGGCGCAGCAGCGCCGGCTGCCGCACCCGCCGCGGCTGCGGGCAAGGCTGCACCTGCGGCCAAGGCGCCTGCTGCGAAGGCTCCTGCCGCCAAGAAGAAGTAATCTGAAATGGCCCACTTCGGTGGGTCATTGAAGACCCCATGATCAGGCTGTTTGTTGGGCTGGGCAATCCGGGCCCGGAGTACGAGTCGACCCGCCACAACGCCGGTTTCTGGTGGCTTGACGAAGTCGCCCACAGCCTCAAAACCAGCCTTGCGATGGACCGGTCCTATCACGGCCTGGTCGCCAGAACAGCGGTCAACGGCCAGACTGTGTGGCTGCTCAAACCCCAGACCTTCATGAATCTGTGCGGCAAGTCCGTCGCGGCACTGGCGCGCTTTTTCAAGATCGCGCCGCAGGAGATCCTGGTGGCGCACGACGAGCTCGACATCGTCCCCGGCGAGGCCAAGCTCAAGCTCGGTGGCAGCCATGCCGGGCACAACGGCCTGCGCGACATTCACGCCCAGCTCGGCACCGACGACTACTGGCGCCTGCGCCTGGGGGTCGGTCACCCGGGCGTCAAGTCCGAGGTCATCGACTGGGTGCTGAAAAAGCCCTCGCTTGACCACCGAATGGCGATCAACCAGAGCATCGAGCGCTCGCTCAAGGCGCTGCCCCATCTGCTGGCGGGCGAAATGGACAAGGCAACCCTGCTGATCCATACCAGCAAGCCGCCCCGGCCCAAGCCGCCCAGACCCGAAAGCGCACCGCAGTAAACTCCATTCAGAAAAACAATTGAACAGGGGGCATCGATGTCAGGTCTTTCCTTGAAGGCGTTGCTGCTGCTTGGCGCCAGCGCGCTCCCGCTCGCCGCCAGCGGGCAGCCCACTTACAAATGCGGCAACAGCTACAGCCAGACGCCCTGTCCGGGGGCCGTCACGATCGACACCAAAGACAGTCGCAGCAGCGCGCAAAAGGCTCAAACCGACATGGCGACGCAGCGCGACGCGCGGGTCGCCGGCGCCATGGAAAAGGCGCGACTGCAGCAGGAGGCCAAAGACCTGGCGGCCAACACGCCGGCGCGCAAGGCAAGCGCCGCGGCGTCGGCGCCCCGGAGCAAGGCGGACCGGCTTAAGAGGAAGAAAACGCCGAAGAAAGAAAATCCGGATTGAGGACCCGAGCCGGCTGCTTAATTGGGCAGTTCGCCTTGCAGGCGCCGGTATTTCTGCCACAGGGTTTCCTGGCTTTCCACGCACTGCGGATCGACCGGTATGCAGGCCACCGGACAGACCTGGACGCATTGGGGCTCGTTGAAATGGCCGACACACTCGGTACATCGGAGAGGGTCTATCTGGTAGATTTCCGGCCCCGGAAAGATTGCGGCGTTCGGGCATTCCGGCTCGCAGACGTCGCAGTTGATGCACTCGTCGGTAATGATCAGCGCCATCGCTTACCATCCAGCGAATCGTCAATAAAATCGGGGCGACACAACATGCAGCAAATTATCGGTGACCTTGTGCGCTGACCACTATCTTGGGTCTATTTCTCTTCAAACGTTTCAGCACCCT
>CAIMBE010000190.1 GCA_903839085.1 uncultured beta proteobacterium | reverse complement strand
CGGCCAGCACCTGGTGCGCCTGATCCTGGCGGTTCAGATAGAAGCGCGCCATGTCACGCGTGTTGATCGGCTCGATCAGCACATCCATGCCCTCTCGCGCAGCCTCGGCCGCGGCCCAGCGCAGCTGGCCGACATAGGTCGGATACAAGGCTTCGTGTGGCGTGCCAGCGGGCAGCAGCCCGGCCATCACGTGGATGCGCGGGCAGTTCAGGGCCGCCGCGTAAGCCAGCGCCCTGCCGATGCCGGCGCGGAACTCGGTCTCGCGTCCGCTCAGACAGGCCAGCCCGCGCTCGCCGGCGTCCCAGTCGCCGGGCGGTGCATTGAACAGAACCTGCTGCAGCCCATGGGTTGCGAGGCGCGTCGCGATCTCGCGGCTTTCGTAGCCGTACGGGAAAAGGTATTCGACCGCCTTGAAACCATCCTTGGCGGCGGCTTCGAACCGATCGAGAAAATCGAGCTCGGGGTAGAGCATGGACAGGTTGGCTGCAAATTTCGGCATCGGTGTCGCCCGTGGGTTTCGTCCTCGTTTACCTCGGGCTCGCGCAGGCTGTGATGAAGAAGTCGTCGCTCAATGGTGCCGCCAGTCTGCCGGACGCTATTTGGCGTAAACCAGATCCCGCAGTGTCAGTGAGATCGCAGGAACATAGGTGATGACCATCAGGCAGGCCAGCACCACAAGCACAAAGGGCGCCAAATCCCTGATGATGCGGTCCAGCGATATGCGCGCCACGGTGCAGGCCGCGAACAGGTTGACGCCGAAGGGCGGTGTGATCATCCCCAGGGCCAGGTTCACCACCATGACCAGGCCAAAGTGCACCGGATCAATGCCAAAGTGCATCGCCACGGGAGCCAGTATGGGCGCCAGCACGATGATGGCAGCGCTGGTCTCGATGAACATTCCGATCAGGAACAGGGCCGCGTTCACGCCGAGCAAAAAGTAGGCGGGTGTCTTCAGGACGTCCTGCAACCAGTGCCCGATGGCATCGGGGACACCGGCGCGCGTGATCAGAAAGGCAAACAGGCCGGCGTTGGCGATGATGAACATGATGACCGCGCTGGACATGACGGACTTGCGCAGGATCAGGTACAAATCCGCAAGCCTGATTTCACGGTAGATCACCGTGCCGACAACCAGCGCATAAAAAACCGCCACCGCCGAAGCTTCGGTGGGGGTGAAGATACCGCCGTAAATGCCGCCCAGGATGATGACCGGCATCAAGAGCGCCCAGCTGGCCTGCAGGCTTGCCTTGCGAAAGCTCAGACGGCTGTCGCCGTCGTTCTTGCCCCAGCCCTTGATCCGGCAGGTGACGAAGACAAACAGCATCAAGGCCCCGCCGATCAGGATGCCGGGTCCGAAGCCGGAGATGAATAGCTCGCCAATCGACACTTCGGCGCTGACGCCGTACAGAATCATCGGGATCGAGGGCGGGATGATGACGCCGAGTTCGGCGCTGGTGGCTTGCAGAGCGGCTGCGTAGGTCACCGGGTAACCATGCTTGATGAGTGCCGGGATCAGCACCGTGCCAATGGCAAAGGTGGTGGCCACCGACGAGCCCGACACGGCACCGAAGATCATGCAGGTCAGGACGCAGGTCATGGGCAGGCCGCCCTGCACGCCACCGACGATGCTCTTGGCGAATTCAACCAGGCGCCGCGAGATGCCGCCGGTTTCCATCAGGTTGCCCGCCAGAATGAAGAAGGGAATGGCCGCCAGGGGAAACTTGTTGATGGCGTTGAACATCTCCTTGACCGAGATCAGCATGTGCGCATTGCTGGCCTGGATGCCAAGAATCGAAGCCAGTCCGATGGAGACCGCGACCGATACGGTGAGCGCAAAGCACAGCACCATGGTCGTCAACATGACGATGGTCATTGTGCCGTCTCCAGTTCGAGTCGCTGGGGATCGATCAGGTTGCCGATGATCCCGATGACAGAAAAAACACCGCCCACCGGCAGCGCCAGGTAGGCCCAGAACATGGTGACGTTTTCAAGACCGATGACGGTCTGAACGCGACCACGCTGCGCGTAGTCCCAGCCCCACCAGATGATGATCAGGATCAGCGCCAGCGCCGCCGAACTGACGAACCAGTCGAGCACCCGTTTGAGCTTGGGCGGACTCCAGCGATAGAGCACATCCACGCTGACCATGGCACCTGCGCGAAAGGCGGCGGGGATGCCCATGAACACCATCCAGATCAGGCTGAAGCGGATCAGCACCTCGGTCCATTCGGCCGGGGCCTCGATGACGAAGCGCATGATGATCTGGAACAGCCCCAGGCTGGCGGCCAGGGCCATCATGGCGCACGCCACAGCCATGGAAAAACCTGTGCAGTAGCGCTCAAGCCGAAGGAATTTTTGCTTCATAAACGTGTGGCAAGGCCTGGGGGTGTCGCCCCGCGCCCCTCGATCAGGTGGTTGTTTGTAAGGGCCGGGAACTGGCGCAGAAAATGCAAGGCAATCTGGGGACAAGGATGAATCATGGCGGGTGCTTCATTATGCAAAGACTGGTCGTCTGAACGCATTGGGGTTTTCGCGCACCTGGCCCGGAAATCCGGCGCCGCAGGCGGTCGCGACCTGGCATGACCGGTCAAGCGGGATTGACTGTTTCGGCATGGTTTCCCCAGGTAACCGACACCGGCGCTCACGGTCAGCGTTCAAGTCACAGCGCCCGCAGCACCCCAAGGGCAAAAGGAAGGCTGAACAGGCCCAGCAGTGTGGACAGTGTCACCAAACCGGCCACATAGGCGCCGTCGTAGCCCATGCGCGCCGCCAGGACGTAGCCGCTGGGGGCAGTTGGCAAGGCGGAAAAAGCCAGCAGGACCATGCCTTGAAGCGGATCAAGCCTGAACAGGAGCGAACACCCCAGCGCGACCAGCGGCAACAGCAGGTGGCGGATCGCCAGCAGTGCCAGCGCCATGGCCTTGGCCTGGCCCAGAGCGCCGAACTGCAGGCCGGCGCCGGCGGCCATCAGGCCCAGCGCCAGCGAAGCACCACCGATGCGCCCCACAGTGGGTTCCAGCCAGAGCGGCAGCGTATAGCCCAGCAGGTTGGCGCTCAGGCCCGATGCGGTCGCAATGATCAAGGGATTGCGCAGCAGTTCCTTCAGGAAACCGCGTTGCGCGTGGCGCGCCATGGGCCAGACCGCGGCCACGTTGAAGAGCGGCACGCAGACCCCGATCAATACCGAGATCAGCAGCAGGCCCTGTGCTCCGGCCAGGCGATCGGCCAGCGCCAGACCGATAAACGAATTGAAGCGAAACGCCACCTGGGCGCTGGCCGCGTGGGCGCGCGCTGGAACGTGGCGCCCCAGCCAAGGCCAGTGCGGCAGCGAATAGGCCAGCCCGATGCCGCCCAGGCCCATGACCCAGCCGGCGCCGATCAGGCTGGAGGCTGCCGCGACGTCAAGCGGACTCTTGATGATGGAGTGAAAGAGCAAAACCGGAAAGAAAAGAAAATAGACCAGCGTCTCGACCCCCTGCCAGACGCTGCGGTCGAGCGCCGTGTAGCGGCACACGAGGTAGCCGCACAGGATCATCGAAAAGTCCGGGAACAGGAGCTGGATGAAGTTCACCTGCCGAGAATAGCAGCGAAAAGCCATCGGTTCACCCGCGCCTGCGCGACCCGAGCCGGATTGTGCGCGGCGCCGCCGCAACGGGCATGAGTCTCCGATAATGCGGTGGTTGCAAACTCTGGAGAAGTCGTATCGTGGATCGTCCATTGCCCATCGAGTCCGCCGGGCCCAGGCCTCGTTAGGACCGCGCTGTTGCAGACCATGGCGGCGCAGGCGCTGATCGATGCGTTTATTGACGGTCTTTGGCTGGAGGAAGGCTTGTCGAAAAACACGCTGGCGGCCTACCGCCGCGATCTGGCGCTCTACGCCGCATGGTTGGGCGCTCGCGGGCGGCTTCTGACCGACACGGTGGAGGCGGATCTGAACGGCTACTTTTCGGCGCGCCACAGTTCCAGCAAAGCCACCACCGCGAACCGGCGCCTGACTGTTTTCAAGCGTTATTTTCGCTGGGCCCTGCGCGAGCAACTGATCAGCGCCGATCCAACTTTGAAGCTTCAGGCGGCCCGGCAGGCGCTGCGCGTGCCCAAGACCCTGACCGAGGCACAGGTCGAGGCGCTGCTGGGTGCGCCGCTGACGGATTCGGCCCTGGGGGTGCGCGACCGCACCATGCTGGAGCTGATGTACGCGAGCGGTCTGCGCGTGAGCGAACTGGTGGGCCTCAAGGTATTCAATGTGAGCCTGTCGGAGAATGTGCTGCGGGTCTTCGGCAAGGGCAACAAGGAAAGACTGGTGCCGTTTGGCGAGGTGGCCAGCGTCTGGATCAGGCAGTATCTGGATCAAGCGCGTCCCGCGCTGCTGGCCGGAAGGCAGACCGACGACCTGTTCGTGACCCACCGCGGCAGGAAGGCCGGCAGCGCCATGAGCCGCGTCATGTTCTGGATGATCGTGAAGAAGCATGCCAGCCGCGCGGGCATCAGCACGCCGCTGTCGCCGCATACCCTGCGCCATGCGTTTGCGACCCATCTGCTCAATCACGGCGCCGATTTGAGGGCGGTGCAGATGCTGCTCGGGCATGCCGACATTTCAACCACTACCATATACACCCACGTGGCTCTTGAGCGGCTGAAGGTTTTGCATGCCCGCCATCATCCGCGCGGCTAGGCTCCTCAGTCAGCTTGCAACAATGGAAAATCGACATGGCAGTTTATGAATTTGATGGCGTTGCCCCGCGTATTTCTGATTCGGCCTGGGTCGCTGACAGCGCCCAGGTGATGGGCAACGTTGAACTGGCAGACGACGCCAGCGTCTGGTTTGGCGTCGTCATCCGCGGCGATACCGAAGTCATACGGATCGGGCGCGGCACCAACATCCAGGACCTCAGCGTGCTGCATGCCGATGTCGGATTGCCGCTGACGATCGGCGAGGACGTGACCATCGGGCACCGTGTCATGCTGCACGGCTGCACGATTGGCGATGGCTCGCTGATCGGCATCGGTGCGGTCGTCCTCAACGGCGCAAAGATCGGCAGCGGATGCCTGGTGGGCGCCGGCTCGCTGGTCACGGAAGGCAAGGAGTTTGCGGACAACTCGATGATCATGGGAAGCCCGGCCAGAGTGGTTCGCCAGCTCACGCCCGAGCGGGTCCAGGGATTTCGACGCGGTGCCGCCGATTACGTCAGCAATGCCCGGCGTCACCGGCTAGGTCTGAACCGGATTGCCTGAGGCAAGTTGCGCGTGTCGGAAATTCACAAGTTCCTGTTTGACGGCCTGCCGGTGCGCGGTGTGCTGGTGCGCCTGACCGGCGCATGGACCGAGATCCTGCGTCGCCATGCCACAGCCGGTTCAGCCGGCGCCTATGCGCAGCCGGTGCAGGACTTGCTGGGCCAGATGGTGGCCGCCGCGACCCTGATGCAGTCCAACATCAAGTTCAACGGTGCCCTGCTGCTTCAGGTCTTTGGCGATGGGCCGGTCAGGCTGGCGGTGGCCGAGGTGCAGTCGGATTTTGGCGTGCGCGCCACGGCCAAAGTCGTCGGCCAGGTTGCGCCAGAGGCGCGGCTGAGTGAACTGGTCAACCTGAACCATCAGGGCAAGTGCGCCATCACGCTCGACCCCGAGGACCGGCTGCCCGGACAGCAAGCCTACCAGGGCGTTGTGCCGCTGTCACTCGACGGGCACGAAAAGCCGGACACGCTGAGCGCCGTGCTCGAGCACTACATGCTCCAGAGCGAGCAGTTGCACACCACACTGGTGCTCGCGGCCGACGCCCGGGTCGCCGCCGGCCTGTTGATCCAGCGCTTGCCGCTGCAGGGTGAGGGCAACCTGGCAGGACGTTCTGGCGCCGAGGGCGCCGATGAAGGCGACGATGGGCACGAAGATTACCGGCGCGTTGCGATGCTGGCGGCGAGCCTGAAGCAGGAGGAACTCCTGGGGCTGGACGCGGACACGATTCTGCGGCGCTTGTTCTGGCAGGAAAAGCTGCTGCGTTTCGAGCCGGCAGTCGATGATCCGGTCCCTCATTTTTCCTGCACCTGCAGCCGCGAGCGGGTTGAGAAGATGTTGCTCGGCCTGGGAGAGGCGGAGGTCCAGGGCATTCTGGCCGAGCGTGGCGAGGTCGAGGTCGGATGCGAGTTTTGCGGCGCGCACGAGCGCTTTGATGCGATTGATGTGGCACAGATTTTCAAGGCCGCCGTCAAATTGCCGACGGCCGGGCCGGCGCTGCATTGAGCGCGTTTTTTCCGGTGGCTATTTCTTGTTGGGCGTGACGTTGACGTATATCTCGTTGGGCTTGACCATGCCCAGCTCGCGCCTGGCTTTTTCCTCAATCATGTCCAGACCTTCCTTGAGGTCGCGCACCTCTGCGGCCAGCCTGTCATTGGCCAGCTGTGCCTGCTGGTTCTGCTGGTTTTGGGTCGTGAGCTGCCCGGTCAGGCGCGCCACCGAGGGCATGCTGCCGCGTCCAAACCACAGCTGTGCCTGAAGGATGGCAAGCAGTGCGATCAGAGCCGCCGAAACAGCGTATTTGCCCATGGTCGGTCCGCAGCAGTGGCCTGGTGACTCCTCTTAGCGCAGGTTGTAGAACGCGGCGCGGCCCGGATAACTGGCGATGTCGCCCAGGTCCTCTTCGATGCGCAGCAACTGGTTGTACTTCGCCATGCGGTCGGAACGGCTCAGTGAACCGGTCTTGATCTGGCCGGCGTTGGTGCCAACGGCGATGTCGGCAATGGTCGAGTCCTCGGTCTCGCCCGAGCGGTGGCTGATGACGGCGGTATAGCCGGCACGCTTGGCCATCTCGATGGCGGCAAAGGTTTCGGTCAGGGTGCCGATCTGGTTGATCTTGATCAGGATCGAGTTGGCAATGCCTTTGTCGATGCCTTCCTTGAAGATCCTGGTGTTGGTCACGAACAGGTCGTCGCCGACGATCTGGACCTGCTTGCCCAGGCGATCTGTCAGCGTCTTCCAGCCGTCCCAGTCGTTCTCGGCCATGCCGTCCTCGATGCTGATGATCGGGTACTTGTCAACCCAGGTCGCCAGCATGTCGGTCCACTCCTGCGAACTCAGCACCAGGCCCTCACCCTGCAGATGGTATTTGCCATCCTTGTAGAACTCGCTGGCAGCGCAGTCCAGGCCAAGCGCGATCTGCTCACCGGCCGTGAAGCCGGCCTTGTCGATGGCCTCCAGGATCATCTGGATCGCGGCCTCATGGTTGGCGACGCTCGGGGTGAAGCCGCCCTCGTCGCCGACGGCGGTGCTCATGCCCTTGTCGTGGATGATCTTCTTGAGGGCATGGAACACTTCGGCGCCGTAGCGCAGGGCCTCGCGAAAGCTCGGCGCGCCCAGCGGGATGATCATGAATTCCTGCAGATCGAGGTTGTTGTTGGCGTGCGCCCCGCCATTGACCACGTTCATCATGGGCACCGGCAACTGCATGGCGCCCATGCCGCCGAAGTAGCGGTACAGGGGCAGGCCGGACTCCTCGGCGGCGGCGCGCGCCACGGCCATCGAGACCGCCAGCATGGCGTTGGCGCCCAGGCGTGACTTGTTCTCGGTGCCGTCGAGGTCGATCAGCGTCTTGTCCAGAAAAGACTGCTCGGACGCATCGAGTCCGAGCACGGCTTCGGAAATCTCGGTGTTGATGTGCTCCACCGCCTTGAGAACGCCCTTGCCAAGGTAGCGGCTCTTGTCGCCATCGCGCAGTTCGATCGCCTCGCGGCTGCCGGTCGATGCGCCCGACGGCACGGCGGCGCGGCCCATTGTGCCGGATTCGAGCAGTACGTCGCATTCGACGGTGGGATTGCCGCGCGAGTCAAGAATCTCGCGCCCTACGATGTCAACAATTGCACTCATTGATTTCTTTCCATAACAAAACAAAACGAAACTGAAGGTCTAAACGCCTTCCACCAAAACCATGCGCGTGATCGACGCGCCTTGGCGCGCGGCCCGGGCCTGGCCGTATTCTTCAGAGGCATTAAAGGCTCTGGCCGCTGCCAGGCTGGGGAATTTCAGGACAACCAACCGATCGGGCAGCCAGTCGCCTTCCAGCACCTCGACCGCGCCGCCCCGCACGCAGACCTCGGCGCCGTGCGCCTGCATGGCGATGCTGGACCATTTCTTGTACTCTTCGTACTGCACGGGGTCCGTGACCCTCACATTGGCGATGATGAAGGCGCTGCTCATGATCCAACCCCCATGCTGTCTTCCAGAAAGCCGCCCGTCTTGACAGCGCGGTCGAGCGCCAGCAAGGACTCCAGCAAAGCCCTCATGTGTTTGAGGGGCACCGCGTTGGGGCCATCGCTCAGGGCCCGGGCGGGGTCCGGATGGGTCTCCATGAACAGGCCCGCGACACCCACGGCCACCGCGGCGCGCGCCAGCACCGGCACCATCTCGCGCTGCCCACCGCTGCTACTGCCCTGTGCGCCCGGCAATTGAACCGAATGGGTGGCATCGAACACCACCGGCGCGCCCGTTTCACGCAGGATGGCCAGCGATCGCATGTCGACCACCAGGTTGTTGTAGCCAAAGCTGACGCCGCGCTCGCAGGCCATGAAATTGTCTTCCTGCAAGCCCTTCTCGCGCGCCGCTGCGCGCGCCTTGTCGATCACGTTCTTCATGTCGCCGGGCGCCAGAAACTGCCCTTTCTTGATGTTGACCGGCAAGCCCGACTGCGCCACGGCGCGTATGAAGTCGGTTTGCCGGCACAGGAATGCGGGCGTCTGCAGCACATCCACCGCCGCGGCCACCTGCGAGACCTGCTCCGGCGAATGAACGTCGGTCAGGACCGGCAGCCCCAGTTCACGTTTGATGCGCGCCAGTATCTCGAGGCCCTGCTCGATCCCGGGCCCGCGAAAGGTGGTGCCCGATGATCGGTTGGCCTTGTCGAAACTGCTCTTGAAAATAAAGGGGATGCCCAGGCTGTGGGTGATTTCCTTCAGGGCGCCCGCGGTGTCCATTTGCAACTGCGCGGACTCGATGACGCAGGGTCCGGCGATGAGAAAAAAGGGCTGCCGCAGTCCGATGTCGAACCCGCACAGCTTCATAGAACCGCTTTCATGCAGCGACCGCTTTGAGGTGTTTGGCGCCGGCCTGGTGCTCCAGCGCGGCCTTGACGAAGGCGTTGAACAGCGGGTGCCCGTTCCAGGGCGTCGACTTGAATTCAGGGTGAAACTGCACGCCGATGAACCAGGGGTGCACGGTCTGCGGCAATTCGACGATTTCGGTCAGCTGCTCGCGCTGGGTCAGGGCCGAAATCACGAGGCCGGCCTGGCGCAGGGTGTCGAGGTAGTTCACGTTGGCTTCATAGCGGTGGCGGTGCCGCTCCGAGACGACGTCGCCGTAAATCTGGTGCGCCAGGGTGTTCTTTGCGACGTCAGAACTCTGCGCGCCCAGGCGCATGGTGCCGCCCAGGTCCGAATGTTCATCGCGGGTCTTGATGCTGCCGTCCTCGTCCTTCCACTCATTGATCAGGGCGATCACCGGGTGGCGCGTCTGCGGGTCAAACTCGGTGCTGTTGGCGCCCTCCAGGCCGGCCGCATGGCGGGCGAACTCAATCGTGGCGACCTGCATGCCCAGGCAGATGCCCAGATACGGCGTCTTGCTTTCGCGCGCAAAACGGGCCGCGCAGATCTTGCCTTCAATGCCTCGCTTGCCGAAGCCGCCCGGCACCAGGACGGCATCGAACTGCGCCAGTTGCGTGATGTTTTCGGGCGTCAGGGTTTCCGAGTCGATGTAGCCGATCCGAACGCGCACATGGTTCTTCATGCCGGCATGGCGCAGCGCCTCGTTGAGCGACTTGTAGCTGTCGCTCAGGTCGACATACTTGCCGACCATGGCGATGCTGACCTCCCCTTGCGGATGCTCGGTCTCATAGACCAGCTCGTCCCAGCGCTTGAGATTCGCCGGGTGCGTGTTGAGTCGCAGCCTGTCGCAGATCAGGCCGTCCAGGCCCTGCTCATGCAGCATGCGCGGCACCTTGTAGATGGTGTCGACATCCCACATCGAGATCACGCCCCAGTCGGGCACGTTGGAAAAGAGTGAGATCTTCTCTCTCTCCTCGGTCGGGATCGGTCGGTCCGCGCGGCAGATCAGGGCGTCGGCCTGAATGCCGATCTCACGCAGCTGCTTGGCCGTGTGCTGGGTCGGCTTGGTCTTGAGTTCGCCCGCTGCAGCGATCCAGGGCACGTAGCTCAAGTGCACAAAGGCGGTGTTGTTGTGCCCCATCTTCAGGCTCATCTGCCGCACTGCTTCGAGGAAGGGCAGGGACTCGATGTCGCCGACGGTGCCGCCAATCTCGACGATCGCCACATCGACCGCCTCGGGCGTGCCAAAGCGGGCGCCGCGCCGGATGAAATCCTGAATCTCGTTGGTCACGTGCGGAATGACCTGCACCGTCTTGCCCAGGTAGTCGCCGCGGCGTTCCTTTTCCAGCACGCTCTTGTAGATCTGGCCGGTCGTGAAATTGTTGGCCTTGCGCATGCGGGTCTCGACGAAGCGCTCATAGTGGCCAAGATCGAGATCGGTTTCAGCGCCGTCGTCGGTGACGAAGACCTCGCCGTGCTGAAACGGCGACATCGTGCCGGGATCGACGTTGAGGTAGGGGTCCAGCTTGATCAGAGTGACTTTGAGGCCTCGCGACTCCAGAATCGCGGCGAGGGAGGCTGAGGCGATTCCCTTGCCCAGGGAAGACACCACACCGCCGGTGACGAAGACAAATTTGGTCATGTCAGAGTGAGCTTTTGGCTCAGTCGGTTGGAAATGGGAATTATACGAGCGACCGACGGGCCGCCCCAAGGCGCGAGGGCCCCTCGGGGGGCAGGGAGCTACGCGCAGCGAGCGAGCGTGGGGCCATATCCCGTCTGCTACATTGATGCCCATGAATGAGCTCGATGGAAAACACATTGTTCTGGGGCTGACCGGTGGAATTGCCTGCTACAAGGCAGCCGAACTGTGCCGTGCACTGGTCAAGGAGGGCGCCACCGTGCAGGTGGTGATGACCGCCGCGGCGCAGCAGTTCATCACCAGTGTCACCCTGCAGGCCCTGAGCCATCGCGCCGTCTACGACTCGCAGTGGGATGCCCGCCAGGACAACAACATGGCGCATATCAATCTGAGCCGAGGCGCCGACGCCATTCTGATCGCGCCCTGCAGCGCCGACTTCATGGCCAAGCTCCTGCACGGCCGCGCCGATGATCTGCTGAGCCTGATGTGCCTGGCAAGGCCGCTGGCTGAAGTACCCTTGCTGATCGCTCCGGCCATGAACCGCGAGATGTGGGTGCATCCGGCCACGGTACGCAACGTGGCGCAATTGACAGCCGATGGCGCGATTGTTTTCGATGTTGCAAGCGGTGAGCAGGCGTGCGGCGAGAGCGGCGACGGCCGCATGCTCGAAGCGCATGAACTGCTGCAGGAACTGGTGGCTTTTTT
>CAIMBE010000189.1 GCA_903839085.1 uncultured beta proteobacterium | reverse complement strand
GCTGCTGCTCGATGAGATCTCGGAAGGGCTGGCGCCGGTGATCGTGCAAAAGCTCGCCGAGATGATTCTGGCGCTCAAGGCCAGGGGCTATACCATCGTGCTGGTGGAGCAGAATTTCCGCTTTGCCGCGCCGCTGGCGGACCGTTTCTATGTCATGGAACACGGCGCCATCGTCAAGCAGTTTGCACAGGCCGAATTGAACCAGAACATGGGTATGCTGCAGGAATACCTGGGCGTCTGACGCCAGCAGAACCGCTAACAGATCATCTTTCCCCGTTTTTCGACATCAACCTACCAGGAGCCCCCATGAAACTCAGGAAATTTACGACCGCCTGTTCACTGGCCATCGCAACGATGGTCGCAGGCATAACGCCAGCACAGGCCCAAATCTCCGGCGACGTGATTCGTATCGGCATCATCACCGACATGTCGGGCTTGTATTCCGATATCGACGGGCCGGGTGGCGTGGAAGCGATCAAGATGGCCGTGGCGGATATGGGCGGAGCGATCAATGGCAAGAAGATTGAAGTGATCTACGCCGACCATCAGAACAAGCCTGACCTGGCCGCTGGCAAGGCGCGCGAATGGTTCGACACGCAAGGCGTGGACCTGCTGATTGGCGGCACGAATTCCGGCACCGCCCTGGCCATGGCCAAGGTGGCTGCAGAGAAGAAAAAACTGTTCATCCCGATTGGCGCAGCGCATTCCGCGCTGACCAACGAGCAATGCAATCCCTACACAGTGCACTGGGCTTATGACACCATCGCGCTGGCCAAAGGTACGGGTAGCGCTGTGGTGAAGGCGGGTGGCAAGAGCTGGTATTTCCTGACGGCGGATTACGCCTTCGGCGCCCAGTTGCAGAACGACACGGCGACAGTCGTCAAGGCCGCCGGCGGCACCATCGTTGGCTCGGTCAAACACCCGCTTTCCGCCAGCGATTTCTCGTCCTTCCTGCTACAGGCACAGAGCAGCAAGGCACAGATCCTGGGTCTGGCCAACGCTGGCGGCGACACCATCAATGCGATCAAGGCGGCCAATGAATTCGGCATCACCAAAACCATGAAGCTCGCCGGCTTGCTGGTGTTCATCAACGACATCCATTCGCTGGGTCTTAAGATGACGCAAGGCATGTACCTGACCGACAGCTGGTACTGGAACCGGGACGCTGAAACGCGCGCCTGGAGCCGCAAGTTCTTCGAAAAAGTGAAGCGCATGCCCTCGTCCGTCCAGGCTGGCGACTACTCAGCCACGCAGCATTACCTCAACGCCGTCAAGGCAATCGGCAACGACGATCCGGACAAGGTTCTGGCGCAGATGAAGAAGACCAAGGTCAACGACATCTTTACCAAGGGCGGCTACATTCGCGATGACGGTCGCATGGTGCACGACATGTACCTTATGCAGGTCAAGTCACCCGATAAGTCGATGGAGCCATGGGATTACTACAACGTGGTGGAAACCTTCAAGGGTGACACGGCCTGGGCCACCAAGGCCGAGAGCAAGTGCACGCTCTGGAAATAGGAGCGATAGGGCGATCCTCGTCATCGCGAGCGAAGCGATGACGAGGCGGCGATGTAACTTCAACACGCGAACCTACTGTCTTTGATGGAAATTTTTGGTATCCCCTTGCAGGCTTTTCTGGGTCAGTTGACGCTGGGTCTGGTCAATGGGGCTTTTTACGCCATGCTCAGTCTCGGCCTGGCAGTGATTTTTGGTCTACTCGACATCGTCAATTTCGCGCACGGTGCGCTCTACATGCTGGGCGCCTACGCTGCCTGGATCATGCTTGACAAGTGGGGCATCAACTATTGGTTTGCGCTGGTTCTGGCGCCCCTGATTGTGGGTGCCTTGGGTGTGGTCATCGAACGCCTGTTTCTCAAGCGTTTGTACGGGCTTGATCCCCTTTACGGCTTGCTTCTGACCTTCGGATTGGCACTCATTTTTGAAGGAGTCATGCGCGATCAATACGGCGTATCGGGGCAGTCCTACCCGGCGCCGGAACTGCTCTCGGGCACAACCGACCTCGGCTTCATGGTCTTGCCCAATTATCGCGCCTGGGTGGTGCTGGCATCACTGACCGTGTGTTTGGGCACCTGGTACCTGATCGAGCGCACACGGCTTGGCGCCTATCTGCGCGCTGGCACCGAGAACTCCAAACTGGTGCAGGCTTTCGGGGTGAATGTACCCCTTATGGTGATGTTGACCTACGGCGGTGGCGCCGCGCTGGCCGCGCTGGCCGGTGTACTGGCCGCACCCATCATTCAGGTCACTCCGCTGATGGGCTCGAACCTGATCATCGTGGTTTTTGCGGTGGTTGTGATCGGCGGCATGGGCTCCATCCTGGGATCGATCCTGACCGGTCTGGGCCTCGGTGTAGTCGAAGGCCTGACGCGCGTCCTCTACCCCGAGGCGTCAAGCATTGTGGTGTTTGTGATCATGGTCATCGTGTTGATGTTCCGCCCCGCCGGCCTGTTCGGCAAGGAGGTCTGAGCCGTGGACAAAGCCGCCAAACTGATTCGCATCACCTACCTGGCGCTGCTGATCCTGGCACTGCTGGCGCCCATGCTCGGGCTCTATCCGGTGTTCGTGATGAAGCTGCTGTGCTTCGCCATTTTTGCCTGCGCCTTCAACCTGCTGCTCGGTTTCACCGGCCTGCTGTCATTTGGCCATGCGGCATTTTTCGGCTCGGCCGCCTACATCACG
>CAIMBE010000188.1 GCA_903839085.1 uncultured beta proteobacterium | reverse complement strand
GACGGCCACTGCCCCGAATGCGGCAGCCTTATCGCCGGCTGCTTTGCCGCGCGCGCCGGCCACTTTGGCCGCCAGCGCATTCCGATCACCATTGCCACCTGATCGACCAAGCGACGGGCTGACCCGTCAGGGTCGGACAACATGGCCAGGCTCCATTCTCGTGCGCGTCCAAGACCGCGCTGCCTGCCGTGATCCACGGGTTGCCGCAGCGTCAATCTCTGGTCATGAAGTGTGCAGAACCGCGCCAGTGGAGACTTGATTTTTCGCAATATGGCGCCCGCGCTCAAGACTATCCTGACACCCTGTGGCGGGCTGCGGCGTGGTTCATCTTTGGAGCAGACATGAAGAGCGATTCAGATCTAAAAAAGGACGTTTTGACAGAGTTGGCTTGGGATCCGGTCGTTCCAGAAGCCAGGGTGGGCGTCGCTGTCAGCGACGGGGTGGTGACGGTGAGCGGGCATTTGGAGAACTACGCGGAGAAGATCGCCACGCGACGTGCCGTCGAGCGTGTGGCAGGCGTCAAGGCCATCGCGCTGGAGATCGATGTGGTGCCACAGGGCGTGCACAAGCGCAGTGACACGGAGATTGCCATGGCGGTCGAGCACGCGCTGGGCTGGAACAGCTCCGTTCCCAAGGAACGCATCAAGGTGATGGTGGAGAACGGCTGGGTGACACTGGGCGGTGAAGTCGACTGGAACTTTCAGCGCCGCGCGGTCGAACGCATGATCCGCCCGCTCAAGGGGGTGGCGGGCATGACCGACAACATCACGCTCAAGGCGCTGCCAATTCCGGCCGACCTCTCCACCCGGATCCAGGACGCACTGACGCGCCAGGCATCGCGCGAAGCCAGGCGAATCGAGATTTCAGTCGATGGCAGTATCGTCACCCTGCGCGGGTGTGTCCATTCCTGGGCCGAGCGAAACGCTGCCGAAGGCGCCACGTGGTCGGCCCAGGGTGTGAGTCAGGTCAACAATCTGTTGACCGTCGACGGCTAGGGACGCGAAATGGGTACGCGACTGCGGGACTTCGCCAGCGCTCAGGTTGCCGCGCAGTTGATGAAGACGCACCGGTTGTGGCGACTGGTCATCGCCGCCAGAAGCGGCAGTCTGGCCGGCAGGTTTGCAGCGCGCTGATCCGGCACCTCACCCTCACCCTCGCCCTCACGCCGGCACGCGCTGTGAATGCGCCCGCACCAGGCAATCCTGGAAAGCGCGCGTCGCCCTGGACGGCTGGGGGGTGCGCCGCACGATGCAGAAAAAGCTGCAGAGGTAGAAGAACAGCTCGGGCTTGACGGCGCGCATCTGTCCTGCGTCGACAAAGGCCTGCGCGTAATGGTCGGGCAGAAAGCCGAGGTACTTGCCCGAGAGGATCAAGGTGGCAATCGATTCCTGGTCGTAGCCGGTGGCCTTGCGTTGCAGTCGCATCTGCTGGCTCATTTCCATGTTCGGCGAGTGGTAGCCCAGGCCGGCAAAGTCATGGCCGCGCAGGCCCTCCCAGTCGGTGGGCTCCAGCGCCGCCTGCCCGCTCTGGAACAAGGCGTGCTGCGCGCCGCAGTACATGTACATGGTTTCGGTGAACAGCTCGTCATAAGACAAGGTGTCCGAGCTGCGGTGCCCGGGGATCACGCCGATCTGAAACTGCCCGTCGAGCACGCCGCGCTCGATCGCGTTCAGGGGCGCCACGTGCAGATTCAGGCTGACCTCGGGCGCCAAGTCGGAGAAGCTGGCAATCGCGGCGCCGATGCGGGCTTGCGGGTTGCTCGCAGTCTTGTCGAACACCGCAATATTGAGCTGACCGCCCATGCGGCGGTGGATCTCGTCCACGCTGCTGCGAAAGGCATCGGCACCGGCCAGCAGGCGCAGCGTCTGGGAATAGATCTGCTCGCCCTCGGCGGTCAGGGCAAAGCCGGCCCGTCCGCGTCGGCATAAATTGAGTCCCAGGCGGGTTTCAAGGTCCTTGACGTGGCGGCTGATGGTGGACGTGCCGATGTTGAGCTCGAGTTCGGCCGCTGCCATGCCGCCGCACTCGACCACGCTTTTGAACACCCGCAGCAGGCGGATGTCCATGTCGCTCAACTGGCCCAGCGCCGGGCGGCTATTTACTTTCATAGATTGCCAACTGAATAGTGATACTTATACATTTATAAGAGTAACAGAAACAGTCAGTATCGGATTGTTTTTGGCAGCGCTGAAGCTGTCATTGCGAGCGCAGCCTGGCAACCCGGGCAGTGACATCTGTTTCTCATAAAGGACACGCCATGGACATGAACGAAGCCCAGCACCTGGGCACCTCCCGCACCGACGCCGCCTGGCTGGAGGCGCACTGGATGCCTTTTACCGCCAACCGCGAGTTCAAGGCCGCTCCGCGCATGATGGTGAGCGCCCAGGGGTGCTATTACACCGACAACCATGGCAAGCAGATTTTTGACGGTCTGTCGGGCCTGTGGTGCTGCGGACTGGGGCACGGTCGAAGCGAGATCACCGACGCCGCGACGCGTCAATTGGCCACGCTGGACTATTCGCCAGCCTTTCAGTTCGGGCACCCGCTTTCGTTCGAGTTGGCCAACAAGCTAAAGGAACTGACGCCCGCCGGGCTCGACTATGTCTTCTTTACCGGCTCGGGCTCCGAGTCGGCCGACACCTCGCTCAAGCTGGCGCGCGCCTATTGGCGCGCCAAGGGACAAGCGAGCAAGACGCGCCTGATCGGGCGTGAAAAGGGCTACCACGGCGTCAACTTCGGCGGCATCTCGGTTGGCGGCATCGTCGGCAACCGCAAGACCTTCGGCCAGGGCATCGAGGCCGATCACCTGCCGCACACGCAGCTGGCCGGCAATGTCTTTTCGCGCGGCATGCCCGACAAGGGCGCGGAACTGGCCGACGATCTGCTCAGGCTCATCGCGCTGCACGACGCGAGCAATATTGCCGCGGTGATCGTGGAGCCTTTCTCGGGTTCGGCCGGCGTGGTCATTCCGCCCAAGGGCTACCTGCAGCGCCTGCGTGAGATCTGCACTGCGAACAACATCCTGCTTATTTTTGACGAGGTGATCACCGGCTTCGGCCGCGCCGGCGCCTACACCGGTGCCGAGGCTTTTGGCGTGACGCCCGACATCATGAACATCGCCAAGCAGATCACCAACGGCGCGCAGCCGATGGGCGCGGTGCTGGCCAAAAAGGACATCTACGACACCTTCATGGCGCAGGGCGGGCCGGACTACATGTTGGAATTTGCCCACGGCTACACCTACTCGGCGCACCCGGTGCCCTGCGCCGTGGCGCTGGCGACGCTGGACCTGCTGGTAAAAGAAAACATGGTGGACAAAGTCAAGGCGCTGGCGCCGCACTTCGAGAACGCGGTGCACAGCCTCAAAGGGGCCAAGCATGTCACGGACATCCGCAACTTTGGCCTGGCCGCCGGCCTGACCATTGCCGCGCTGCCCGGCGAGCCGGCGCGCCGCCCTTACGACATTGCGATGGCGATGCTCAAGAAGGGCTTCTATGTGCGTTATGGCGGCGATACCATCCAGCTCGCGCCACCCTTCATCACGACGCCGGCCCAGATCGACAGCCTGATCAATGCGCTGGGCGAATGCATCAACCAGACTGCTTGAAATTTTTTCGTCACTGCGACTGCCGCGTCGCTTTGCTCCTCGCAGTGACGGCCAGCGCGGCAGTCCATGCATGGATCGCCACGCTGCGCTCGCGATGACAGACTAATCAAACCTTCACTGAAAAGTACACTCACATGCAAACACTTCCCCTGATTCAACATCTGATCGACGGCCAACTGGTGACCGGCGGCAGCCGCTCGCAGGAGGTCTTCAACCCGGCCACCGGCAGGGCGGAAAAGCGCGTGCCGCTGGCCGACAAGGCAACGGTCGAGCAGGCCATCGCCTCGGCGCATGCCGCCTACCCGGCCTGGCGCGCGACGCCGCCGCTGAAACGGGCGCGCGTCATGAGCAGGTTGAAGACTTTGCTCGAAGAGAATGCCGACCGGATCTGCGCGCTGGTCACCGCAGAACACGGCAAGGTGATGAGCGATTCCCTGGGCGAGCTGCAGCGCGGCATTGAAAACGTCGAGTACGCCAGCTATTGCCCGGAACTGCTCAAGGGCGAGCACAGCCGAAACATCGGCCCTTCGATCGACTCGTGGAGCGAGTTCCAGGCGCTCGGTGTCACGGCCGGCATCACGCCCTTCAATTTTCCCGTCATGGTGCCTTTGTGGATGTGGCCGATGGCGGTGGCCTGCGGCAACACTTTCGTCCTCAAGCCCTCCGAGCGCGATCCGAGCAGCGCCCTGCTGGTGGCCGAGTTGGCGCTGCAGGCGGGGCTGCCACCCGGTGTGCTCAACGTGGTGCACGGCGACAAGGAGGCGGTCGACACGCTGCTCACCGACAAACGCGTGCAGGCCATCAGCTTTGTCGGCTCGACCCCGATCGCCGAGTACATCTACGCGACCGGTTGCGCCCATGGCAAGCGCGTGCAGGCCCTGGGCGGGGCCAAGAACCATGCGGTGGTGATGCCCGACGCCGACGTCGCCAACGCGGTGAGCGCCCTGATGGGGGCGGCCTATGGCTCCTGCGGTGAACGCTGCATGGCAATTCCGCTGGTGGTGGCCATCGGCGACGCGACCGCCGACGCCGTGGTGGCAGGCCTGAAGGTGGAAATTGCCAAGATGAAGGTGGGCCCCGGCACCGACCCGTCCAACGACATGGGGCCGCTGGTGACGCAGGCGCACTTCGAGAAGGTCAGGGGTTTTGTCGATCAAGGCGTGGCCGAGGGCGCGACCCTGGTGGTGGATGGCCGCGGCGTCAAGGTGGCCGGCCACGAGGGCGGCTATTTTCTGGGCGCCTGCCTGTTCGACCATGTCAAGCCCGGCATGAAGATCTACCAGGAAGAGATCTTCGGCCCGGTACTGGGTGTGATGCGGGTGGCGACGCTGCGCGACGCGATGGACCTGATCGACGCCCACGAATATGGCAACGGCACCTGCATCTTCACGCGCGACGGCGAAGCGGCGCGCTACTTCAGCGACCACATTCTGGTCGGCATGGTCGGAATCAACGTGCCGCTGCCAGTGCCGGTGGCCTACCACTCGTTTGGCGGCTGGAAGCGCTCCTTGTTCGGCGATCTGCACGCCTACGGCCCGGACGCAGTGCGCTTCTACACCAAGCGCAAGACCATCACGCAGCGCTGGCCCTCGGCGGGGCTGCGCGAAGGCGCGGTCTTCAGCTTCCCGACCAACCGCTGACCTATCTCCGGCCGCTTGCCGCGGTCTGCCTTTGACTCGCCAGAAGATCGTTTGTGACGCGCCGCGAGGTGCTGTCCTGACTCATGCCTGCGGCAAAAAGACGGCCTTGAGGCAATCGCGTTTGGGCGCCAGACCGGCGCATTTTTCCACTCGAAAGCCAAGCCCTTCGAGTCTCGTGCGGACGCTTCTGGCAACCGTGTAGGTCGCCAGGGTGGTCCCCGCCCTGCAATGCAGGCTTACCCCCTGCAGGGTCTGCAATGACCACATGTCCGGATTGCGCGCCGGACTGAAGCCGTCGAGGTAGACCGCATCGGCCCGGCAGTCCAGGCTTTGCAGCATGCGCTGCGCCTGGCCCACGGCCAGGGTCAATTGCACGCGCCCCTGGGCAAAATGAAACACATGAAGACCGGGCGCCAGATCGCGCCAGACCTGCGCCAGTTCCTGAGCCAGCGCCTGCACGCGCCGCATCAAACCGGCGTCACTCCCGCTTGGGGGAGCGGCCATCTGCGCGCTGCGCAGAATGTCCGGGACGCTCACCGGATAAGCCTCCACCGACACAAAGTGCAGGCAGCCACTGCGCTCGGCGTCCGCCGCCCAGGCGGCCCAGGTCGTCAGAAAGTTAAGACCCAGGCCAAAGCCGGTCTCAAGCACGGTGAATCGCTCGTGGCCGCGCCAACGATGCGGCAAGCCGCAACCGGCCAGAAAGACCGTCGTGGCCTGCGCCAAGCCACCCGCGCTTGAGCGGTAGCGGTCATCGAAGCGTCGGCTGCGCGGGCTGCCATCGTCCATCCATTCGACCGGTTCGCCCATGGTCAAAGGCGCGCTCGACCGGCGGACACCGTCAACGCTCTTCCTGCGATGAAAAACACCGGAATCGGGCCCCACATGGGTGCTGATTATTCTCTATGCTTGTATTAGTTAAGTGAATATTCATAAATAAACATTAATTATTGTTTTAAAGTTTCGATTCCTGCACCACACTGCGTCTCTTTACAAAATCAACCTGGAGAACAGCATGCTGATCGGACTACCCAAGGAAATCAAGAACCACGAATACCGCGTCGGCCTGACGCCGGCCAGCGTGCGCGAGCTGACTTCGCATGGTCACCAGGTTCTGGTGCAAGCCGGGGCCGGGGCCGCCATCGGCCTGACCGACGAGCAATACAAGGCCGCCGGCGCGACGCTCGCGGCCGAGGCCAGGGAAGTGTTCGCCAAGGCCGACATGATCGTCAAGGTCAAGGAGCCTCAACCGCAGGAATGCGCCATGCTGCGGCCTGGCCAGATTTTGTATACCTACCTGCACCTCGCACCCGATCCGGAGCAAACCGCCGCGCTGGTCAAATCAGGCGCCATCTGCATTGCCTACGAAACCATCACCGGACCGGGTGGCGGCTTGCCGCTGCTGGCGCCCATGAGTGAGGTGGCGGGTCGCATGGCGATACAGGCTGGTGCCGCGCACCTCGAAAAATCCAAGGGTGGCATGGGCATCCTGCTGGGCGGCGTGCCCGGCGTACCCGCGGCCCACGTGGCGATCATCGGCGCCGGCGTTGTCGGCACGCACGCATTGCAGATGGCCGTTGGCATGGGAGCGCGGGTCAGCGTGCTGGACAAGAGCGTGGATCGCCTGCGCCAGCTGGACCTGGTCTTTGGCAACCGCATCAACACGATTTATTCGAATTCGCAAAGCGTGGAAGACGCCGTGCTCGATGCCGACCTGGTCGTTGGTGGCGTTCTCGTTCCAGGTGCTGCAGCGCCCAAACTGGTGACGCGCAGCATGATCTCGCGCATGAAAAAAGGAGCGGTCGTGGTGGACGTTGCGATCGACCAGGGCGGCTGCTTCGAGACTTCGCACGCAACCACCCACGCCGAGCCAACCTATATGGTCGACGGTGTGGTGCATTACTGTGTGGCCAACATGCCGGGTGCAGTGGCCAGAACCTCGACCTTCGCCCTTAACAACGCCACCATCGGGCACGCCGTCGCGCTGGCCGAGAAGGGCTGGAAACAGGCGCTCAAGGACAATCCGCACCTGAAGAATGGCCTGAATGTGGCCAGCGGACAAGTCACCTACGAAGCGGTGGCAAAAGATCTGGGCTACAGCTATGTGAGCGCAGACCTTCTGCTGGCATAAACCGGACAGGCATTTGCGCCAAGCGCCACCCGCTTGCCTTGAGGGGTGGCGCGAGCGAAAGGGACGCAGACCAGAGCGACGATGTCGGCAGCGGCTTTGATGCCCGGCGCAGATTGGGGCCGGAAGCCGGAAAACTCGGGTAAATTCCACCCATGCCGTCTTTTGATCCGAACCTGCGCGCCCAGGCCCCCAATTTCTCACAGCTTGAGTTTCGAAACGCACTGGGCATGTTCGCAACCGGTGTCACGATCGTGACCGCGCGCACGGCCGAGGGCGCTCTGGTGGGGCTCACCGCCAATTCCTTCAACTCGGTATCGCTGGCGCCGCCACTGGTGCTGTGGAGTCTGGCCCGGGCGGCCGCTTCGCTGCCCGCCTTCAGTACCGGATCCCACTACGCCATCAACATTCTGGCGGCCGATCAGCACGCCCTCGCAAAACGCTTTGCCACCAAGGGCGTGGACCGCTTTGCCGATGTCGAGTTCATCGACGGGACCGGCGGAGCGCCCTTGCTGGCAGGGGCTGCGGCCGCCTTCGAGTGCTTCAACCGCAGCCGTTACGAAGAGGGCGATCATGTCATCTTTGTCGGCGAAGTCGAGCGCTGCACGCACCGCGCGGGCGCCTCGCCGCTGTTGTTTCACGGCGGCAAGTTCTACACCGAGCACGCCCTGTAGTGCGCCGTCCTTATTTGCACGACCAGGCCGCACAAGGGTGCTGTCGATGATGGCCCGAAAGGACCACCTCGACAGTGTCGCGGTCGGCCTGCTGCTGGGCTGCTGCCTGTTCTGGGGCTTCCAGCAGGTGCTGGTCAAGGCCACCATCCCCGACCTGCCACCGGTCTTTCAGGCCGCACTTCGCTTTACCGGGGCGACTGTCATCTTGTGGCTCTGGTGCCTGCGGCGCGGCATACCGATGTTTCAGCGCGACGGCTCGCTCCCCGCGGGCTTGCTGGCGGGCATTCTGTTCGCCCTCGAATTTGCCGCCCTTTACGCCGGACTGCAGTTTTCCACAGCCTCGCGCCTGACCATTTTTCTTTACACCTCCCCCTTTTGGGTGGCCGTGCTGCTGCCGCTGTTCGTGGCCTCGGAGCGGATGCGCCCCGTGCAGTGGCTGGGCCTGGCCCTGGCGTTTGCAGCGGTGGCCTTTGCCCTGGGCGAAGGATCGGCCTCAGCCGCCCGCGCAGACCAGTGGCGCGGCGACCTGCTGGCACTGGCGGCCGGCATGTTTTGGGGCCTGACCACCGTTG
>CAIMBE010000187.1 GCA_903839085.1 uncultured beta proteobacterium | reverse complement strand
GTCATTGCGAGCGCAGCGCGGCAATCCACGGCCACAGCGCTGGCCACCCCGGCATGGATCGCCACGGCCTGCAGCCTCGCGATGACGGCCTGCGGCCTCGCGATGACGACAAGGGCAGCCTCGCGATGGCGACAATGGCGGCCTCGCGATGGCGACGCTGCGCCCGCCATGAAACGCTTCGTCATTGCGAGCGCAGCGCGGCAATCCACGGCCACAGCGCTGGCCGCCCCGGCATGGATCGCCACGGCCTGCAGCCTCGCGATGACGGCAGTGGCGGCCTCGCGATGACGGCCTGCAGCCTCGCGATGACGGCAATGGCGGCCTGGCGATGACGACGATGGGGGTCGAGCCTTGAGCGGTATGGCGCGCCGAATCCGGGTCAGCGGAGTCGTCCAGGGCGTCGGCTTTCGGCCCTTTGTCTGGCGCCTGGCCAATGAGTTGGGCCTGACCGGCTGGGTGCGCAACGACGCGCACGGCGTCGAGATTGAGGCCCAGGGCCCGGCGCCGCAGATGGCCGAATTGCTGGCGCGACTGCGCTCCGACGCGCCGGCGCTGGCAAGCGTCGATGAGGTGCGGGTTCAGGATGCGGCGCGGCACGCCCTGACCCGTTTCAGCATCGTTGCCAGCGTCAAGGGTCAGTCCGCCAGCGCCACGGCCATTGGCCCGGATGTGGCGGTCTGCCCGGACTGCCTGGACGAGATGTTCGATCCCGCGAATCGGCGCTGGCGCCACGGCTTCATCACCTGCACCCACTGCGGTCCGCGCTACACGGTGACACGCGCCCTGCCCTATGACCGGCCGCAGACCAGCCTGGCGCCGTTCCCGCTGTGCCCGCCCTGCGAGTGCGAATATCGGCTGCCGGCGGACCGCCGCTTTCATGCCGAAACCACCTGCTGCCCGCTGTGCGGCCCGCAGCTCGCGCTGCTCGACGCCCGCGGCCAGCCGCTCGCCGGCGACCCGATCGCCCTGACGCTGGAGCGGCTGCGCTCGGGCCAGAGCGTCGCCATCAAGGGCCTGGGCGGCTTTCATCTCGCCTGCGACGCCAGGCGCAGCGAGGCCGTGCAGCGCCTGCGTCGGCGCAAGAACCGCGACCAGAAGCCCTTTGCCGTGATGCTTCTGAACGCCGCCAGCCTGGCATCCTATGTCCACCTTTGTGCGCCGGAGCGCGACCTGCTCGAGAGCCGCGAGCGCCCGGTCGTCCTGTTGCGCGCGCGCGCGCCCTGCGATGCCCTCCTTCCCGGCGTGGCGCCGGGCCTGATGGAACTCGGCGTCATGCTGCCCACCACCCCGATCCATTACCTGCTGTTCCATGAAGCCGCCGGACGGCCCGCGGGCAGCGCCTGGCTGAATGAGCCGCAGGAACTGGTGCTGGTGATGACCAGCGCCAACCCCGGCGGCGAGCCGATCGTGCGCGATTCGACCGAGGCCGCAGCACGGCTGGCCGGTATCGCCGACGCGCTGCTCGATCATGACCGCGAGATCGTGGCGCGCTGCGACGACAGCGTGCTGCGCCCGCTCGCAGGCGGCGCGCAGTTCATCCGTCGCAGCCGCGGCTACACACCGGGCGCGATCCGTCTGCCGCGCGGCGGCCCCTCGGTGCTGGCCTTTGGTGCGCACCTGAAAAACAGCGTCTGCGTGACCCGCGGCATTGACGCCTTCGCGTCGCCGCACGTCGGCGACCTGGACAATGCGGCGACCTGCTCCTTCCTCGATGAAACAGTCGAGCGCATGCTGCGCCTGTTCGAGGTCGAACCCGCCCTCGTGGCGCACGACCTGCACCCGGACGACTACAGCACGCAGGCGGCCCTGGCCTTTGCCGCGCGCCATGGGCTGCCGACCGTGGCGGTGCAGCATCACCATGCCCACATCGCCGCGGTCTGCGCCGAGCACGGTCACAGCGGCCCGCTGCTGGGCCTGGCGCTGGACGGCGTCGGCCTGGGGTCCGATGGCGCCGCCTGGGGCGGCGAACTGCTGCAGGTCGACGGCGCGAAGTTCGAACGCCTGGGTCACCTGCGGCCGATGCCGCTGCCCGGCGGCGACAAGGCAGCGCTCGAGCCCTGGCGCATGGCGGCCGCGGTGCTGCATCAACTCGGACGCGGCGCCGAGATCGGCGAGCGTTTTCCGAACAACGGCGCGGGCGCCATCGTCGCGCGCATGCTGGCCCAGGGCATCAACTCGCCGCGCAGCTCGAGCATGGGCCGCGTCTTCGACGCCGCCGCCGGCCTGCTCGGACTGTGCGACCGGATGCAATACGAGGCGCAGGCCGCCATGCTGCTGGAGCAGGCGGCAAGCCGCCACATCGAGCGGCAGGGCTGGCCGCCAGCCATGGCGGGCGGCTGGCGCATCGGCGTCGATCGGCAGCCCGATCTGCTGGCGCTGCTGGGCTCGCTGCCCGGCGCCGTCGACGTCGATCAGGCGGCTGCGGTCTTTCATGCCACGCTGGTGGCGGCCCTGAGCGAGTGGGTGCTGAAGGCGGCGCGCGAGCGCGGCCTGTCAACCCTGGCCTGGGGCGGCGGCTGCTTTCTGAACTCCCTGTTATCGTCGGAACTGCGGCAAAATCTGGAGAAGAACGGCCTGACGGTGCTGGCACCGCGGCGTCTGTCTCCGGGTGACGCCAGCATTGCGGTCGGTCAGGCCTGGGTGGCCCTCAATTCTTTGGAGCAGTGAAATGTGTCTTGCGCTTCCGGTCAGGGTGATAGAGGTCGGCACCGGCGCGGCCGGCGACTGGGCCATGGTCGACCTCGGCGGCGTCAAGAAGGAGGTTTCGCTGGCGCTGCTCGACGATGTGAAAGTCGGCGACTACGTGATCCTGCACGTCGGCTACGCGCTGTCGCGGCTCGATCCGGACGAAGCGGCCAGAACGCTGGCGCTGTTCTCCGCGATCAATGAAAGCCCCCTGACAGCGTGAAGTACATCGACGAGTTCCGCGACGGCGAGGTCGCAAAAACCATCGCCGGCAAGATCGCGGCCGGCATCGACCCGCAGCGATGCTACAGCTTCATGGAGTTTTGCGGCGGCCACACCCATGCCATCTCGCGCTACGGGCTGTCGGACCTGCTGCCGCCCAATGTGCGCATGGTGCACGGCCCCGGTTGCCCGGTCTGCGTGCTGCCGATCGGGCGCGTCGACATGGCGATCAATCTGGCGCTCGAGCACGGCGTCATCCTGTGCACCTACGGCGACACCCTGCGCGTGCCGGCCTCGGGCGGCTTGTCGCTGATGAAGGCCAAGGCGCACGGCGGCGACATCCGCATGGTCTATTCGACGCTCGATGCCCTGCGCATCGCGCGCGACAATCCGGCGCGCGAGGTGGTCTTCTTCGCCATCGGCTTCGAGACCACGACCCCGCCGACGGCCCTGGCGATCGAGCAGGCGCAGAGGGAGCAACTGGGAAACTTCAGCGTGCTGTGCTGCCACGTGCTGACGCCGGCGGCGATCAGCCAGATTCTGGAGTCGCCCGAGGTGCGCCAGTGGGGCACGGTGCCGATCGACGGCTTCATCGGCCCGGCCCATGTCTCGACCGTGATCGGCAGCCGGCCCTACGAGTACTTCGCACAGGAATACCGCAAGCCGGTGGTGATCGCCGGCTTCGAGCCGCTGGACGTGATGCAGGCGATCCTGATGCTGGTGCGCCAGGTCAACGAGGGCCGCGCCGAGGTCGAGAACGAGTTCTCCCGCGCCGTCACGCGCGAGGGCAACCTGAAGGCGCAGGACCGGGTCGCCGAGGTTTTCGAGCTGCGCCGCGAGTTCGAGTGGCGCGGCTTGTCGGTGGTGCCCTATTCGGCGCTCAGGATTCGCAGCAAGTACAGCGCCTTCGATGCCGAACTGCGCTTCACGCTGCAATACCATGCGGTGCCCGACAACAAGGCCTGCGAATGCGGCGCCATCCTGCGCGGCGTCAAGCGGCCGCAGGACTGCAGGATCTTCGGCACCGTCTGCACGCCCGAGAACCCGATCGGCTCGTGCATGGTCAGCAGCGAGGGCGCCTGCGCCGCGCATTACAGTTACGGACGCTACAAGGACATGAACTGATGGCTGAAGTCAAGCGAGGCTATGTCAGGCCGCTCGACCTGAAACAGGGCCGGGTCGACCTGACGCACGGATCGGGCGGCCGCGCCATGGTGCAGCTGATCTCCGAACTGTTCACCAAACACCTGGGCAACGAGTACCTGGGACAGGGCAACGATGGCGCCGTCCTGCCCGCGCCGATGCTGAACGGGAAGGCGGCGCGGCTGGTGATGTCCACCGACAGCCATGTGGTCTCGCCCCTGTTCTTTCCGGGCGGCGACATCGGCAGCCTGTCGGTGCACGGGACGCTCAACGACGTGGCGGTGATGGGCGCAACGCCGCTCTACCTGGCGGCGGGCTTCATCCTCGAAGAGGGCTTTGCACTGAGCGAGCTCTCGAGCATCGTTGAATCGATGGCGCGCGCGGCGCGCGACGCCGGCGTGCCGGTGGTCACCGGCGACACCAAGGTCGTTGAGCGCGGCAAGGGCGACGGCATCTTCATCACCACCACCGCGGTCGGCGCCCTGCCCGATGGCCTGGCGCTCGGCGGCAGCCGCGCCCGCGCGGGCGACGCGGTGCTGGTCTCGGGCTCGCTCGGCGACCACGGCGTGGCGATCATGAGCAAGCGCGAGAACCTGTCCTTCGATGCCCCGATCGTTTCCGACAGCGCGGCGCTGCACGGCCTGATCGCGACCATGCTGGCGACGGGCGCCGACATCCGCTGCCTGCGCGACCCGACCCGCGGCGGCCTGGCCGCAACCCTCAACGAGATCGCCGCCCAGTCCCATGTGGGAATGATGCTGCAGGAGAGGGCGATCCCGGTCAAGCCGGTGGTGGCCGCCGCCTGCGAGCTGCTGGGACTGGACCCGCTCAACGTCGCCAACGAGGGCAAGCTGATCGCGATCTGCGCCAGCGCCGATGCGCCAGCGCTGCTGGCCGTCATGCGCGCGCATCCGCTTGGCGTCGATGCCGCCCTGATCGGCGAGGTGATCGCCGACCACCATCATTTTGTGCAGCTCAACACCGCCTTCGGCGGTCGGCGCATCGTCGACTGGCTGGCCGGCGACCAGCTGCCGCGTATATGCTAACGGAGCTGAAATGCCCAAATTGCCGTCTACTCGTCATTGCCGTCTATTCGTCATTGCCGTCTATTCGTCATTGCCGTCTATTCGTCATTGCCGTCTATTCGTCATTGCCGTCTATTCGTCATTG
>CAIMBE010000186.1 GCA_903839085.1 uncultured beta proteobacterium | reverse complement strand
GCCAGGAAGATCAGGTTCTGCTGCCGGCCCCAGTTCTTGAGCAGGTCTTTGAACGCCTCGCGCACGATGGTTTCGCGCTGGCTGCCGCTGACCTTTTTGATGATGTCAAGCTGCTTGAGGTAGTCGTTGATGAGGATCTGGCTCATGGTGTGAGCTTGGTCTTGGCCAGGGTGGCGATCGGCAGGTAAAGACACAGGGGGTCATCGGCTGTTGCGATGAATCCCAGTCGCGTGTAGAACGCTTTGGCCTTGTCGCCTTTGGCCTCGACCAGCACTGCGTACAAACCAACCTGTTGCGAGAATTCCAGCGCCAGTTGCAGTGCAAAGGCCAGCAGGTCCTGCCCGATACCGCATCCCTGCTGACGCACATCGACCGCCAGGCGACCGACGCGCAACATGGGCGCCGGATAGCGCGGCAACTTCAACCCTTCGGGCAATTGCCTGGTGGCAACCTGACCGGCGCTGACTGAAACGTAGCCGTGAATGGTCAGGCCATCATCGGCCAACGCCACATAAGTCTTGCCGAATCCGCGTCGTTGCAACTGACCCGCTTGCCTCAACAGAAAGTCATTGAGCGCGCCCTCGCCGCAGTCGAAGTCCGCGCGCACATGGTGTGCGGCAAGACGCTCAATGCGTACGGTCATCTAGCGCCGTGCCATGAGTTTTTGCAATGCCGCCGTCGGCTTGGATGGTTTTTCACAGGCCGCCACAAACGACTGAAAAGCCTGCTGCGAGAGCAGCAGTGAATCATCGTCTGCGACGACACGGCGCGCCGCCTCATAAGCGTTTTGCAGCACGAAGCCAGAGACAGTGGCGCCCATCATGGTGGCCGCTCGCTCAATCGTGGCCTTGGCCTGCGGCGTGGTGCGCAGGTTGATACGGGCAGACTGAATGGCATTTGTGGCAGACGACATGGAACCCTCCTTGGAGTCTGTCAATTGTACGTCAAAATGACGCACATAGCCTCAAAACCCGACCGCCTGACCGTCCCGGCGCGCGTCGCTGGCGGCGATGTAGCCTTCGACCCTGGGGTCGCCGGCGCGCCAGATGAACTGGCCGGCGCCGAAGTCGAGGTAGGAATCGTTGCTCGGCAGCGTCTGGTGGCCCAGATCGCGCAGCCCCTGCAGCGTGGTGGCACTCATCGTCGCCTCGACGCTGAGTTGCAGGCCGCTGTTGACGCGCCAGCGCGGCGCGTCGCAGGCGGCCTGCGGGTTCTGGCGGTAGTCCAGCATGCGCACCAGGGTCTGCACATGGCCTTGCGGCTGCATGTGCGCGCCCATCACGCCAAAGCTCATGACCGGCTGCCCGTCTTGGGTCAGGAAGGCCGGAATGATGGTGTGAAAGGGCCGCTTGCCCGGCGCCACGAGGTTCGGGCTGGCGGAGTTCAGGCTGAAGCCGTGACCCCGGTTCTGCAGGCTGACGCCAAAGCCGGGCTCGACGCAGCCCGAGCCAAAGCCCATGTAGTTGCTCTGGATGAAGCTGACCATCATGCCCGACTCGTCGGCCGTCGTCAGGTAGACGGTGCCGCCCCGGGTCGGCTCCCCCGGGCCGAAATCCTGCGCCCGGCGCGGGTCGATCCGCCGCGCGCGCGCCGCCAGGTAGACGGGGTCGAGCAACTGCGCGGCGCTGACTTGCATCGAGGAAGGCTCGGCGACAAAGCGGTAGAGGTCGGCAAAGGCCAGCTTCATGGCCTCGATCTGCAAGTGCTGAGCGGCCGCGCCATCGGCGCTCAGGGATGCGAGATCGAACTGCTCGAGCATGCCCAGCGCCATCAGCGCGGCGATGCCCTGGCCGCTGGGTGGAATTTC
>CAIMBE010000185.1 GCA_903839085.1 uncultured beta proteobacterium | reverse complement strand
CGCGAATTTGCATCCATGGCTGGGCTGTGCCAGACTCCGAGGTCTGCCCTGGTGACGAAATTGGTAGACGTAGGGGGCTTAAAACCCCCAGCCGAAAGGCGTACCGGTTCGATTCCGGTCCGGGGCACCATCTTACGACCCAAAACGAGCACACCTTGTAATCCTCGTTTACCTGGTCGTGACAAAACGGAAGTAGACCTGTTCACGGTGCGGATCCGGATCGGTCTCTGCCACCCATTGCCCTGACCGCCATTTCGGCGGCGTCGGATTTCCGCTCAATAGTCAGTCGCCAGGGAAATCATTCCATCCACTCCAGTCAAGCTTTTTTGCCGCTGCATCGAGCGTGCCGTCTCTGCGAAGCGAGACGACCTCCCCCTTCCTGAGCGCTTGGCCGTGAATGATTGCGTCGCGCGCAAGCATCGCCTGCCGCAAGCGGCCGTCGTCGTAGAACCACGCCATGGCCTGTGCCCCAAGCCTGAGCGCGTGCCATGCGCCCCCTAACAGTGGAAGTTTCGACGCGCAAGGGACACCGTCGATGGTTTCCTCTCCGGCCAGCCAGGCTGCGCGCAGTTTGCCGCTGGCGTGCAGCATGTGGCCCAGGTAGCCCGTGTACCCCCTTCCCATGGACCTGAGTCGATGCCCCTGAATAGTTGCTTCTTCGCGAAGCCAAAAATGGCGCATTCGCCCCTTTTGGTCGAAGAACAGCGTAGCCTGGCCAGGGAGTTCTTGACCATGGACTGCTGCTCGGTCGCCGAGAAACGCCTCGGTAAGCACGCCTGCCTTTGAAAAGGTAACAACAGACCCGGAGGGAATGGTGACTTCGTCCAGGCGGTACCCCTGTGCCAGGGTGCACGACTCAAGCCCTCCATTTTCAAAACGCCTCGGGGTATCCCTGCAGGCGACTGCTGGGGCGAGCGGTGTCTCAGAGACCGGGCCTGCGGCGTGAACAGCCCCTGCGGACAGGACACAGACCAGTTCAAGGTTAACGACAAACCCGAAAAGCGAATATCGGCGGATCATGTGCATACCCACCATGCAGGATGCAAGGGGAGCAACAAACGGCCGCGTGGTTGACGGTGTATTTTGCGCATTTCCGGTCCCTGAAGTCCTATCGCGCCGCCTCCACGGGCGAATCGTCAATTTCTCCGCGGGCAGCTTTCAGTCACACGCCCGCAAAGCTGACAGCGTCGAAAACGAGCGTCGGCGTTCGCAGCGCGGAGTAGGGGAACGGGTCGTTACCGATCAGCGCCAGTCGTTTCCAGAACTCGAGGTGGTTGCCGGAGATGTTCAACTCCCCGACCGGCTCGGCGATCTGTCCCATGCGGATCCGAAAGCCCTGCACGCCCAGCGAGAAGTCCCCAGTGAGGCTGTTGGAGTTGCCGCCGAGAAAGCCGGTGACGAAGATGCCGTCCTTGATGTCGTCAACCAGCGCGCGACGGCTTCTGTCGCCCAGGCTCCAGCGCAGGTTCGACGGACTGCCAGACGTGGGCGCGACGCCGAGTTTGCGGCCGTAGTAGGTGTCGATGTAGTAGCTGCGCAGCACCCCCGCCTGCACCAGCGGGCGCGGCTTGGCGGTGATACCCTCATGGTCCCAAAGGCGGGAACCGAACCCCTTGGGAACGAGTGGATCATCGATGATGTTCACCTTGTCAGCCATCACCGGCTGGCCGACTTTGCCTTCCAGGAAGGAGCGCTTCTGCTGCAGTGATGCACCCGAAAGCGGGTCCATCAGGAAGCCTACCATGCGGCCCGCAGCGCGGTTGTCTATCACCATGGGCAGCGTCGCCGATTCGCCTTTCTTGGTGCCCAGCCTGGCGAGGGTACGCTCGGCTGCCTCGCGGCCTATCGTCGTGGCTTCTGGCACTTCGCCGAAATGCCTGGCGCCCGCATACGAATAGTCTTCCGGGCGGCGTCCGTCGGCGTCTTTCACGCTGACCGAGGCTGATACAAAAAACCGGGTGTCGCGGCGCTGCCCGACAAAGCCGTTTGAATTCATCAACACCTGTTCAGTCAAGGTGTCGCTGACGCTGGTGCTGACCGACAGGATCGCCTCGCTGCCCTTGACGGCGCGCGCCGCAGCCTCTGCTTCTTCGGCCAGGCGCCGTCGCGTTGGGGCATTGACGCTGGCGTATTTGGGATCTTCGAGATCAAGGTCGAACTTGGACTGAGCTCGGTACAGTTCCGGGTCTGGCAGGCCTCGGTACGGGTCCTTGGCCAGACTCCTGGCCAGTTCGACGGCGTCACTGATCAAGGTCTGCAGCGCCTCCACGCGCAGATCACTGGTGGAGACCGTGGCGTAGCGTCCGTCGACGAACAGGCCCAATTGCACGCCGCGCTTGGTCGATTCCTCGACCTTCTCCGGCTTTCCATCGCGCCAATCAAAATTGACATCGCGCTTGCGCGATGCGCTCGCCGTTGCTTCGTTCGCACCCTTGGCCTTGGCGATCCGGATGCAGCTTTGCACGATCTCCAGCAGGTTGTCGTCGTTGTCGCTAGTCTTGCTCATGATCTCCCCCTCAGCCTTGTTTTTTTTGCTGCCGGCCGCCAACGTTCATCGAGGCGACGCGCACCGTGGGCATGCCTTGCGATACCGGAACCGACTGGCCGTCCTTGCCGCAGGTCCAGCCGCCTTCGTCGATCTTGAGGTCGTCGGCGACCATGTCAACAAGCTCCAGCACCTTCGGACCATTGCCGATGATGTTGACATCCTTGATCGGCCGGGTCAGCTTGCCGTCTTCGATCAGAAACCCATTCTTGACAAAGAAGGTGAAGTCACCGGCGCCGATTTGTACCTGGCCATTGGAGAAGTGGTCGCAGTAAATCCCTTTCTTGACCGAGGCGATGATCTCTTCCTTCTTGTGCGGGCCGTCCAGCATGTAGGTCGAGCGCATGCGCGGCATGGGCGCGAACTCGTAGCCCTGGCGGCGCCCGTTGCCGGTGGGCTTGACGCCATAGTGCCGCGCCGAGATCGAATCGTGCAGGTAAGTTGACAGGACGCCTTTCTCCACCAGCATCGTCTTGCCAGCGGGGTTGCCCTCGTCGTCGACGTTGATGGCGCCGCGCGCCGCCGTTTGTGTGCCGTCATCGACGATGTTGACAAAACTCCTGGCAACCGGTTTGCCGATCTTGTCGGAGTAGATCGATACGTTCTTGCGGTTGAAGTCAGCTTCCATGCCGTGGCCGATGGCCTCATGCAGCAAGATCCCGGACGAGCCTGCTCCGAGCACGACCGGCATCTCGCCCGCGGGCGGCTGGGCCGCGTCGAACAGGATCATCGTCTTGTCGATGCCGTCGCCAACCAGCTTGGCAAGTCGCGCAGGATGGTAGAAGTCAATGTCGGCGCGCGCGGCCAGGTTGACCGAGTTGCTCTCCTTGCGCCCGTTCTGCTCGGCGACGATTGTCAAGTACACGCTGGTCATGGGTTGCGAGTCTTCGACGATGCGGCCGCTGGAGTCAGCGACGAGTATGACGCCGCTGGCGTCCATGAAGTGGATGTTGACCTTCTGTACGCGCCGGTCGGCGGCGAAGGTCTTGTTGTTGAGTCCATCGAGGATCGCCAGCTTGCGACCGGGGCGGACATCTTCCCAACGCACGTCGATCGGGTAACGATGGGTCGTGGCGCTGGGGGTGAGGCGCTGGGGCGCGAGCTTTGAGGCGCCTTGCGCGATCGAGGCGGCGGTGAGGGCGGCGCGCTTCATGGCCTCTGCCGTGATGTCTTCGGTGAATCCATAGCCAGTTTGATCGCCCCAGACAACGCGCACACCGACCCCGAGCGCCACGTTTGCGCTGGCGCGCGTGACGGCGCCGTCCTCAAGCGTCATGTTGTTAAGCACACGATGCTGAAAGAACAGATCGGCGTAGTCGCCGCCGCGCGATAGCGCCGCACCGAGCGTGTCGCGGATCAATTGTTCATCGACGCCAAAGCGCGCGAAATAGCCTATGCCTGCTGTCGGATTGGCCGCCGCAAACGCCTTGCCAAGACCAAACAGATCGGGCAACGCCAATCCCGCCGCCGTGCCCGCGCTGGCCTTTACAAAAGTCCGCCGACCGATGCTATTTCCGTTGTGCATGAAAACCTCCTCCTTCGGTTGTTCTGTTTTTGCGCTTGCGCGCCCGACGCAAGGCACTGAACTGACGGCAAGCGCATAAGCAGCAATTCACCATGCCGCTGGCGCCTACTCTAGCAAAAATTTGCAATCCATCGCAACTCGGCTGCAAATTCGATCGCGACAGGCGGGTTGGCATTCAGACGCCCGACGCTGGTACTGCCTTCGACCAGGAACGCAGGCCACCGCTGTGCGACGACTTTGATGTGCAGATGTGCAGATGGGCGTGGACGTCGGGCTGTCTGCGCATGGCGCACCTGGAATCACTTTCAGCCCTGGGCATTTCACGGCGACCCTGTCAATCAGAGTATAAAGGCGAGGGTCTTCATGCCGATCGAGGACTGTTCAAGGCGATACTTGGTCGCGAGTGATTGAAAGGCCTGTCCGTTCGATTTTCCTGGTCTTGTTCTGCCACGGCCGGATTGTCGATAGCGAACATACTACTTTTTTTTGTGGGTGCAATTGCAATGACTTCTCGATACTTCACCAATCGTCCTGCGGTCAGTCTGTTGAAGGTGCTTGCCTTGCTTACTCTGACGGTGCCTGCGCTGGCTCTTGCCGGATTGTTTACGGACGAAGAGGCACAAAAGAACATTGCTGAGGTGAACTCCCGACTGAACACGCTTGGTAGCAAACTCAGCGCCCGCATCGATACCAAGGCGGACAAAAGTGAAGCAACCGAATTGCTCAATCAAAATCAACAGTTAATCCTTCAAAACCAGCAACTGCTGACGGACGTGTCCAAACTGCGAGACACCGTTGATCTGCTTTCCAAGGAGCTGGCAAAGCTCCAACTGCACCAGCGTGATTTTTATCTGGACCTCGATGCGCGGTTGCGGGAGTTCGAGCCGAAAAAGGTGACCGTAGACGGTAAAGAGGGCATAGCCGAGTTAGGCGAACAGCGTGCCTACGATGTCGCCATAGGGCTGTTCAAGGGAGATAACTACAAGGCGTCAGCGATTGCCTTTAACAGCTTTATCGGACAACACCCACTGTCGATTTACGCGGGTTCAGCGAGCTATTGGCTGGGAAATTCCTACTTTGCGCAACACGATTGCAAGAGCACCATTGCGTCGTTTCAATCCATGATCACCACATTTCCCGATCATGCAAAGGTGCCGCTTGCGATGCTCAATATCGCCGCCTGTCACATTGAGCTGAAAGATAAAGTCGCCGCAAGAAAGGTGCTTCAGAACGTGATCGCCCACTATCCCGACAGCGAGGCTGCACAAACTGCCAAAACAAGTTTGACCCTGATACGATAGCGTGCGTGCGGACGCCGCCGTAACGCCGGTGCTTTTCAAAGACTATCCGAGATCATGAAAGATTATCTGAGCTTAAGGTCGTCAAACAGCGTTTTCTTGATGGCGACGGTATTAGGCGTGTCGTTTTCTTGTCTCTTCGCCACCGCTCAGGCGCAGGTGTCAGCGCCGGTCGCTCAAAGAGACAAGACGCCGACGAAACAACTGACTCAGACCATCCGGGATGCGATCGCGGTCGATATCGAAAAGGTCTCAAAAGAGCGGGAAAGCTCGGCCGTGGCAGGCGATCGCGAACGCATCGACGCCGCTGCACGCAGGGCGAGAATCGCGAATTCCTTGACTGCGCCTGACGGTGCTGCGCTGCCTGATCGGACCCTCGGCGCTGCCACAGGGTCAGTTGCAGCGAGCGCTGGTCCTGCTGCCAATGCCGTCCCTGCCGCCAGCGCAGTCGCTGCTCCAAACGCAATGGCGCCAAGGGCTGCTGAACAACGAATTGCTCTGGTGATTGGCAATTCGGCCTACAAGGTCTCACCCTTGGCCAATCCTACCAACGATGCACGCGCCATGGCCGTCAAGCTGCAGCAATTGGGTTTCACGGTGATCAGAAAGGAAAATGCTGATCGCGAAGAAATGATGACTGCGGCACGGGAGTTTGGCAATCAGCTGAAGAATGGGGGGGTCGGCTTGTTCTACTACGCCGGCCACGGTGTGCAGTCGAAAGGCATCAACTATCTGGTGCCGGTTGACTCGAACATAAATAGCGAAGACGAGTTGTCAACACGTGCCTATAGCGCCAATGAGCTTCTCGAAAAAATGGACACTGCTAAGAACAGGGTCAACATGGTGATTCTGGATGCCTGCCGGGACAACCCGTTTGCGCGAAGTTTTCGATCAGCATCGCGCGGATTGGCTGGGATCGAGCAGGCACCAAGCGGCACTTTGATTGCCTACGCCACTTCACCTGGCTCGGTTGCGTCAGACGGATCCGGGTCTAACGGCCTCTACACCGAACAGTTGCTTCAAGCCATGTCGGAGCCCGGCCTGAAGATCGAGGACGTATTCAAGCGGGTGCGTGTCAATGTCATGGACCGTTCTGCCGGAAAGCAGACTCCTTGGGAGATGTCTTCAGTAACCGGGGATTTCTATTTCAACCCGACTGCCGAACAAGCGGCCATGGCGCTGGCAAGTGCAGCGCCAGCGCTGGGGCAAACCGCGCGCCCGAGCGAGAGCACGCGCCAATTGCTGCCAATCCTTATACCTCACAAACTGGTTACCAGTTACCAGTTAGCCGGCAGTTTCAGGATCGATGCCTCGCCGGCCGTCGCTCTTTTTTCTCCAGATGCACAAAGGTTCCATCTGATGAGCAAGGGCAAGGTGTTTTCGGTCTTGAGCGGGCGCAATGGAGCGCCGATGAGTGCCGAAACAGACGTTGCACGCTTCGATATTTCCGACAATCGTCGCTATGCTGCAGTTCTGACTGACAGCGGTCTTGTCTCGGTGGTTGACCTGCAAGGTGAGGCGGAGAAAAAGAGTTTCAAAGAGCTGCCAAGGGATCTGTCAAGTGTCGCCCTATCGCCTGATGGACAGCGGCTGCTGATCTATAGCAAGAGCAGGGGCTTTTCACTCCACAACATCGACAGCGGGAACGCAGTCGGGCAACTCAATGATGTTGTCGATGGTGACCCGCGTTTTGCCTTTTCGCCCCGCGGCGACCGTCTGGTCACCTGGGGAACGAAGGGCAGCAACCTGACACTCTGGAATGCGCAGTTGGGCACCCGGGTTGCTCGCTTGACGGACCACTGGAAACCCGTCGGACATGTCAAATTCAGCCGCGACGGCGCACTGATCGTCACCGCGGCCCTCGATGACAGAGCGACGTTTTGGAATGGCGCCAACGGTGAGGCCGTCAAGAAATTCAGTTTTGGACCGGGTGAGCCGATCCCGACAAGGTCAGATTTTATTGCGGGTGGAGCGCGGCTTCTGGCATTTGTCACGCCGGCCCCGGGACGTTACAACCCGTCACAGCTTGCCGCGTGGGACGTCACCAGTGGCACCCTGCTTGCCACGCTCCTGCCCGATCATGTAAGCTCGGACGCCTATCATATTTCGCCTGATGAAGCTCTCATCTTTATCAGCGCGAGTGATCGCAACGTTTACGTGCATGACTTGGCCTCGCTCAAGCGGCTCAATACCTTGCTTGGTGTTCGATTCGTTGCGTTTTCTCCCGAGGGCAGGCGTTTTCTGGTCGCGAGTGGTGAAGGTTTGCGATTGATGGATACCCAGACGCTTTCTCCAATTGCGCGTATGCCGGACCAGCTCGCAGCCTTCGTGGGGCAGAAAAGTGGCGCCATGTTTGCAAGCGGCTCCGTCGATGGAACATTGTCGTTATGGGACTTCAACAATGGCGATTTGATTGGTCAGTTGAAGGGGCATCAGGACTTGGTCTCCACAGTTGTATTTTCAGACGATGGACGGCGCTTGATCAGCATGTCGTCCGACGACTTGGCAAAGCTATGGGTGTTGCCCAAGATCCAGGATGCGGATCGATTGCTCAAGGATGCTTTTGAGTCCACCGTTGAGTACCACAAACGCATGGCTGACTGGTCTTCACCCTTCAGCGCGCTGGTTGATCTGGTTGGATTCAACGCGGACAAGGAGATATACGTGGTCAGGGTCGGCCCGGTCAGTGTCGAGGTTCCGATCCGACGCGACGCTGCCAAGAAACTGGTCGGTCAGCGCCAGGCAACACTATCGGGGACGCTGAAATTCGTTGATATTGACCAACTGCTGGTGGATGACTCAAAGCTGACGCGCCTGCCTTAGTGGCGTCCAAGCGCAGATGGGTCGTCGCGGCCGGGTGAACGGTTGAGAAGGACCGACCAGGTCAGGCAAAACGAACCCGTCGTGCTGATTTCCATTCCAAATTTGTGGCCAGCCATGCAGGATGGGCAATCGCAAGACCCGAGCGGTTGTTGACGCTGCCGCAGGTGCCGCTCCGCTCCTCTGTTCCTGCGTCACATCCCTGGCGTGCCAACCGCACACCTTTCTCCTGGCCGTGGCACGTATTACCAGGCCCGTCAGGGTGGGGTGCGTGTGCCTGGACTTCGGGCGATGGCACCGGCACGGGTCGGTTTCCAGGCTGCGACCTTTGGTACCATGGGGTTGTCCCATTGGTGCCGGCAGCACAGAATGCCGTAGCACGGGGGCAGTACAGAGTTGAAACGAAACGGGATGAAAAGTTCTTTATAAATCAACAATCTTTTAATGTTTTTATCCCAAGCCACCTGACTTAAGATCCGCCGCTTCCGCAATTGGCGCGCACCGGTTCGATTCCGGTCTCGGCACCGGTACACTAGCATCCCATGTCAAGCTATAACGCTCCCCTAGAGATTCATGTTCATGGCCAGGTCACCCTGCGCCCCGAGGTTGTATTTGGCCAGTTGCAGGACGCGCTCAAGCCGCTCTGGAAGTACGCCGGCGCGCGTTCGCTGGCAGAGGCAGCCGACAGCTCGTACGAGGACGAACCGGGCATCAAGTTCGATCCGCAGGAACACCTGCTGCAGATGTGCTGGACGGTCGATGGCGATGACGATTTTCGCCAGACGCTCGATGAGATGTGCATGAACCTCAATGAACTGGCGCAGACCGGCGCCGCCATCGAGGTCACGTTCTATGACACCGAATTTGACGACGAAGAGGACGAGCCGGAGTCCGAGGCGGAGTCGCGCGATGATTTTGTGATGCTCTTTGTCGGGCCCGATCCGGCGGCCATCATGCAGGTGCAGCGCGACCTGCTGGTGCAGGACGTGGTGAACCTGATGGAGCGCCATTTTGACGGCGCTGAGCTCGGTGGCGTCGTCGCCGAGATCGACAAGCTGTTTGGCCAGCGTTTCGACGAGCTTGTCAATTCGCTGCAGCTTGGCAAACCGCCGCGCGGTTCGGGCGGCGGCCATGGCGGTATGGGCCACGGTGGCGGGCGCAAGCCGCGCCACCTGCACTGAGCCGGCGGCGCCCCGCAGTTCAGGCCGGCTTGGCCTTGACCATGTACTTGCCGAGTTCGGTCTTGGCGATCGAGTTGCGGTGCACTTCGTCCGGGCCATCGGCAAAGCGCAGGGTGCGCGCATTGACGTAGCTGTAGGCCAGGGGGAAGTCGTCGCACATGCCGCCGCCGCCATGCGCCTGCATGGCCCAGTCGATCACCTGGCAGGCCATGCTGGGGGCGACGACCTTGATCATGGCAATCTCATTCTTGGCAAACTTGTTGCCTCCCATATCCATCATCCAGGAGGCTTTGAGCGTCAACAGACGCGCCATGTCGATTTTGCAACGGGCTTCGGCAATCCGTTCCTGCGTGACGGTTTGCGCGGCGATCGGCTTGCCGAAGGCGACGCGCTGGGAAGCACGTTTGCACATCAGTTCCAGGGCGCGTTCGGCCAGTCCGATCAGGCGCATGCAGTGGTGAATTCGTCCCGGGCCAAGGCGGCCTTGCGCGATTTCGAAGCCGCGCCCTTCGCCGAGCAGGATGTTGCCGGCCGGCACCCGCACGTTCTCGAACAGCACTTCCATGTGGCCATGCGGCGCGTCGTCGTAGCCCATGACGTTGAGGGCGCGCACCACCGTCAGGCCCGGTGTGCCTGCGGGCACGATGATCATGCTTTGCTGCGAGTGGCGCGGCGCGTCGGGGTTGGTCTTGCCCATGGTGATGAAGACGGCGCAGCGCGGATCGCCCGCGCCGGAGGTCCACCACTTGCGACCGTTGATCACGTAGTCGTCACCCTGGCGCTCGATGCGGGTCTGGATGTTGGTGGCGTCGCTGGAGGCGACCTCGGGCTCGGTCATTGCGAAGGCGGAGCGGATCCTGCCTTCGAGCAGGGGTTTGAGCCAGCGCGCCTTGTTTTCCTCCGAGCCATAGCGGGCAATCGTCTCCATGTTGCCAGTGTCCGGTGCCGAGCAGTTGAAGACCTCGCTGGACCACATCACGCGGCCCATGATTTCGGCCAGCGGTGCGTACTCCTGGTTGGTCAGGCCGGCGCCGTCGTAGCCCGAGGCGGCCGCGCTGTCGACCGGCAGGAACAGATTCCACAGGCCCGCCGCGAGCGCCTTGGGTTTGAGGCTTTCGATGGTCTTCAGCGGCGTCCAGCGCTTGCCGGCCGCCGTATTGGCAGCGATTTCGGCATGGTAGGCGCCTTCGGCCGGGTAGATGTACTCGTCCATGAAAGCCTGCAGTCTGACTTGCAGATCTTTGGTCTTGGGTGAATAGTCAAAGTCCATGGGGTCTCCGTTTGTGCTGGTTGGGAAGGATCTGTTGAGAATTCGGTAAATCACGACAACATTGGCTGTCATTGCGAGCGCCGCGTGGCAATCCATGCATGGATCGCCACAGGCCTTCGGCCTTCGCGATGACGAAAGTGGGGGTCATGAAAGCGGGCTTCATGAATTATGGAAACATCACTGGCTGTGCTGTGCGAATTTCCAGGCCATCTGCGCCAGCGGCTTGACGCCGGCGGCGGAGCTGACGGCCTGCGCGCTGGCGGCGGTACCGGCCTCCACGCGCTTGGCGATGCCCTGCAAAATGGCGGCAATGCGGAACAGGTTGTAGGCCATGTAGAAGCTCCAGTCGGCCTTGAGCGCCTGCGGGGTGGTCAGGCCGGTGCGATCGCAGTAGAGGCGGATGTATTGCTCTTCGGTCGGTATGCCAAGGCTGGCGACATCGAGTCCGCCAATGCCCCGAAAAGAACCGGGCGGAATATGCCAGGCCATGCAGTGGTAGCTGAAATCGGCCAGCGGGTGCCCCAGCGTCGACAGTTCCCAGTCCAGCACCGCCATGATTCGGGGCTCGGTCGGGTGAAACATCAAATTATCGAGCCGGTAGTCGCCGTGCACGATGCTGACCAGTTCCACCGAGCGTGCCGTTGCCGGAATATTCTGCGGCAGCCAGGCCATCAATTGCTGCATCTCAGCGATCGGCTGCGACATCGGGCCGGCGCCGTCGGCCGAGGCGACATACTGCTTGCTCCAGCGGCCGATCTGGCGTTCAAAATAGTTGCCCGGCTTGCCGTAGGCGGCCAGGCCCCGCTCGGAGAATTTGACCGTGTGCAGCGCCGCGATCACGCGGTTCATCTCGTTGTAGATGGCGCCGCGCTCCTCGCTGCCCATGCCGGGCAGGGTCTGGTCCCACAGGACGCGGCCGGGCATGAACTCCATGATGTAGAAAGCGCGACCGATCACTGCTTCGTCCTCGCACAGGCAGTACATGCGCGGCACCGGGACATCGGTTCCCTGCAGGCCGCTCATGACCGCAAACTCGCGCTCGATGGCGTGCGCCGACGGCAGCAACTTGGCGATCGGCCCGGGCTTGGCTCGCATGACATAGTGCTGTGTTGGCGTGCTGAGCTTGTAGGTCGGGTTGGACTGGCCGCCCTTGAAGGACTCGACCGTCAACGGGCCCTGGAAGCCGCTCAGGTTCTGCTGCAGCCAGTCAGACAGAGACGCCACATCGAAGGCCTGCGCCGCAGAGACCGGTCGGGTGCCGACAAAGTGGTCAAAATCGCTCATGGTGTGCAAATGGCTTGGGGCTTGGGCTAGTTGTCGGCTTCAATGATTCGCATCAGGGCATCGCGGTCGCGAATGACCAGGCCGCCCGGTTCGATCCGGATCGCCTCTTCGCGCTCCATCGACTTGAGTTCCTGGTTGACGCGCTGGCGGGACGCGCCCAGCAGTTGCGCCAGTTCTTCCTGCGCCAGTTGCAGGCCGATGCGCATCTCGGACGCGCTGCTCAGGGAAGGTACGCCATAGCTTCGAACCAGATGCAGCAACTGCTTGGCCAGCCGGGCCCGCAGCGGCAGCGTGTTGAGGTCTTCGACAAGGCCATAGAGTTGCCGGATGCGTCGTGCGTGCAGGCGCAGCAGCGCCTCGTACAACTCGGCATGCAGCGCAAGGATCTTCTTGAAATCGGCCTTGGCGACGCACAGAATGGTGCTTTCGCCATGGGCATAGGCATCGTGTGTGCGCCGATCGCCGTCGAAGATCGCCACGTCGCCAAACCAGATGCCCGGCTCGACATAGGTCAGCGTGATCTGCTTGCCCGAAATCGATGTTGAACTGACCCGCACCGCGCCTCGCGCACAGGCGATCCACTCCTGCGGTTGCTCGCCGCGCGCAGTGATGAGTTCGCCATCTTTGAATCGTTTGACGTAGGCGCATCGAAGTATGTCGTGCCGCAGTGAAGGTGAGAGGGTTGAAAACCAGCGACCAGAGTTGATCGCCTCGCGTTCTTCGATGGTAAGAATTGGGTCGTCCATGGCCTGTCTTGTCGGTGACTGAAAACAGGCTGATTGTCGCGCTGGTGACGCCCGGGGCTGTTTTGGCATGTCGCCTGCGTGTCTGCCCCCGGGCGCAGCGGCTCCCGGCCGCTGCCGATCAGACCGGCCTTGCGCCGGTGCTCGGGCCGCTTTTCAGGGTCGAAAAGAGCAGGCGGATCCGGGTCGCAGCGCCTTGATTGACGGCGAGGAAGACATCGGCCGCGGCCCTGGCCTCCAGACTTTCGCCGCGACCGTCCGACCAGGCTGGCGCGTGCACGCAGCCGATCGGGGTGCTGGTCAACAGTGTCTGCCAGTCGCGCCCCAGCGCGTACCATTCGGACAGGCTTCTGGGCCGCGCGCCAAACCAGCTCCGATGGCCGGCCACAATATCCAGCCAGGCGCCATAGCTGGCCAGCAAGCGGCCCGCGCCGCTTTCGTTCGCACGGGCGCAGCGCAAGGTCTGCAGGCGCACCTCGCCGCTTTCGGCATCCCGACCCATGGCCACCAGTCGTTTCGTCCAGCGCAAGGGCAGCCCGCGCAGTTGCCGGATGCCGGTGTCCATCGCAAGCCACGGCAGCACCAGCAGGCACGCCATCGCGGCCGTGCCGCGGGTCAGCCAGGAAACCCGGGCCCGTTGATCGTCCTTGAGGTTCATGAGCAGTCCCTCGGAGATCGGCAGCACGGTGCGCACTCCCAGTTGCAGGTGCTGCACGCTGCGTGCATTGACGATGGTGTCGTCAAGCTCCAGTCCGCTGCCGATAAATGTATGCGGCAGGACGATGCTGTTGCGCACGATGGAACCGGCACTGACCACCACGTTGCAGGTCAGCAGGGTGTGGCATCCGATGCGCGCGCCCGCCGCCACCAGGCAGCCCGGGCCGATCAGGGCGGGACCCTCGATCTCAGCGTTCGCATGGACCAATGCATCCGGGCTGTGGGCGCCCCAGACCGTGCGTATCCAGGTCGCCGGAACGCCGATGGCGGGCGCCGGCTCCAGCGCCAAGCGCTGCGCCTGGAGCAACTGCTGGGCATTCTCCACGCTGGCAAACTGCCCGGGCTCCAGCATCAGCAGTTTCGCGTCAGGCTGGCACAGGAACAAGCCCAATGCGGCCTCGTCGCAATGCGCTGAAACGGACTCCAGGCGCGCAGCGTGGGTGCTGCTCCAGCCGGTCCAGCGGATGCCTTCTCCTTCGCCGCCCCGCGCCAGGAACTGGTCGCGCTCAATCAATGAAGCCAGGGCCTGGTCGGCAATCCAGCGGTCGGCATGGCCCAGCAAGACGCGATCGCCCGCGCCCAGTCCCAGCGAGCGCAAGATGCCGTAGGGCGTACGCGGGTCTTTGGCAAGATGCCAGGACAGTTGTAGACCCCAGCGCTCTCCGTTGCCCAACTGCTGGCGCAAGTCTTCGGGACGTGCGCTCACAACCAGGTCGACCTTGCGGATGCCGGCATTGGAGAGTTGCTCCAGCGTTTGTTCGATGAAGGTGCTGCAGCCGAGCGGCAGCAGGGCGGTCGGGAAATCATGCGCAACAGGCAGATCCTGAGGCGCCGAGGCGGTGGCAAACAGCACGGTGCGCAGAGCAGGCACAGGCGACGGCGTGGTGGCGGTCTGCATGTCATCTTTCAGGTTGTCGCTGGCGGGGCGCCGCAGGCCCAGGCGTTGCAGGATGATCCGTCCCAGGAAGGTGAAGTTTCCGAGCAGATAGCGACGCCACATGCGAGAGGGTTCCTGTAGCAGCCGATAAATCCATTCGAGGCCGCTGTCGCGCATCCAGGCCGGGGCCCGGTTGATGCGGCCGGAGACGAAATCAAACAGGCCTCCGACACCGATCGCCACCTTGACGCCCAACTGGTGCAGGTGACGGTCGATGAAGACATCCTGCATTGGCACGCCGCGCGCCACCAAAAGAACATGGGCCAGGCTGGCGCGCACTTGCGCAGCGACTTCGCCCTCCTGGGCAACTTCAAAGAAGCCGTCGCGCAGACCGGCAATGTGCAGCCGCGGCCAACGCTCGTGGATGACGGCCGCCACGCGCTCGGCGACGCCCGGTTGGCCGCCGAGCAGGAACAGGCTGGCGCCGCGCGCCTCGAGCATCTCGCACAGGCGCGGAAACAGGTCGGTGCCGTTGACATTTTGCTGAAGCGGAACGCCCAGCAGCTTGGCTGCAATCTTGATGCCGATGCCATCGGGCAGCACCATCGTAGCGCGCGACAGCAGGCGGCGATAGCCGCGGTCGCGGGCGGCGATGTTGACGCAGGCTGGATTGACGAAACTGACCTGTTGCACGGCTTCGCCGTCCAGCATGGCGCCAATGCGTGCGACGGCCTGCGGCATGGTGACGTTATCAAACGAGACATCGCCGACGCAAAGCCGTCCTTGCACCGCTTCCTTGGGCAGAGGCAGCCAACTGAGCAGCAGGGAGCGAAGCAGCAGACCCAGATCGTGACTCACGCCGCGTGCCATCAGGTACTCAAGATCGGCTTCGGGCTCGGAGCCGAAATCGACTGCGGTACGGCGCCTGACTTGCCAGATATTGACCAGACCCGGGCGCAAGCGCGCCAGCGCGGCGTGTTGGCCGCAGCCCGAGTCAGCGGCGATCGGCTTGGGTCCGACCCAGGCCATGTCCCCGCTCAGAATGTTGAACAGCACCGGCCAGGTACCAAGTCCGGTGCTTGCGAGCAGGCGACCGATCAGGCCATCGGCAAAGTCAATCTGCCAGCGTTTAAAGGTTCTATGGTTGCGGCCCCTGAAACTGACGCCACGCAGATTCCCGAGCAGCAGGGCGATCGCGAGCGGGAGCGCGAGCGCCAGCAGGGCGAGCGCCGCCAGCGAGATGTCCATGCGGCGCAACTGCCGGTCTGCGTGCTCGTTGAAAGTCGGCGCCGATTCGAAGGCGAGGGGGGAGTTCGGTGTCAACCAGTTTGTCATGCGGGCGCTCCGGAACTCAGTAGGCACCGCGACCACGAATTACCGCCGGCAGGGTCTTGGCAAGCAGTTTCACATCGGTGCCGATGGAGCGTCTTTGAATGTAGTCAATGTCCATCTTCACCTGCTGCGGGAACGGAATCTCGGAGCGGCCGCTGACCTGCCAGATGCACGTCAGGCCGGGCGTGACGGTCAGCCGCTGGCGTTCCATCACGGAGTAGCGGGCAACCTCGTCGACCAGCGGCGGGCGCGGTCCGACCAGACTCATTTCGCCGGTCAGCACGCACCAGAGCTGCGGCAACTCGTCGATGCTGGTGCGCCTTATCAGACGACCAATGGGGGTGATCCGGGGATCGCGCTTCATCTTGAAGGTGACGCCGTCGCTGCCGTGCTGGTTCTTGGCCAGCAGTGCTTGGCGCACAGCCTCGGCATTGACGCACATGGAGCGAAATTTCGGAAACTTGAAGGTTTTTCCATGCAGGCCGACCCGTTGCTGCCAGAAAAGAACAGGACCGCGGTCATGAAGCTTGATCGCCAGGGCTACCAGCGCGAACAGGGGCGCCAGCAGCAGCAGGGCCGCAAGCACCAGGGTGATGTCGATCGCCCGCTTGAGAAACGGCAGCTTGCGGGTTGTCCACCACCAGACGAGGCGGGCGCGTCGGGCCCGCAGCCGATTGGAAAGGGGGGCGCTGAGTTGGGGCTGGGGAGACTGGGTCATGGTGCACTCGCAAGAATTTTCGATGGCTCTATTACAGTGCCTTGCCGGCATGCAGTTGTGACAGGAATGTGAACGACTTGTTAAACTGATGCCGGCCACTGCCCTGCAGCCCTTCCATGACACGCCATCCATGTCCAGCCCCCTGACCGCCACGCCTGCGCTGAGAATTCTGGTGGCCGACGACATACCGGCCTCGCGTCTGCTCTTGTGCGCACTGGTTCAGGAACTGGGCCATCAGGCACAGGGGGTGGCGAGCGGCGAGGCGGCCCTGGCGCAGGTCATCGAGCAGGCGCCGGACGTGGTACTGCTCGACCTTCTGATGCCCGGCATGGACGGCTTCGAGGTGACGCGCCAGATACGCGCATTGGTCACTGACCGCTGGCTGCCGGTGATCGTGACCTCGTCGCTGGAGGGCGAGGAGCACTTCATCCATGCCCTGTCGCGCGGCGCCGACGACTACCTGGTGCGGCCGATCAGCCCCGCATTGCTGCAGGCCAAGCTGCGCCACTATGCCAGGGTGCTGGGGCTGCAGGCGCGCCTGGCGGAACTGGTGTGGCGCCAGCATGCCATTCATGACAATATTCTCGATGCCGTGATCACGCTCGATGGCGACGGGATGATCGAGGAGAGCAATCTCGCAGCGGCGCGGATGTTTGCGCCCGGCCAGGACCGGCTGACCGGGCAGCAGGCGGCGGTCGCGCTGGGGGCGTCATTGCCGGCCCTGCTGGCGCAGCCCGAGTTGTCGCTGCGGCGCTCCGACGGCACGCTCTTCCCGGCCGAACTGGCACTCAGCGAGTGGGTGGAGCAGGGGCGCACCCAGTACACCCTGGTGATCAGGGACCTGACCGAGCGACGTCGCATCGATCGCATGAAGGATGAATTTCTGGCCACCGTCAGCCACGAACTGCGCACCCCGCTGACCTCGGTCCTGGGCGCGCTGGGACTGCTGGCGAGCGGGGCCGCCGGCGCCTTGCCAAAGGCGGCCATGCCCCTGGCCGAGGTGGCAAAGCGCAATGGCGAGCGCCTTAGCCGCCTGATCGACGACATCCTCGACCTGACCAAGCTTGAAGGCAACCAGATGGTGTTGCAGCTCAGGGCGGCGCGCCTTGACGATCTGATGCGCGAGGCCATGACAGCCAATCAGGGCTACGCCCAGCGGGCCGGCATCACCCTGAACGCCGATATCGCCGAGGGCTGTCCGATGGTGCGCGTGGACGGCGAACGCTTCTTGCAGGTTATGGCCAATCTGCTCTCCAACGCGGTCAAGCATTCGGCAAGCGGTGACAGCGTGACGGTCAGCCTGGACTGGACTGCTTCGCACGTCAGGGTCAGCGTGCGCGACCGCGGACCGGGCATCGATCCGCAGTTCCGGGCTCGCATGTTCGAGAAGTTTTCGCAGGCCGACGGCTCAGACCGTCGCGCCAAGGGCGGTACCGGTCTGGGCCTGTACATCAGCCGCATGCTGGTCGAGCGCATGGGCGGATCGATTGCCGTTCATTCGGCGCCAGGAGAAGGGGCGAGGTTCAGCGTCGACCTGCCGCGTGCCGACGTCGCTGCGACGGTGCCGACAGCCTGGCTCCTGCACATTGACAGTGACGTCGACGCCAGGCGTCGACTTGCTGACTGGTTGTCGTCCCTGTGTCCGGTCGAGGGCGCGGCCGATCTTCAGCAGGCGCTGGCCCTGCCTGTTCGCGCCGTGGCGCCCATCATCATCGCCGACCCCCAGACGCAGGGCGCGGCAGAGGAGTTTTGCGCCGCGCTCAAGCGACTGGCGGGTGCGCACCCGGTCATTCTTTACAGCGACAGCGTGGACGATGTCTTTGCCGTCCGCATGGGGCTGAGCTGGCTGCCAAAATCAATGGCTGGCAGCCAGGACGTGGTCTCGGCGGTTCGCTCTGCGCTCGCCAAGGTTGCCAGGGAAAAGATGAAATGAACGAATTGCGCAGGGTGATGTGTGTCGAGGATGATCCGGACATCCGGATGATTCTGGAGTTCAGCCTGGGCACCTTGGGCGCCTACCAAGTTTGCCTGTGCGAAAGCGGCCAGGCGGCCCTGTCGCAAGCGCCTGCGTTCGCGCCTGACATCGTGCTCCTTGACGTGATGATGCCGGGGCTGTCAGGCCCGCAGACGCTCGAGGCCTTGCGCGCACAACCTGGCATGAGCGGCGTGCCAGTGGTGTTCCTGACCGCCAAGGCCATGCCCGATGAGGTCGAGGAATTGCTGCAATACGGCGCCAGCGGCGTGATTGTCAAGCCGTTCGATCCTGTCAGCTTGCCGCAGGACATCCGGATCTATTGGGAGCACCGTGGTGGGCGCCGCACCGACTGACGACCTGCCGAGCGAGACCAGGGCGCAGTTCATGGTTCTGCAGCGTCGCTTTGTGGCGGGCCTGCCGCTTCGCTGGCTGGAGATCCGGGACGCGCCCGACAGTCTTTCCATGCGTTCGGCGCTGCACCGCCTTTGCGGGAGCGCGGGAAGCTACGGTTTCGAGCGCATCGGCCAGTGCGCGCGCGCTGCCGAGGCGCTGGCATCCGGTGAGAGCGCCGCGGCTCTGGCGCAGGCGCTGCGGGTGCTTGAGACCGAGATCGGACTGCTCCAGCAGCCCTGAGATCGGGCGTCCTGACGGGCTGCGCCGTCTGGACACACTCTGGTGACACTTTTCATGCCGCCTTGCGCTCTAATCCCGTCACCCAAACTGAACGCAAACAAACAAGGAGCTTGCTATGGAACTCAAGGGCAAAGTTGAAGGCAACGATGTGCTGGTGATTGAACTGAACGAAGAGAACCTCGACGCTGGCAACGCGCGTGAATTCCGGGACGCGGTGCAGGCCATGATGCATGAGCGCACGCAGGTCGTGCTGGACATGTCCGGCGTCAAGTTTGTTGACAGCTCCGGCCTTGGCGCGCTGATTTCATGCCTGCGCCTGCTTAACGGCCGGCGCGGGGATTTCAAGCTCTGCGCCATGTCCAAGACGGTGCGGGCACTGTTCGAACTGATGCGCATGCACCGGGTTTTCAATATTCATGATGCGCGCGAGGAGGCGGTCAGGTCGTTTGCTTGACGCGTCCGGCATCGATGGACGGCTGTGAATGCGCAGAACATGATTCGAATTCCGATAATTTCTCTGGCACGCCTGGCTTTGCCAGCCTTTGTCACCGGCCTGGTCTTGCTGGGCATGCAGCCGGCGCGCGCGGGCACGGTGCTGGATCGGGTCAAGGCCGCCGCCGTGGTGCGGGTTTGCATCTGGCCTGACTATTACGGCATCTCATTCAGAAACCCCCGCAATCAGCGGCTAGAGGGCATCGACATCGATTTGTCCGCTGAGTTTGCCAAAGACCTGGCGCTGCGGCTGGAGTATGTCGAGTCATCCTTCACCCAACTCATCGCTGATCTGACGGGTGATCGATGCGACGTCGCCATGTTTGCCATCGGCATGACGGCGCAGCGCCAGCAGTCAGTGCGGTTTTCGCAGCCCTATCTTCAAAGCGACATCTACGGCATAACGACCCGAGGCAACCGTCTCATAGGGACCTGGGATGATATTGACAAACCGGGGGTCCGGGTGGCTGTGCAGGCCGGCACTTTCATGGAGCCGGTCATGGCGGGTGCCCTCAAGCAGGCCAAAATGGTGGTCATCCGTCCGCCTTTGACCCGCGAGCAGGAGCTTGAATCAGGCCGGGTCGATGTCTTTATGACCGATTATCCCTACAGTCGGCGCCTGCTGGACCGCTACGACAGTGTTCGCCTGGTATCGCCTGCGGTGCCATTCAGCTTGATGCCGTACGCCTATGCCGTCAAGCCGGGAGACCCCGACTGGCTGGCCCAGGTCGATCAATTCGTGGCTCGCATCAAGGCTGACGGCCGTCTTGAAAAAGTTGCAAAAGAACACGGGTTGAGCGAAATTGCTGTCAAGAAATAGGCCCGGCGCGCCACACACCGAGATGCCGCCTGCGGACGGCCTCAAGGTCTGGCTCAACAGTTCTCACTTGCTGGGCATCGCCGGCTTGTTGACGGCCATCGTACTGGTGCTGAGCCTGTCCTTCATCAGGATGGAGCGAGGCGACCGGGAGCTCGAAAGTCTGCAGCAGTTTCAGCAACTGGCCAAGGTGCTGGCGCGCCAGACCGCGACCGACCTCGGCGCGGTCGAGTCGATGCTGCTGGTGCTGGCCAACGCGGAGCGCGACTTGCGCGACCCGCAGCAGGAAAGCAGGATCGAGCCCCTGGTGGGCAGCATGGTGCGCGGTTATCCGCAACTGCGCAGCCTGTCGGTGCTCAATGAGGAAGGGCAGGTGCTGGCAAGCACCTCTCTGGGGAATCTGGGGCTTCAGGTTGACATGGGTATTTTTGGCGTCTTGCCGCTGAGCGCCTCGAAGGTCGCGACCGGACGGGTGCTGGCCGGCCGGGATCTGGCTGATATCGAGCGCAGGGCGCCGATGACGCCGAAGTTCAATGTGCTGCCGATGCTGGTGCGCCAGAGCGGCATAGGCAGCCAGCAATTGATCTTGCTGGCACTGGTCAACGCCGACTATTTCAGCTCCGTCTACGAGGCCTCGATCAATGACCCCAAGGTGCGCGTTGCACTGGTTGGCTACGAGGGGGAGCTTCTGATTGCGACCAGCCAGGTGACGCGACCTCTTGGCAGTTCCCTGAGCCAGCTGCAGCTCTTTGAGCAGTATCTTCCGGCCAGGGAATGGGGCAGCTATGTTGGCGTCGGCCTGGACCATGAAAACGTCAGCACCGCATTCTCCGTTCTGCCGAAGTGGCCGATGGCCGTGGTGGTGGAATCGTCGATGCCCGACGTCATGAGCGATGTAACGCGTGTTGAGAGGTGGACCCTGGTGTTGACGCTGGCTGTCCTGCTGGTCATTCTGGCGCTGACGATGGTGACCACCCGCAGTCTGTCGCGCCATGTCTCCAACAACGAGCGCCTGTACCAGGCGGTTCGTCATAGCGAAGCGCGGCAACGGGCGATGTTCGACTCGTCCATTGACGGCATTCTGACGGCCGATGCACAGGGCCGCATCCTGAGCTTCAACAAGGCCGCCGAGACCATGTTCGTGCGCTCCAGTGCCAATGTGGTCGGCAAGCCAATTCACGAACTGCTGGTGCCGCTTCATCTGCGCCAGGATCATCAGGCCGGCATGCAGCGCTATCTGGCGACAGGCGATGGTCCGGTGTCGGAGCGATTGAGCAGGCGCATCGAGACCACCGCGATGCGCAGCGATGGGAACACTTTTCCGATTGAATTGACGATCGTTTCATCGGTGGTCAATGGCCGGGTCTTCTTTACGGCCATCGCACGCGAGATCAGCGAGCGCGTGCGGATCGAGGCTGAAAGGGCTGACCTGCTGCTCAAATACCGTGAATTGATGAGCGACCTGGCGAGTCAGAAGATGGCACTCGACCAGCATGCGATCGTCAGCATCGAGGAGGTCGATGGCACCATTACCTACGCCAATGACAAACTGGTTCAGATCTCCGGCTTCTCGAAAGACGAGTTGCTTGGCAAGAAGTACTACCAGTTTCGCGAACGCCTGAACCCGGTTGCCTACGCCGAAATGCGTTCGGCCCTGTCGGTTGGATGGGTCTGGCATGGCGAGTTGTCGCTGCGCCGCAAGGACGGCGGCAATTACTGGGTTGCCAACACGACGGTTCCGGTTGCCAATCATGACGGCACCATCCGCAACCTCATCACAATTCAGACCGACATCACGCAGCTTCGCAAGGCTGAGATTGCGCTGGCACAGGCGAGCCAGCGAGAACTGGAGATCGGCTCGCGCATTCAGCAGTCGCTGCTGGCGGCCGGCCCGCAGCATGCCACTGGCGCCATCTGGCTGAGCAGCTTCAATCAGGCTTCAAAGGGAATCGATGGCGACTTTATTGAGGTGATACAAATCGGTGAGCATTGCATTGACATCATTGCCGGCGACGTCATGGGCAAGGGCGTGCCCGCGGCCCTGATGGGGGCGGCCACCAAACTGCAGTTCAGCCGCTCGATGGCGGAACTGCTGGCGCAGCGCCACACCGGGCAGGAGGCGCCCGAGCCGATAGCGATCATGAGCTCCGTGCACCAGGCCATGACCCCCCATTTGCTTGGTCTGGAGGCCTTTGTGACGCTGTGCTATATCCGGGTCGACCGGCAGAACAAGTCGATCACCTGGGTGGGTTGCGGGCATGAGGAGGCGCTGCTGATTCATGCCGATGGCAGGACCCTGCTGCTGCCCAACCAGCATCCGCCGCTGGGCGTGCTGCAAAGCGTTGAATACACGCAGGACGTGACGCCGCTGCTTGCGGGCGACGCCCTGTTCCTGTGCTCGGACGGGCTGGCGGACGCCGTGTTGCCAAACCAGGAACGTGTCGGCCGCGGTCTGATCAACCAGACGATACAGAGGCTTGCGCACACCCATGGGACGCCGGCCGCCATCCTGCATTCGCTGCGTGCCGAGTTGCTGCATGATCAGGTGGCGGTCAATGACGACGTGACCCTGGTTATGGTCACGCTGCCCTCGGACGCCCAGGATAAGGCGCGCTGCGAACTGGCCATCGATATGACATCCTTGCGCGCGCTGCGCGACTTTGTCACGACGCAGGCCTCGCGATCTGGCATGTCAGAGGCCGATGTGGCCATCTTCGAGGTTGCCAGCGTCGAGGTGTTCACCAATATCGTCCGCCACGGGCAGGGTTTGCTGGCAAGCGCGCCGCTCGAACTGGTGGCCTATTGCGTGCGGCAGGAGTTTGTGCTGGAGGTGATCTATCTGGGCGACGCTTTCACGCCACCCGACGAGATCCCGGAAACGAACTTCGACGTGTTTCCCGAAGGCGGCTTTGGCTTGACCATCATTCGCAACGCCTGCGACCGAATTGAATATCTGCAAAACCAGGGCGTGAACACGGTGCGGATGGGCCGCTACGTCGAGGCCTGAGAATGAACCTGCAGATCGAAACCTTGCGCGGGCTGGCCTGCCTGCTGCTGGTGCTTTACCACGTCATTGGCCTTGACTCCAGCACCGGTCTGAGAGTGGAAGAAGGCGCGGTTCGCTGGCTCAATGATGGTCTGGCCTATTTGCGCATGCCCTTGTTCACTTTCTTGTCGGGGCTGGTGTATGGGCTGCGTCCCTTTGCCGGCAACAGCAGCGCATTCCTGGAAGGCAAGGTGCGGCGCTTGCTCATTCCGATGCTGGTTGTGGGCACTCTTTTTGCCCTTTTGCAGGCTTGGACCCCTGGCACCAATTCAGCGGTCGGGCCCTGGTATCTGCTGCATGTGCAGCCGGTGGCGCATTTCTGGTTTGTGGAGTCCTTGTTCTGGGTCTTTCTGCTCATCTGGGCTCTGGAGCGCTGGAACCTGATTGGCGAGCCCAAGCGGTATCTGGTGGTGTGGGCGCTGGCTTGCGCCCTCTATCTCACGGTGAACGGATGGCGCTGGTTCAGCATCGCTGGCGCCATTTACCTCTTGCCCTACTTCCTGTCTGGCTTGGCATTTTCGCGTTTCCCTCTCAAGGCATCGTTGGCCAGTCCCTGGATCCGCCTGAGTCTGCTGGCGCTGGCCACAGCCGCTGTGGTTTCGATGGGTATGCCGGTTCCCAATCCAGATCGCCGCACCGTCGCCATGTTGTTGGCTGGTATGTCACTGTGCGCCCTGAGCCTGAGCTTTGGGCTGGTGGTTCCCGGGCTCGCCGGCGTAGGGCGCCACTCCTACGCGATCTACCTGTTTCATGTCTTCTTCACGGCCGCGGCCAGAATCGGGCTTGATCTCGTGCAGGTCGATTTCATGCCGCTTGATATCCTGCTGGGGCTGCTGCTCGGTGTGGCGGGCCCCATCGCGCTTGGCCGCATCGCCTCCCGTTCCAAGTGGCCAGCGCTCTTGCTGCTCGGCAAATCGGTCAAGGGAGTTCAACAATCGGCGCGCCAGGGCGCTTGACACAGCATGGACATCTTCCTGCAAGCCTTTCTTGACGCTGAACCGGTGTGGGAGCACGCCCTGCGGCAATTGACCTGGTACCACGTTCTGATTGCGGCGGCCTATCTTGGCGCCGCCTGGCTTTGCGTATTGAATGGCTACATTGCGAAAAGCAGCAGGGAGGCAGACGCCATCTGGTACGTTGCCGCCATCCTGCTGGGCGTCATGGCCGCAAACACCGTGCTGCACGCCGATGTTTTTCTGACCCATCTGGGTCGCTCGCTGTCCAAACTGGAAGGCTGGTACGGTGAGCGCCGCCTTGTACAGTATGCCTTGGTCGTGGTGTTCGCGCTGTTGGCTTTGTGGGCAGTTGGCTGGCTTCGTTTCGCTTTCACCGCCAGCGACGTTCCATCCGAGCCGGTCGCCTGGGGCCTGATCGCTTTGCTGATTCTGCTGGCCGTGCGTACCGTATCAGCGCACGGCACGGATGCCATTCTCAATCTGCGCCTGGTCGGCGTGTCCTTTGGCCGCTTGCTGGAGTTTGCCGGTATCGGTCTGGTGCTGCACGGCGCATCGCGCTGCCTGCGCCTGCGCTGATTCAGTCGGGCCGGGCCTGTCTCCGGATCGCGGTTTCAAATTCACCCGCCAAGGTCAGGGCGCCCGGTACGCTGAGGTGCGCGCCGTCGCGGAAAGTCCACATCTCACCCTTGGCCACTGCGCAGGTTGGCAAGGGGCACAGCGTGTCAGCCAGTTCCAGCGCACGCGCTCCGGGATTGCTGGAGATGGCGGCGAGTTCGCTCTGGACCGAGCGCTGCCGCCAGGCGTCAACCTCGCTGCGTGGCGTTGTTCCAGCACAGGACATCGGGTCAAGCCAGACCTTGTAGGCCGCGCAACTGGCCAGTGTCCAGGTGCGAAAACGCGGTATCGGATGCACCAGCAGCACCGGCGCGCTATGTGTCATGCGCGCGAGTACCGACGACAAGCCAGCGCTCCAGAGTCTGGCCTTGTCGGTCGGGTTCTGAGCCAGCGCAGACTCATGATTGACCCGAAGCGTGGTGGACGGCTCTTCGATATAGCCGTCAGTGGCGGTGGCCAGAATGATCAGATTGGGACGGAACTTCTCGATTTCGGCCAAGGCAGTGGCAACAAAAGCCTGGCAGCGTTCGTTGGGCACACCGTTGCTGAAAATCTGCAGATCGACAAAGGGGCAGGCTGCCAGTGTGGCGATGGTGACGTTATAGCCTGCGGCGTTGGCTGCCGCGATCACAGGCTCGCTAAAGTGGCCGGCATTCGAGTCGCCCAGCAGCAGCACAGTACCACGCGCTTGTGGCGCGCGCCAGGTGCAGCCTTCTTGCAGACCGGTCAGGGCTTTGGTGCCTTCGCAGTGCCGCACTTCATCGACGTGGAGTTCCAGTGCCGCGCCAATCTGCAACGCTCCGGGGGTGCTCACGATGGCACGGTTGGCAAGAGCCAGACCCCCGAACGCGAGAATGGGACCGATGATGCAGATCGCCGCCAATCTGAAGGTGGCTCGTCGGGACGCTTGCCTGGCCGAGCGTATCGGTGTCTCGATGAAGCGGTAGGAAGCCCAGGCCGGAATGAGCGACAAGGCCGAGGCGAGCACAATCGCTGGCGCCGAGTCAGGCAGCAAGGCTCGCGCGAAGACCACAAATGGCCAGTGCCAAAGGTACCAGCCGTAGGAGCGGTCGCCAATCCACACCGCCGCGCGGGCTGAAAACAGCCGCGTGATCAGATTCGGCCCTGCGCTGCCGCCGATGATGAGGAGCAGGGTGCCTGCGACTGGCGCCAGTGCGACCCAACCCGGAAAGCGCATGCTGCCGTCAATAGCCAGGGCGGACCAAGCCATCAGCACCAGACCTGCGGCACCGATTGCCAGCGCAAGGGCGGCGGGCAAGCGCCTCAGCCAGCCGGTTGAGAAGGCCAACAGGGCGCCGGCAGCGAATTCCCAGGCGCGCGTCGGCGATGAGTAAAACGCGAACTGCGTGGGCGCGCTGATGCCGGGCAGCAGGGGTTGCCCATAGGACATGGCGCAGGAAATCCACCACGAAGCGCACAGCATGGCAAAGATCAGCGCGGCCGCGCTCCAGCGCCGCGCCTGCGGTCGCGCCGACCGCCCCGCAGCATGCCAGCCAATCAGCAACACCAGCGGAAACACAAAATAGAACTGCTCTTCAACCGACAGTGACCAGGTGTGGAGCATCGGGTTGAACTCGGCACCCGGACTGAAGTACCCCGGCGCCGAGCGGTACAGATAGCCGTTTGCCACAAAAAGTGAAGTGGCCATGCCGGTGAAGGCTGCCGTGATTTGCGTGCCGATCGGGTTGGCCAGAATCGCGATAGCCGCTGTGCTGATCGATGTCGTCGCCAGGGCTGGCAGCAAGCGGCGAACGCGGCGGAAGTAGAATTTTTGCAGGCTCAAGCCGTGTCCGAATTCCAACTCGGCCAACAGCATGCCGGTAATGACGAAGCCGGAGATGACAAAGAAGACATCAACACCGGCAAAGCCGCCGGGCAGCGGCAAGCCGGCATGGAAAATGACCACCAAGAGCACTGCCAGCGCGCGCAGGCCCTGGACGTCAAGTCTTCGACCTGAAGAGGTCGGGTTGGCGGGTGGTGATGTCATGTTGAAGGCTGGCATGGGAGGTCTGTTTATTCTTTTGTGGTGGCGTGGTGTTTGCGGCGTCGCCGTCTGTTGGCAGAGCGGTGAGCGCTGATTCTACGTAGCAATCCGGAAGAAAAACGTCGTTACAGGCAGTGGCAGAAAGTTCACATTCCTGTGATGTTTTCTTCTGTGGAACTCATAGCATCGCTATCCATGAATTTGTACGAACCGACACCGATGAGGGCAAGACAGTGATCGTTATCAGCTCGACGTTTGTTGCTGAGCCCCTGGCAAACCCGCTCGTCTACATGCTGGCGGAACTGGCGCTGGAATCAGAATTGCAGTTTGCGCCCTACCACCAGGTGTTCCAGCAGTTGTTGACGCCAGGCAGCGAACTGGATCGCAACCGCAGCGGCATCAGCGTTGCCCTGATCCGCCTGGAGGACTTTGTGCGCGAACCTGGTGATCTCGACACAGCCCGCCAGACGGTCGTCAGGATCGCGGACGAACTCGGCGCTGCGCTGGAGCGTTTTTCGGCCGACCTCCAGGGCAGCCTGCTGCTTGGCGTG
>CAIMBE010000184.1 GCA_903839085.1 uncultured beta proteobacterium | reverse complement strand
GGCCCCGCAGTGACGATTGAATCAGGGCCCCGCAGTGACGATTGGATCGGGGCCCCGCGATGACGCAACATGGTACTTTGATGTTTTTGTTTCCCGTTGCGGCTGACGAGCCGTCATTTTGATCACTCTGGAGAACCAACGTGCAATTCAAGAAGCTTGTATCTGTGTCGCTTGTCGGTGCCGTCCTGGGCTTGCTCTCGCTGGCTGCCGGCGCCCAGCAAAAGCTGTTTGTCTACACCTCCATGAAGGAGTCGATGCTCGGCGACCTGAAGACCGCGCTGGGCAGGAAGCATCCCGACATCAAGGTGGATTTCCAGTCCGCCGGCGCCGGCAAGTTGATGGCCAAGATCGCCGCCGAGCGCGAGTCCGGCAAGATCATGGCCGATGTGCTGTGGACCAGCGAGGTGCCCGATTTCTACCAGATGAAGGCGCAGGGCCTGCTGCTGCCCTACCTGCCGACCGATCTCAAGCAGATCCTCAACCCGCTGCCTGATTACGACGGCTCGTTCACCGCGGTGCGCCTGGGCACGCTGGGCATTGCCTACAACACGCGCCTGATCAAGGAAGCGCCCAGGACCTGGGCCGATGTGCAGAAACCGGCCTTCAAGGGCGCCTATGGCATCGCCAACCCGGCGCTCTCGGGCACCGCCTACATGAGCGTCGCGGTGCTTTCCAAGGCGTTCGGCTGGGGCTATTTTGAAGCCCTTCGCGCCAATGGCGCGAAGATGGGCAAGGGCTCGGGACAGGTGGTCGACGACACCGCCTCCGGCGATCTGCTGGCGAGCCTGGCGGTCGACTACATCACGCTGGACAAAGTCGACAAGGGCGCCACCCTGGCGCTGGTCTATCCGCCCGAAATGCTGGTGATACCGAGCCCGATCGCGATCTTTCGCAACAGCCCGAATGTCGACGCGGCGAAGAAGTTTGTCGACTTCGTGCTCTCCAAAGAGGGACAGACCATCATCGCCAACGAGGGGACGCTGCCGGTGCGCGCTGACGTCAAGGTGCCCGAGCGCTTCAAGTTGCCGCCGGTTGAAGAGGCCATGAAGCGCGCCATGAAGATCGACTACCAGCAGATCATGTCCGAGAAGGAAGCCACCATCAGGAAGTTCACCGACATCATGCAAAAGTGAACTGAGCAGTGGCCAGCGTGCGGATCGAGGGGGTCGGCAAAGACTACGCGGGTCGCAGCATCCTGTCGTCGCTGTCGCTTGACATCGAGGACGGCGAATGCTTCACGCTGCTCGGTCCATCGGGTTGCGGCAAGACCGTCCTGATGCGCCTGATCGCGGGCTTCGAGACGCCCGACAGCGGAAGCATTTCGATTGGCTCCGAGTGCGTCGCCAGCGCCGACGGCGGCCGCTCGGTGCCGCCCGATCAGCGCGGCCTTGGCATGGTGTTTCAGGATTACGCGGTCTGGCCGCACATGAGCGTGTTCGACAACGTGGCCTATCCGCTCAGGCTGGCCCGAACCGGGGCCGCCGCGCTGAACGAGCGCTGCGAGCGCGCGATCGCCCTGGTGGGACTCGAAGGACTGGAGGCGCGCCTGCCCTCGCAGCTTTCCGGCGGACAGCAGCAGCGGGTGGCGCTGGCCCGCGCGCTGGTCCCCGAGCCGCGTCTGCTGCTGCTGGACGAGCCGCTGAACAATCTGGACGCCAACTTGCGCGAGGAGATGCGCTTCGAGATCAAGGCGCTGCAGCGCAAGCTCGGCATCACGATCCTCTATGTGACGCACGACCAAGAAATCGCGCTGGCGATCTCGGATCGCCTGGCGGTCATGGACGAGCGCGGGGCGCTGCGCCAGGTTGGCGCGCCGCAGGAGGTCTATGAGCATCCGGCCGACGAGTTCGTGTTCCGCTTTCTGGGCATCGCCAATTTCCTGCCGGTCCGGCGCGACGCGGCCGCGCTGTATGTCGGCGGCGCGTCGACGCCATGGGTCGGTCCCGCGCCGGACAGGCACGGCGCCTTGCTGACAGCCGGCTTTCGCCCGAGCGACGTGCTGCTTTCGCGCGCCGGCGACGGGCTGGCCGGCACCATGCGCCGGGTCAGCTTTCTGGGCGCGCAGGTGGACTATCTGATCGACATCGCTGGCACGACGGTTCGGGCCGCGCTGCCCAGCCATGAGTGCCTGGCGCGCGATCTGATGTTTGCCGAGGGCGACGCCTGCCGCGTCAGCCTGACAACGGTGCAATGGTTCGACGCCGAAGTGGCGGGTCGGGCCCGGGTCTGACCGGGCAAGAGACTGCGTCGGCAAGAACGTTCCAATCAATGCGCGCCGCTTCCTTGCCCAGCATCGGTACGCCGCAGATCCTGTTTGGACTGTCGGTCGGCGTCCTGGTGATCGTGGTCGCGGTGCCGATGCTGCTGATCTTCTTCAACGCCTTCTGGTTCGACGGCCACTTCAATCTGGCCGATGTGGTGAAGGTGCTGCAGCAACCCGAGACCTACAAGGCGCTGCTCAATTCCCTGATCCTGTCGGCCGGTGTCACGGTGACCGGAACCATCGTCGGAACCTTCTTTGCCTGGCTCGTGACGCGCACCGATCTGCCCTTCAAGCGGACCATGAAGCTGCTGTTTCTGGTGCCCTTCATGCTGCCGGCGTTCATCGGCGCGCTGGCCTGGAAGATGCTGCTGTCGCCCCGCGCCGGCTACATCAACCGCTTTTTCATGGACACGCTCGGCTTCGATGGCCCGGTCTTCGACATCTACACCTATGGCGGCATCATCCTGGTCGAGACCATGTATCTGTTCCCCTTCGTCTTCATCCAGGTCAGCGGGGCCCTCGAGCGCATGGACCCGACGCTGGAGGAATCGGCGCGCATCTCCGGCGCCGACCTGTTCACGATCACGCGCAAGATCACCATCCCGCTGGTGCTGCCCTCGATCGTGTCGGGCGCGCTGCTGATCATGCTCTACTCGATGGCGCACTTCGGCACGGTGGCGGTGCTCGGCATCGAAACCGGGATCTACAACATTCCGACGCTGATCTACGAGAAGATTCACCAGAGCGCGGGCAGTTTCGCATCGATCCGCAGCGCGACCGTGCTGGCCACGGTGCTGGTGATTGCCGCCGCGCTGATCCTCTGGCTGCAGAACCGGGTGCTGCGCAAGGGACGCTACCAGATCATCGCGGGCAAGAGTTTTCGCCCGACCGAGCTCAAATTGCGCGGCCTGCGCCTGCCGCTCTTTGTCCTGTGCCTGGCCTACATTGCCTTCACCATCGTGCTGCCGACGGCGACCATCTTCCTGGTCGGCGGACTCAAGACCTATGGCCTGCCGATCACCCTCGCGAACCTGACCTTGGCCAACTACCATCACATCCTGTTCGAATGGGACCTGACACGCGACGCGATCTGGAACAGCGTGTCGCTGGGTTTGTCGGCGGCGCTGATCACGATGTTTGCCGGCGTCATCATTTCCTATGTCATCGTCAAGATGAAGGTGCGCGGTCGCGGGCTGCTTGAGTTTCTCGGCATGTTGCCGTTCTCGGTGCCGGGCTCGGTCATCGCGCTGGGCGTGATCCTGGCCTGGAGCGGCAAGTTCGGCATCAATCTCTACAACACGGTCTGGATCATCCTGCTGGCCTACATCGCGCGCTACATGGCGTTTTCGCTGAAGGCCAATTCGGCGGCGCTCGAGCAGGTGCATGATTCGCTGGTCGAGGCGGCGCGCGCCTCGGGCGCGACCATGGCGCAGGCGCTCAGGGACATCGTGATCCCGCTGGTGCGCCCGGGCATGGTGGCGGCCTTCTTCCTGATCTTTCTGCCGGCGCTGCGCGAGCTGACGGTGTCGGTGCTGCTCTACGGACCGACCACGCGAACCATCGGCGTGGCGATCTACACGCTCAACGAGGACGGCGAGACGGTCT
>CAIMBE010000183.1 GCA_903839085.1 uncultured beta proteobacterium | reverse complement strand
GTCAACCAGTTTGCCCAGGCCACCGGCGACCACCAGTGGATTCACGTCGACGTCGAGCGGGCCAAGGGCGGACCGTTCGGCGCTCCGATTGCGCATGGCTACCTGACCCTGTCGCTGTTGCCGCAGTTCTTTCTGTCGTCGATCAAGGTCGTCGAGACCCGCATGGGCGTCAATTACGGGCTGAACAAGGTTCGTTTTCCGGCGCCGGTGCCGGTCGGAAGCCGTCTGCGCGCCCACATGAAACTGATCAAATGCGAGCCGATCGACCAGAACGGCGTTCAAGTGACCTGGGAAGTGACGGTCGAGCGCGAGGATGGCGCCAAGCCGGTCTGCGTCGCCGAATCGATGGCGCGCTACTACCCTTAGCCGCAGCGCCGTGCGAAGTCCTCGGGCTTGAAACCGACGCTCACCGCGCCATCGGCCCACACCACCACCGGTCGCTTGATGATGCTGGCTTGCGTCAGCACCAGGGCACGCGCGCTGGCTGCGTCCACCACCGCAGCTTGCGCGGCGGCGTCAAGCTTGCGCCACGCCGTGCCCTTGCGATTGAGCAGCGTTTCCCAGCCCACCGCTTGCATCCAGGCGTCGAGTTGCGCCGGCGGCACACCCTCTTTTTTGAAGTCGTGAAACTGGTAGGCAGCAGCATGCCCGGTGAGCCAGGCGCGGGCCTTCTTGACGGTGTCGCAGTTGGGGATGCCGTAGAGCGTGATCATGGGAAGTCCTTACCGAGTCTGGTTTTTTGCGAGGGGGCAATACGCGTCCTGGTTGTCGACCGGCGCAAACCGCAGACGCCGGCCCGCTATTTCGAGGTCTTTCAGGGTGGGTTGCACAAGACCGAACTCACCCGCCCTGAGCTTGTCGCGAAACAGCGCGCATCTGGAAAAATCGCGGGGCAGCATGGCAGTCAGATGCCAGCGCTTGTCCGGGCCCTGCGCAAACAGGGCGGCCTGTCCAGCGTCGCTGTCTTGCCCAACGACCAGCAAGGAGGCTCCTGGCTCGCCATCAGGCCCGATGGCGTAGACATCACAAACCGTTGATCGGTTCCTGAAGCAGGTCGGAAGGCGCCACGCGTTGGCCTCCATTTGCCAGTCCTGTGCCAGAAAGGAATCCGGTAGCTGCTTGTCCCTGGGCCAGAATTTCAGATTGACGCGCAGGTCTGCCAATGTCGGACGCACCCCGGATCTCTCGCGCGGGGTCGTTTTCTCGAGCGACCGGGCGGCTCGGGTCTGCAGCAACCCAGCGTCGCGGCCCTGCGTGTTGTTCCTTAGTTGATCGAGCGCCGCGGTGCCGTAGCGCTTGCCTTCGAATCTCAGATAGTCAAAGTCAAAGTTGTCAGCCTTTTGCAGACCGCTTTCCAGCCGTTTCATCTGATTGGCGACGGATAGCCGGGCCGGGTCGAGCACGGGAGAGAACAGGGTCAGTAGAACAGCCAGGATGATGAAGGCCGTCATGATGTTGACGCTTGCGATCGGCGCCAGCCAGACTGACCTGCGACTGGCGGCCCAGGCGTAACCGAGTGCATAGCAGCTTGCCACGGCGAGGCAGCAGGCGGCGATGACGCGGTCGGTGGTCCAGCCGTATTCGATCACACGCAAGGCGAGCGCGTAAATGGCGATGGCAACCAGCGGCAGCAGCAAGCCACAGGCCAGCCTGGCGCCAAAGCGCAGGACGCCGGGCACCTGGTCTGCGATCGCGCCGTTCTGAAACGCGGTGTTGATCAGGATGACCAAAACCGCCGCCGCCGCCAGCAGCAGGGCGGTTGCGTGTCGGGTCGCCCACAGGTGCTCCATTCCGGTGACGGGCAAGCTGGCCAGGAAGCCTCCGATGATGATCACCGTGACCGGCAAGATCCATGACAACAAAACCAGCAGCAGGTTGCGAATTCCGTGCACGATGGCAGGACGCACATCGGTCAGATGCAGCGCGCAGGCAAACGCAAGAACCGTGACTGGAATGGCAAACCAGGCCTCTTTCAGCAAGTCGATGAAAAAACTCAATTCAATGAGCTTGAACATGGCGCCGCCCAGCCTCAAAACCGCCCAGAAGGCCAAGACAAACAAGGCAGAAAACTGGATCTGAATGAGCAGTTTCCAGGCACAGTCGAAGTAGCTGGCATAGCTGGCGATCGTTCGCTGCTCGGCGGCCGATGCCAGTGCCAGACTGTGCGCGATGTAAAACCCGCCCGCGCCAAACAGCCATAGCAAGGGCGACGGGTACGGTGCCTTGGGAAGTGCGTCGCCATAGTCCCAGCTTGGCGGTGCGCCGATGTTGCGCCAAACATCATGGAAACCCAGACCCGCTGCGATCACAGTGGCCACAAGCATCCATCGCCACAGACGCCCGCCAGACAAATGGCCCAGCGCCGACATCAGCAGCACCGGGATGAAAAAACACACCAGCAGCAGGGGTGCAAACAGCAGCGCGTCGCTTGCCGGCCAGCTCAGGTCTTTTGCCGCGTGGTACAGGAAATACAGCGCGCAGCCTTGCAGCAGGCCGATTCCCAACCTGATCCGGGCAATCTGCGACCTTGCCGGTGAACCGGGGGTCGCGTCGTTGGCGTGGAGGGTTGCTTGAGGCATGAAATCCCTTTAGTCTGACTTGAACCCATTTTGCCGCCACGCCTCGAACACCGTGACGGCGACTGCGTTCGACAGATTAAGGCTGCGCTGACCGGATCGCATCGGCAGCCGCAGGCAACGTGCGGGATCGAAGGATTGGCGCACGGATTCACCCAGGCCGCGCGTCTCGGCGCCGAAGACCAGCCAGTCGCCAGGCGCAAAGCGCTCGTCGTGGACCAGGCGGCTGGCGCGCGTGGTG
>CAIMBE010000182.1 GCA_903839085.1 uncultured beta proteobacterium | reverse complement strand
GCCTCGCGATGACAGAGCCGCCATCGCGACTGCCGCGCTGGCCGTCATTGCGAGGAGCGCAGCGACGCGGCAATCCATTTCGCGCTACAGCAAGCCGGCGTACAGGTCCTGCCAATCCGGGTTTGCCGCCTCGATCAGGCGCACCTTCTTCGCTCGCGAGCCGGCCTTGAGCTGCTTTTCACGGCTGATGGCGTCGTACATCGTCGAATGCAATTCAAAATAGACCAGCGTGTGAACGTCGTACTTCTGTGTGAAACCCGGCACCAGATTGCCCTTGTGTTGCCACACGCGCGCGACCAGGTCGGAGGTGACGCCGACATAGAGGGTGCCTCGGGGTTGGCTGGCCAGGATATAGACCGCGGGTTGCATGAACTTGCATGATACGGCCGCAGACAGGGCATCCCTGATCGCCGCGCTCGCCGGCACCTCCCGCATGGATCGCCACGGCCTGCGGCCTCGCGATGACGAAGTAGTGGTGTGGCCTCGCGATGACGGTGTAGTGGTGCGGCCTCGCGATGACAGGTCCGTCATTGCGACTGCCGCGCTTCGCTCGCAGTGACGAGGGGTCTTTGGTCATTGCGAGGAGCGCAGCGACGCGGCAATCCACGGGAACGGCGCTGGCACTCCCGGATGGATCGCCACGGCCTGCGGCCTCGCGTTGACGTGGTGGGGGTGGGGCCTCGCGATGACGAGAGAAGATGCGGCCAGGCGATGACGAGAGAAGATGCGGCCTCGCGATGACGAGGTGGGGGTGGGGCCAGGCGATGACGGGGTGGGATATTGAAAGGGATATAGTGTTGTCCATGACTATCCCTCTTCACGATCGTTCGCGCCAGACACCGGACCGCAGACGGGGGGCGCGATGAAAAAGCGCAAGGAACAGGTCGGCGCGGGCGTCGAGCCGGCGGCCGGCCCGCTGCTTGCGGGCGAGGTCGCTGCGCCCGGTTTCCCGGTGGTGGGGCTGGGCGCTTCGGCCGGCGGGCTGGCGGCGTTCGAGGCCTTCTTTGCGGGCATGCCGGCCGACGTCGAGCCGGGCATGGCTTTTGTGCTGGTGCAGCACCTGGCGCCCGACCACAAGAGCATTCTGGTCGAGCTGATCCGGCGCTACACCCGCATGCAGGTGTTCGAGGTCGAGGACGGCATGCCGGTGCAAGTCAATTGCGCCTACATCATCCCGCCCAATCGCGACATGGCTTTTCTGGGCGGCACGTTGCAACTGCTCGAGCCGGTGGCGCCGCGCGGGCAGCGCCTGCCGATCGATTTCTTCTTTCGCTCGCTGGCGCAGGACCAGCATGATCGCGCCATCGGCATCGTGCTCTCGGGCACCGGCAGCGACGGCACCCTGGGCGTGCGCGCCATCAAGGGCGAGGGCGGCATGGTGATGGTGCAGGACCCGCTGTCGACCGAGTTTGACGGCATGCCGCGCAGCGCCATCGCCACCGGTCTGGTGGACTACGAACTGCCGGCCGCCAAGATGGCGGCCCAGCTGATCACCTATTCGGCTCACGCCTATGCCCGCCCGAGTCCGAGCAGCATCCTGGCCGCGCCCAAGGCGGAGAGCGCGATCAAGAAGATTTTCGTTCTGCTGCGGGCCCGTACCGGCCATGATTTTTCCGGCTACAAGCCCAGCACGATTCATCGCCGCATCGAGCGGCGCATGGCGGTGCACCAGATCGGCCCCATCGAAGGCTACGTCAAGTACCTGCAGGAGGCGCCGTCCGAGGTCGAGGCGCTGTTTCGCGACCTGCTGATCGGCGTCACCAGTTTCTTCCGCGACGCCGACGCCTTCCAGCTGCTGGAGAGAGAGGTCATTCCCAAACTGTTCGACGGCAAGCGCAGCGACGCCGTGATCCGGGTCTGGGTGGCGGGCTGCTCCACCGGCGAGGAGGCCTATTCGATCGCCATCCTGCTGCAGGAGCGCATGGAAGTTCTCAGGCAGAGCTACGCCATCCAGGTCTTTGCCACCGACATCGACAACCATGCGATCGCGCTGGCGCGCGCCGGCATCTATCCGGCCAGTGTCGCCGCCGACATTGCGCCCGAGCGGCTGGCGCGCTTTTTCGTCGCCGAGGCCGACGGCAGCGCCTACCGCATTCACAAGGGCATCCGCGACATGCTGGTGTTCTCGGAGCAGGACCTGATCAAGGATCCGCCCTTCTCCAAGCTCGACCTGATCAGCTGCCGCAACCTGCTGATCTACCTGGGCGCGGATTTGCAGAAGAAGCTCATGCCCCTGTTTCATTACGCGCTCAACCCGGGCGGGCTGCTGTTCCTTGGCACGTCCGAAGGCGTCGGCGCTTTTGACGAGTTGTTCAGCGCGTTTGATCGCAAGGCCAAGATCTACCAGCGCAAGGACAGCCTGCTGGGGCTGCAGCGCGCGATGACCGGACGCTTTCTGCCCAATGTGACGGCGCTCAGCGTGGGGGCGGGGCGGGAGGCCGACAAGGCGGCGTTTCCGGTCAAGCTGCCGCTGCGCGAGCTGACCGAGCGCGCGCTGCTGGCGCAGGTGGTGTCGGCCGGCGTGCTGGTGGACGGGCACGGCGACATCCTGTACCTGCATGGCCGCAGCGGCCTGTACCTGGAACTCTCGCAGGGCGAGGCCGGCGTCGCCAACATACTGAAAATGGCGCGCGAGGGCCTGCGCCCGGCCTTGAGCACGGCGCTGCACCAGGCCCGCACCGGAGGCCAGACGGTGCGCGCGCAGAACCTGAGCGTCAAGACCAATGGCCACCACAGCCAGGTCGACCTGTCGGTCAGCCCGGTGACGGGAATCCCCGGAGCCAGCCTGGAGACGCCGCTGTTTCTGGTGGTGCTCGAGGAGTCGGCGCTGGCGCCGACCGCGCCGCAGGCGCTGCCGGGCGCCGGCGCGGATGCAAGCGACTGCGAGGCGCGCATCGCGCTGCTGCACCAGGAGCTGCGCGCCAAGGACGAGTACCTGCAGAGCACGCGCGAGGAGCTCGAGAGCTCGACCGAAGAGCTCAAGTCAAGCAACGAGGAGATGCAGTCGGTCAACGAGGAGCTGCAGTCCACCAACGAGGAACTGGAGACCTCCAAGGAAGAGCTGCAATCGGTCAACGAGGAGCTGGCCACGGTCAACACCGAGCTGCAGACCAAGGTGACCGATCTCTCGCGCGCCAACGACGACATGAACAACCTGCTGGCCGGCACCGGCATCGGCACGGTGTTTGTCGATCACCAGCTGCGCATCCTGCGCTTCACGCCGGCCGCCAGCGCCATGATCAACCTGATTTCGAGCGACGTTGGCCGACCGGTGTCGCACCTCGTCTCCAACCTGGTTGGCTACGACACGCTGCTGGCCGATGTGCGCGCTGTGCTGTCCAACCTGGTGCCCAAGGAGGCGGAGGTGCAGACCGTCGATGGCAAGTGGTTCACCCTGCGCATCCAGCCCTACCGCACGCTGGACAATGTGATCGAGGGCGCGGTGATCTCGTTCATCGATGTCGACGAGGTGGTGCGCACGCGCCAGGCGCTGCGCATGGCCAATGAGCAGGCGCGCATGGCGGTGGTGCTGCGCGATGCGTCGGACGCGATCACGGTGCAGGACCTGGAGGGCCGCACCATCGCCTGGAACCCGGGCGCCGAGCGCCTCTACGGCTGGAGCGAGGCACAGGCGCTGCTGCTCAATGTGCGCGAGCGCATTCCGCCCGAGCAGCGCGCCACGGCCCTGGCGCGGCTGCGCGAACTCAGCGAGGCCAAGGTGCTGCAGCCCTACCACACGCAGCGCCTGAACAAGGCGGGCGAGCTGCTGGAGGTGTCGATCACCTCCACCGCCTTGCGCAACGCGGCTGGCGAGCTCTACGCGATCGCGACCACCGAGCGCGCCAGCCCGGAGACGCTGGCGTGAGCGACGACGCCCGGCTGTCGGTGATAAGACGCCGTGCCGAAGCGCTGGCGCAGAGCCGGCTGCTCAAGGAGGCGCGCGACGAGAGCCCGCTGTCGGCGCAGCAGGCGCGGGCCGCGGTCTATGAGCTGCACGTGCACCAGATCGAACTGGAGATGCAAAACGAGGAACTGCGGCGCAAGGAGCTCGAGCTGCAGGAGGAGCGCACGCGCTACTTCGACCTCTATGAAATGGCGCCGGTGGGCTATTGCATCATCGACGAGGGCGGGCGCATCGCGCAGGCCAACCTGACCAGCACCCGGCTGCTTGGCGTGCCGCGCAGCGCGCTCATCGGCAAGCAGATGTCCAGTTTCATCTTGAAGGACGATCAGGACATTTTCTTCCGCCTGCGCCAGCAGCTCGCGGCCGGCGCCGCGGCGCGGAGCTGCGAACTGCGCGTGCTCTCAGGCGCGAGCGGCTCCGTGCTGTGGCTGGAGCTGGCGTTCGGCACAACCGAAAATGTCGATGGCAAGCCGGCCTGGCGCATGGTGCTGAGCGACATCAGCGTGCGAAAAAGTGCCGATTTGAAGCTGCGGGCGAGCGAGGAAAAGCTGCGCGGCCTGTTCGATCTGTCGCCGCTGGGCATCGCGATGGCCGACATCGAGGGCCGCTTCGTCGACTTCAACGACGCCTTCTGCCGGCTCTGCGGCTACTCGGGCGAAGAGCTGCAGGTGCTTGGCTACTGGGCGCTGACGCCCGAAAGGTACGCGGTGCAGGAGACCGCGCAGCTCGAGCTCATCCGGCGCAGCGGGCACTTCGGTCCCTACGAAAAGCGCTACCTGCGCAAGGACGGCTGCGAGGTGCCGGTGCTGCTGAGCGGCGTGCTGATCATCGGCGACGACGGCCGCGAGTACATCTGGTGCGTGGTCGAGGACATCAGCGCGCGCAAGGAGACCGAGCAGCTTCAGATGGTGCTCAATGATTACCACGAGCTGAGCCTGGGCCAGATGGCGCAGAAGCGCGAAAAGATGGTCAGCGCGCTGACCATGCTGTCGATGTACCGCGACAACGAGACCGGTCAGCATCTGACGCGCACCCAGCTCTACGTCAAGGCGCTGGCGCAGGCGCTGGCGCGCAGCGGGCGCTACCCCGATCTGCTCGACGAGGCGCACATCGAGCAGATCGTCAAGGCCGCGCCGATGCACGATCTGGGCAAGGTCGGCATTCCCGACCAGATCCTGCTCAAGCCCGGGCGCCACACGCCCGAGGAGACGACCGTCATGCAGACCCATGCTGCCATTGGCGAATCGATCCTGGTGGTGGCGGCCGGCGGCGGCGACGACAGCGACACCCTGCTGCTGGTGGCATCGCGCATTGCCGGCAGTCATCACGAAAACTGGGACGGCAGCGGCTATCCGCGCGGTCTCAAAGGACTGGACATTCCGCTCGAGGCGCGCCTGATGGCGCTGGTCGACGTCTACGACGCCCTGACCACGCCGCGCGTCTACAAGCCGGCCTGGGCGCACGAGATTGCCAGCGCCGAGATCCTCAAGCTCAAGGGCGTCAAGTTCGAGCCGGCGATCGTCGATGCGTTTCAAAGCCAGGGCGAAGCCTTTCAGGCGATCCAGGAGCAACTGAGCGATCCGGCCTGAGCGCGACCGTGCGCTCTCCCGCTACACCCTGCATGCCAACACCTCCGGCAACCGATTCGCTGCCCAGAGTGCTCTGGCCCTTGCTTTGCGGCAACTTTGTCATCGGCACCGGCGTGATGGTGGTGCCCGGCACGCTCAATGACATCGGCAGTTCGCTGGCGATCCCGGTGGCGGTGGCCGGGCAGCTGATCACGGCCGGGGGGCTGGTGATGTGCCTTGGCGCGCCGCTGTTTGCCAGCGTGGTGGCGGGCTGGGACCGGCGCCGGCTGCTCGCGCTGTCGATGCTCTGGTATGCGCTGTTTCTGGGGCTGAGCGCGCTGATGCCGGGCTTTGGCTCGCTGCTGCTGGTGCGCGTGCTGACGGTGGTGTCGCCGGCCATCTTCACGCCGCAGGCGGCGGCCTGCGTCGGTCTGCTGGTGGCGCCGCATCAGCGCGGGCGCGCCATCACCTTTGTCTTTCTGGGCTGGTCCCTGGCCTCGGTGCTGGGCATGCCGCTGGGCGCCTGGATTGGCGGCACGCTGGGCTGGCGCAGCGCGTTCGCTGTGGTGGCGCTGCTGGGCCTGGGCAGCGCGCTGTGGCTGTGGCGCGCCTTGCCCGATGGCATCCGACCGCCCGCGCTGTCGCGCGCGGCGTGGCGCGAGACGCTTGGATCGCGCGCGCTGATGCTGTGCGTGGCGGTGACGCTGCTGTTTTCGGCCGGCCAGTTTGTGCTGTTTTCATACTTTGCGCCCTACTTCAAGGCGCAACTGCAGGCCACGCCGGCGCAGTTGAGCCTGCTGTTTGCGTGGTTCGGCGCCTTCGGCCTGATCGGCAATATCGCGATGTCGCGCCGGATCGAGCGCATCGGTGCGCCGCGCGCCGTGCTCCTGGGCGTCGGCAGCATGGCCCTGAGCCTGCTGCTGTGGCCGCTGGGCAGCAGCCTGCTGCTGGCGGCGCTGATCAGCGTGCCCTGGGCGCTGGGATGCTTTTCCTCGAACTCGGCGCAGCAGGCGCGGCTGGTCGGTATTGCGCCGGCGCTGGCCTCGGGCTCGATTGCGCTCAACACCTCGGCCATGTACGCGGGGCAGGCGCTGGGCGCGGGCAGCGGCGGCTGGTTGATTGCCCACGGCGCGATGAGTTCGCTGCACTGGTTCGGCCTGGCCGGCCTGCTGGCGGCGATGGCGATGAGCGGGTGGGCGGCGCGCCAGCGCGCGCACGGCGCGCCCTGACGGGGCGCGCCGCGCCGCTGCCAGCCGACCTCTCGCGCCAGACGGCGCTCGGTCCCCCTCCGCTTCGTCATCGCGAGGTCGTCCCCCCCCGCTTCGTCATCGCGAGGCCCCCGAACCAGCCTCGTCATCGCGAGGCCCCCGAACCAGCCTCGTCATCGCGAGGCCGAAGGCCGTGGCGATCCATGCGAGTGTGGGCCGAT
>CAIMBE010000181.1 GCA_903839085.1 uncultured beta proteobacterium | reverse complement strand
GCCGGCGAGCACGGCAAGGGCTTTGCCGTGGTGGCCGCCGAAGTGAGGAAACTCGCCGAGCGCAGCCAGGTCGCAGCCCAGGAGATCGGCGAAGTCGCCAGCTCCAGCGTCGAACTGGCCGAGAAAGCGGGCAAGCTGCTCGACTCCATCGTGCCGAGCATCCGCAAGACCTCGGATCTGGTGCAGGAGATCTCGGCCGCCTCGAGCGAGCAGTCCAGCGGCGCGGGCCAGATCAACTCTGCGATCAGCCAGCTGAGCCAGACCACGCAGCAAAACGCCTCGAGCTCCGAAGAACTGGCGGCCACGGCTGAAGACATGAGCAGCCAGGCCGAGCAGTTGTTGCAGACCATGGCATTCTTCAAACTCTAATCCACACCCATGAACCCTCGTTCCATCACCGACCAGGAATTCGCACAGTTTCAGCGCTTCATCTTTGACGCCGCCGGCATCACACTTTCATCGGCCAAGAAAGCCCTGGTGACAGGCCGTCTTGCCAAGCGCCTGGAGCACTGCAAGGTCGACAGCTACGGCGCCTATCTGCGCTTGCTGGTGAGCGGCACCGTGCCCGACGAGGTTCAGATTGCGGTGGACCAGCTGACCACCAACGAGACCTATTTCTTTCGCGAGATGAAGCACTTTGACTTTCTGCGCGAGCAGGCCCTGGCGGCGCGTGCGCGCGCGCAGCCGTTTCGGGTCTGGAGCGCCGCCAGTTCGAGCGGCGAGGAGGCCTACAGCATCGCCATGGTGTTGGCCGACTGCATGGAAACAACGTCCTGGGAGGTGCTGGGCAGCGACATCAGCACCAAGGTGCTCGAGGGTGCCGCGCGCGCCATGTATTCAACCGAACGGGCGCGCCACGTGCCGCCGGCCTACCTGCGCCGCTTTTGCCTCAGGGGTTCCGGCGAGTATGCCGACAAACTGCTGATCGATCGCAGCCTGCGCGCACGGGTGCGTTTTCAGCAGGTCAACCTGAACACCGCCCTGCCCGAACTCGGACAGTTCGACATCGTTTTTCTGCGCAATGTTCTGATCTACTTCAATGACGACACCAAGCGACAGGTGGTGTCGCGCGTGATCTCGGGCATCAAGCCGGGTGGACATTTTTTCATTGGCCATTCAGAAAGCCTGAACGGCATCAACAGCACGGTGGAGCCCTTGTCCCCATCGATTTATCGCAAGCCACAGAGTCATGCACAAAGCCCGCGCAAATGAGGTCATCGATATTTTTCTGCAACCCGGCGAGCACTTCGTAGGCGATGCCAATTTCAGGATACGGACCCTGCTCGGCTCCTGCGTCTCGATCGCGCTCTGGCATTCGGCGCAGCGGGTCGGCGCCATGTGTCATTTCCTGCTGCCCAGTCGGGTCGCCAGCGGCGGCGCGACGCTCGACGGTCGATACGGCGAGGAAGTCATTCTCATCATGTCGCGGGAGCTCGAGCGCATCAAAGTCAACCCGAGCCATTGCGTGGCCAAGATCTTCGGAGGCGGCAACATGTTTCCGGGACAGACGCGCACCGACGCGCGCAACGTCGGCCTCAAGAACGGCGAGGCGGCGCGCGCTCTTCTGGTGGCGCACCGCATACCGGTGGTTTCCGAAAGCCTGTTCGGCGTCGGGCATCGGCAGATCATTTTCGACATTCGAAGCGGCGACGTCTGGGCGCGGCAGATCCGACCTTCAAACCCCATGCTGAAACAACTGGAGCAAATTCCATGAGCCGTATCAAAGTTCTGGTGGTCGACGACTCGGCCGTCGTTCGCGAAGTCGTCAGCGGCGTCCTGAGCGCCGATCCCGGCATCCAGGTCATCGCCGCCGCGGCCGACCCCCTGCTGGCGATGGCGCGCATGAAAACCCAGTGGCCCGACGTGATCGTTCTGGACATTGAAATGCCGCGCATGGATGGCATCACCTTCCTGAAAAAGATCATGCACGAGCGCCCGACACCGGTGGTGATCTGCTCGACGCTGGCCGAGTCCGGCACCAAGACCTCGATCGAGGCGCTCGCCGCCGGCGCCGTCGCCATCATCACCAAGCCCAAGCTCGGACTCAAGCAGTTCTTGAACGACAGCTCCAATGACCTGATCCTGGCCGTCAAGTCGGCGGCCGCGGCCAACGTCAAGAAGCTCATGGTGGTGGAGAAGCAAAATGCCGATGTGATTCTGTCGGCCGCCAGCAGTCATGGCGCCATGACCCTGACCACCGAACACGTGGTGGCGCTGGGAACGTCGACCGGCGGCACCCAGGCGCTCGAGGTGGTGCTCAGGGTCCTGCCGCGAGTCTGCCCCGGCATCGTGATCGTGCAGCACATGCCCGAAAAATTCACCGCCGAATTTGCCAAACGGCTCGACAGTCTGTGCCAGATCAGCGTGAAGGAGGCGCAGCACAACGACCGCGTGGTTCAGGGCCAGGCGCTGATCGCGCCCGGTGGCAAGCACATGGTGATGCGACGCGCCGGCGCGCAGTATTTTGTCGACGTGATCGACGGCCCCCTGGTCAATCGCCATCGCCCCTCGGTCGACGTGCTGTTTCGCTCGGTGGCAAAGTCCGCCGGCGCCAACGCGCTCGGCGTCATCATGACCGGCATGGGCGATGACGGCGCCGCCGGCCTGCTGGAAATGCGAAAAGCCGGCGCCCATACGGTGGCCCAGGATGAGGACAGCTGTGTCGTCTTCGGCATGCCCAAGGAAGCGATCAAGCGCGGCGGCGTTGAAAAAACGGTGCCCCTGAACTCGATCGGGCGCGAGATCATGCAGCAGATGTAGCAGCCGGCCTCAGGAAAACAGGCGCCGCGCCGCGGCCGATCCGGCCGACAGGTCGCGCTCGTCGAGCCGGTCATAAAGCAGCTCGAGTTCGCTGCCGATCTGCCCCATCGCGTCCGCCGGCAGCGCGACGCCGCGGTCGTCGGTGACGACGCCGTCCATGTTCTGGGCCAGCAGGCGCGCCGCCTCGCGCATGCGCTCGAAGGCCTGCTCATGGCGATCGACCTGCGCCACATCCAGGCTGATGACAAGCTCCCGGATCGCCGACTGCGCCGGGTCATCGGCCAGCGCCGCCTGGGTGTCAAAGCTCAGTCCGAGGACAGGGGGCAGGCCCGGCGAAGCAGCCGCCAGCACCATGCGCCCGGGCACCACGCCCGCGACAAAGCCCAGGCGCGAGGCGCTCTGCTGAATATAGCCGGGGCTCCAGGCGGCGTTGCGGGCGCGCAGGACAAAGCCGAGCTGTGCATCGTGCTCGCTGGCAAACTGATCGAGTTCGCGGGCCCGGGCCACCTCTTCGCGCATCTCCGGAAAATCCGCCGTGCCATTGACGGCATCGCAAAAATCCTGGGTCTTCATGACAAACTCGGAGTACTCGATGTCGTTGAGTGCGCCCGACCGGTTGGCCAGTTGCACGCCGGCCTGAAATGCCCCGTAACGCTGACCCGCCAGCGGCGTCTCCCAGCGCTGCGCGAGTTCATTGAAACCCTCGATGAAGAACGGTTTGCCGCCGGCGCGCCGCGTCGTCGGCATCGCCGCCAGGGCGGCGTCGCCCGACACCGAATCGTCGAGCGCAATCGGCGCTATCACATCGATCAGGGCATCGAGCGCCGGCTTGTTTTCAGTCGCCACCAGGGGAAAGTGCGCGAGTTCGAAGGCGGCCGCGTCAAGCTCGGGCTCAATGCCCGCCATTGGCTGCGTGTCCGAAAAACCCGGATCACCCGGCTCGACTGCAACCGCCTGTCGCGGACGGTTGCGGCGCGCCGACCAGGCACTGTGAGCGACCATCACGGCCAGCACCAGACCGCCCACCACAGCCAGACCCACCTGAAAATTACTCATGGCGATTTCTCATCGGACTCAGTTGCTCTCCGTCATCGACAGCGCCGCATCCATATCGACCGCAACGATGCGCGAGACGCCCTGCTCCTGCATTGTCACGCCAATCAACTGCTCGGCCATTTCCATGGCGATCTTGTTGTGGCTGATGAACAGGAACTGCGTTTCGCGGCTCATGCTCGAGACCAGCCGGCAATAGCGCTCGGTGTTGGCGTCGTCCAGCGGCGCATCGACCTCGTCGAGCAGACAGAATGGCGCCGGGTTGAGCTGAAAGATGGCAAACACCAGCGCGATCGCGGTCAGCGCCTTTTCTCCACCGGACAGCAGATGAATGGTCTGATTCTTCTTGCCCGGCGGTTGCGCGATCACCTGCACGCCCGAGTCGAGAATTTCCTCGCCGGTCATGACCAGGCGCGCGTTGCCGCCGCCGAACAGTTCGGGGAACATCCGGCCGAAGTGCTGGTTGACGGCCTCGAAGGTGCTGGCCAGCAGGTCCCGCGTCTCGCCGTCGATCTGCCGGATCGCCTCCACCAGCGTGCTCATGGCTTCATTCAGGTCGGCCGACTGGGCGTCCAGGAACTGCTTTCTTTCACTGGCCACACCAAGCTCGTCGAGCGCCGCCAGATTGACGGCGCCTAGCGCCTCGATCTCGCGCTGCAGGGCATCGATCTCGCCCTGCAGGCGATTCTGGCGCACGGCACCGTCGGCCACTGAGCGGGCCAGCGCGTCCAGATCAGCCCGGGCGTCGGCGAGCAACTGGCTGTACTGCTCAAAACCCAGGCGCGCAGCCTGTTCGCGAAGCTGAAACTCGGTGATGCGCTGTCGCATCGGATCCAGTTCGCGCTCGGTTTTAAGCCGCTGCTCGTCGCTGGCGCGCAAGCGCGCGGTCAGATCGTCATACTCGCTTCGTTTTGCCGCCAGCGCCTGTTCCCTCTCCAGCTTGACGGCCAGGGCGCTCTGCAGCCCGCCCTGCGCTGCGGCGTCGTTGAGCTGCGCCAGTTCCGCCTCGGCCCGCTGGGTCTGGACGCTCACGCCGTCGATCTGGCCGCTCGCCGTTTCAACCGCGCGCGACAGCTCGGAGCGGCGCGCCTGCAGACTGCGCAATGCAAAGGCGGCCTCCTGCGCCTGGCGCTCGAGCTGGCGCTGCTGCTCCCTGCCCTCGCTCAGTTTGCGCTCGGCCGCGAGCACGGCGTCATCGAGCGCGGCGTGGCGTTCCTGGCTCTCGGCGAGCTGCGCGTCAAGCGCTTCAAACTGCTCTTCAGCCAGCGCATGGCGCTGGCGCAAATCGCCTGTCTGTGCATCGACCTCGGCGATATCGAGCGCGATCTGGGCGCCGCGCAGGCGCGTCTGCTCGGCAGCCTGGGTCAGGCGCAGGCTCTCCACCTGCAATTCATGGGCCCGATTTTGACAGGCCGCGGCCTCACGCCGGCTCGTCACCAGGCGCTGCGACGCATCGGCATAGGCCGCCTCGCTGCGAACCAGCGCCGAGCGGGTCTCGTCGCTGATCAAAACCTGCGCCCGAAGCTGCTTCTCCAGATTCTCGATTTCCTGCGCGCGCGCCAGCAGACCGGCCTGCTCGGAGTCCGGCGCGTAGAAACTCACGCTGTGCGCGCCCACCGCGTGCCCGCTGCGCACAAAGATCAACTCGCCCGCGCGCAACTGCTCGCGGCTGGCCAGCGCTTCCTCGAAACTGGCAGCGGTGAAACAACCGTGCAGCCAACCCGTCAGCACGGCCTTCTGGCCGACATCGTTGACGCGCAGCAAATCCGACAGGCAGGGCAAGGCGCTCGCGTCCCGGCTCGGCGCAGGAATCGACGGCGGGCTGTAGAAGGCCAGCTTGGCGGGTGGCGCGTCATTGACAAAAGCCCGCAGCAGGTCCAGGCGCGATACCTCGAGCGCACCCAGGCGTTCGCGCAGGGCGCCCTCGAGCGCGTTCTCCCATCCCGGCTCCACATGAATGCGGCTCCACAGACCCGCCAGCGATTCCAGCCCGTGCCGCGTCAGCCAGGGCTGCAATTTGCCGTCGGTCTTGACCCTGGCCTGCAGGGCCTTGAGCGCCTCCAGCCGCGCCGACAGGTCGGCCAGCCGCCCCGCTTCGGCGTTGGCCGCCTGCTGCTGCTGGCGCCGGCTCTCGTCGAGCTGCGGCACGCTCTGTTGCAACTCATGCAACTGCGCTTCCGCCACAGCGCAAGCATCGCGCGCCGCGTCGAACTGACTGTGGGCCAGCAGCAGTTTTGCCTCGTCGGGATGATCAAGCGCATTGCTCTCTACGCAAAGGCGCTCGCGGCGCAGGCTGAGCTGGCGCATTTGCTCCTCAACGCTGCGCTGCCCGGCTGCCAGCACCTGGATCTTCTGCTGCACCTGGTTGACGCTGCCGCGCTGTTCGCTGGAGGCCTGCTGTGCCAGCCGCAGCGTGTCTTGCAGCGCGGGCATGTGCTGCAGATGCGCGTGCACCTGCGCTGCCAGCAACGCAGCCTGTTCCTCGGCCGCCACAGCTTCTTCGGCCAGCTTGCCGAGTTCCGCCAGCGCCTCGGTCCTGCGCTGTTCCCACTCGAGGGCCTGCTGCCTGAGCGCGAGCAGGCGCTGCTGCACGCGCTGGCGACTCTCCAGCACGAAGCGAATCTCGGCTTCGAGCCGGCCGACCTCGGTGCTGGCCTCGTACAGGCGGCCCTGCGCCTGGTTGACCAGATCACCGGCCGTGTAATGGGCCTGGCGCAGCGTCTCGAGCTCGCTCTCTATGCGGCGCAGATCGGCCAGGCGGCCCTCAAGCGCATTGACGGCCGCCTGGGCCTCGGTCTTGACGCGGGTCTGCTCAAGTTCCGAATCGCCGCGCTTGAGAAACCACTGCTGCTGCTGCTTGAGCGTCGCGTCCGACGTCAGGAGATTGAATTTCTTTGCGACCTCGGCCTGGCCCTGGAGTCTCTCCAGATTGCCGTCGAGCTCGCGCAGGATGTCCTCGACCCGGGTCAGATTGACGCGCGTATCCTGCAGCCGGCTCTCGGTCTCGCGCCGGCGCTCCTTGTACTTGGAGACGCCGGCGGCTTCCTCCAGAAACAGCCGCAACTCCTCGGGCTTGCTTTCGATGATGCGGCTGATGGTGCCCTGGCCGATGATGGCGTAGGCGCGCGGCCCCAGGCCGGTGCCCAGAAAGACGTCCTGCACGTCGCGCCGGCGCACCGGCTGGTTGTTGAGGTAATAGCTGCTGGTGCCGTCGCGCGTGAGCAAGCGCTTGACCGCGATCTCGGCGAACTGGCCCCACTGGCCGCCGGCCCGGTGATCGGCGTTGTCGAACACCAGTTCGACGCTGGCGCGACTGGCCGCCTTGCGGCTGGTGGTGCCATTGAAGATCACATCCTGCATCGACTCGCCGCGCAACTCCGAGGCTTTGGACTCGCCCAGCACCCAGCGCACGGCGTCCATGATGTTGGACTTGCCGCAGCCGTTGGGTCCGACGACGCCGACGAGTTGTCCCGGCAGCATGAAATTGGTCGGATCGACGAAGGACTTGAAGCCCGATAACTTGATTGAATTAAGACGCACGGATCGCTGACATGGTAAGCAGTTGAAATTGCGGCAGCAGGCACTCAGCCCGAGCCCGCCAGACAGGCCGTCATGATACCGTGCCGGCGCCGCTGCGATGCGCCAGCGCCATGACCTCGGCCGCCGGCAATTCCTTGAGTCTGGCGTCGCTCCAGACCTGGCGCCAGCGCCGCGCTCCGGGCAGGCCATGGCGCAGGCCCAGCATATGCCGCGCCACGGCAAACCAGGGCGTGCCGTGCGCAGCCGCCTCGCGCGCCATGTAAGCCACCATCCGCGCCTCGATCTCCTCGCGCGTCGGCCCGCCGTCGGGTACCTCAAGCGTGGCACCAAAAAAGGAGTCGTCCCACTGGCTGAGCCACCAGGGCTGGTGGTAGGCCTCGCGGCCAATCATGACGCCGTCGACCTGCTGCAGCTGCTCGAGCACCTGGGCGCTGGTCGTGATGCCGCCGTTGATGGCAATCATCAATTCCGGGAATTCCCGCTTGAGGCGATGCACGATGTCGTAGCGCAAGGGCGGGATCTCCCGGTTCTCCCTGGGTGACAGGCCCTTCAGCCAGGCGTTGCGGGCATGCACGATGAACAGCGAGCACCCGGCCTCGGCCACGGCGCCGACAAAATCCCGCACGAAGCCGTAGCTTTCGACCTTGTCGATGCCAATGCGGTGTTTGACGCTGACCGGCAGCGTCACCGCGTCCCGCATCGCCTTGACACAGTCGGCCACCAGTTGCGGTTCGGCCATCAGGCAGGCGCCAAAGGAGCCGCGCTGCACGCGCTCGCTGGGGCAGCCGCAGTTCAGATTGACCTCGTCATAGCCCCACTGCGCAGCGAGCCGGGCGCACTGCGCAAGTTCCCCCGGATCACTGCCGCCGAGCTGCAGCGCCAGCGGATGCTCTTCGACGTTGAAGCGCAGGTGGCGCGCGACGTCGCCATGAATCAGGGCACCGGTGCTCACCATTTCGGTGTACAGCAGCGCGCGCTTTGTCAGCAGACGATGGAAATAGCGACAATGGCGATCAGACCAGTCGAGCATCGGCGCAACCGACAGCCGGTGCATGCCATGAGCTCGATTGAATTGACTGTTTTCCACGCTGTGGATCATGTTCGGGGCCGGGGCGGAGGAAAGTGCAAACGATCTGCCTATTCTCGCAGCTACCCGCGTGAGACCGGCACCATCGGCCCTTGCGCTGCCTGTTGCAAAAAATCGACTCCACTACAACTTTCTCACCCAGACCGGTGAACTTGTCGGACAATCGTTGCGTTGGAATATGTGTGAAAGCGTTTGCGCAACCGCTTTCAACAGGGAGTTTGCGACGCCACAAAATGACCTAATGGACCGTCTCATGATTTTTCGCATTCTCAAGAGCATCAGGGCTCTGCCGTTCCTGAGCATCAACCTGAACCGGGCAGGCGCATCGAGCGCCGCACGCGACGTCGAGGACCACGACCCCGGCCCGCCCACCACCACCATTCTTTACCCGGACAGCCGCGAGTGCCAGCGCTGCGGGCACTTCGGCAACTGGTTTCCAGTCCGGGTCAACGACCAGATCGACTACAACGCGTTCGCCGGATGCCTGCGCCCAGGCGCCGAAAGAATTGTCGAGCTTCCGCTGGACGAATGCCCGTTTTGGGTCAAGTCGAGAATCAATTCAAAACGGCCGCCACACTGATGGGCCTGGGCGCGCCTCGGTGCCCCCTCCTGATCCAGCCAAACCGGCAATTTGAGGCCCTAACAGACCGCTGATCCAGGCTTGCCGCGCCGACGCGGCGGTCTTACACTGCCTACGGGCGCGACAGCGTCCTCCGCTTTACCTCCCTGAGCGGTGCCTTGATGTGTGACAGCAAATGGGCTTACTACCCCGGCCACAGCGCCGGGGTCTTTTTTTTCATCGCAGCGCGCACAAGTCGCCGAGTCTTGACGACTGTCAATCACGAGGTTTCTGGCGCGTGACATAGTGTCGGCCGAAAGCACCCATTGCGAAGGTTCCGGCTTTGCTCACCGCAGCGCTCAGTGACAGTTCCCCAGCCACGCAGGCCGCTGATGCCGCGGGCCGCCCCGCTGTTTTCTCCGCCAGGAGTCTGAGCAAGACCTACCAGATGGGCGAGATCAAGGTGCACGCGCTGGTCGACGTGAACCTGACCATCTACCGGGGTGAGTTCATCGTGCTGCTGGGCCCCTCGGGCAGCGGCAAGTCGACCCTGCTCAATATTCTGGGCGGTCTTGACCGGCCCAGCAGCGGCAGCGCGCGCTTTGCCGAGCATGAGCTCACCGCGGCGACCGAAGCGCAGCTGACGCAGTACCGGCGCGAGCACGTCGGCTTCGTGTTTCAGTTCTACAACCTGATCCCGAGCCTGACGGTGCGCGAAAACGTCGAGCTCGTCACCGACATTTCAGAGCAACCGATGCCGGCGACCGAGGCGCTGGGGCTGGTCGGCCTGGCCGATCGCCTCGATCACTTCCCGTCCCAGCTCTCGGGCGGCGAGCAGCAGCGCGTGGCGATTGCGCGCGCGATCGTGAAGCGGCCCGAAGTCCTGCTGTGCGATGAGCCGACCGGCGCGCTCGACTACGTGACCGGCAAGCTGGTGCTCGAGGTGATCGAGCGCATCAACCGCGAGTTGGGGACCACCGCCATCGTCATCACGCACAACGCGGCGATTGCCGGCATGGCCGATCGCGTGCTGTTCCTGGGCGGCGGGCGCATCCAGCGCATTGAGCAAAATGCCCGCAAGCTGAGCCCCTCGGAGCTTTCATGGTAGGAGCCGGCGGATGAAGGCGCTGGACCGCAAACTGTTGCGCGACCTGCGCCTGATGTGGAGCCAGGCCCTGACCATCGCGCTGGTGGTGGCCAGCGGCGTGGCGGGCTTCATCACGAGCTTCAGCGCCTACGACGCGCTGTCGTGGTCGCGCGACCTGTACTACGCCGATGCGCGCTTTGCTGACGTCTTTGCCACGCTCAAGCGCGCGCCGCTGGCGCTCGAGCGCCAGCTCGAGGGCATGGCGGGCGCAGCGCATGTGCAGACCTCGCTCGCGCAGGTGGTGCCGATCACCGTGCCCAACGTGGCCGATCCGATCATCGGCCGCTTGATCGGGCTCGATCTGCGCGCGCCCCAGCGTCTGAACAAGGTCCATCTGCGCAGCGGGCGCATGCTCGGGGCGCAGCGCGGCGCCGCGCTCGAGACACTGGTCTCCGAGGGCTTTGCGCTGGGTCGCGGGCTCAAGCCCGGCGACCGGATCAACGCCCTGATCAACGGCAAGCGCGAGCAACTTCTGATTGTCGGCATCGCGCTCTCGCCCGAGTACATCTTCGCCGGCATGGGGGGCTCCCCCGATCAGCGCGGCTTCGGCGTCTTCTGGCTCGATCGCGACGCGCTGGCAGCCGCCTACAACATGGAAGGCGCCTTCAACCAGGTCGCCGTCCGGCTGGGCCCCGGCGCCAGCGAGGGCGCGGTGATCGACCAGCTCGATCGATTGCTGGCGCCCTACGGCGGCGCCAGCGCGCACGGCCGCGACCTTCAGATGTCGCACATGATCCTGAGCTCCGAGATCAAGGAGCAGCGCGTGCTGGGCAGCGTGTTGCCCAGCATCTTTCTGGCGGTGGCCGGCTTTCTGCTCAATGTGGTGCTGAGCCGGCAGATCGCGACCCAGCGCGAACAGGTCGCCGCCCTGAAGGCGCTTGGCTATGGCAACCGCGCGATCGGCCTGCACTACCTCAAGCTGGTGCTGCTCATCGTGCTGCTGGGCGTGACGCTGGGGCTGATCCTGGGCACCCTCCTCGGTCACTGGTTCGTCGGCATTTACGCCGACGTCTTCCGCTTCCCTGAACTGCGCTACCGGGTCAAGCCCGAGCTGATTCTGGCGGCCGTCGGCGTCGCCCTCGCGGCCGCCGTGCTGGCCACACTGCATGCCATCCGCGCCACGGTGCGACTGGCGCCGGCCGAGGCCATGAGGCCACCGGCGCCCGGCGTCTACAAGCCGATGCTGGTTGAACGCCTGGGCTTGCGGCACTGGTTTTCGCCCGCGATGCGCATGATCCTGCGAACCATGGAGCGCCGCGCACTGCGCACCGGCCTGACCATCTTCGGCATTGCCGTGGCGATGGCGATCGTGATCACCGGCGCCTTCTGGCGCGATGCCATCGCCGTCCTGATGGACACCCAGTTCAACCGGGTGCTGCGCGGCGACGTGTCGATCGCGCTGCTCGAAGCCAGCCCCGCGCGCATCCGGCACGAGGCGCTCAAGCTGCCGCACGTCAGCGCGGTGGAGGTGGCGCGCAGCGCGCCGGTGCGGCTGGTGCACGCCAATCATTCGTGGCGCGGCAGCATTCAGGGCAAGCCGGCGCGACCCGAACTGCACCGGATTGTCGATCTGCAACAGCGCGTGGTCGCGCCACCGCGCGACGGCTTGCTGCTGACAGACCGGCTGGCCGATCGGCTCCAGGTGAAACCGGGCGACCGCGTGCGCGTCGAATTTCTGGAAGGACGCCGCGAGGTGATGGAGATTGCGGTCAGCGCCGTGGTGGTCGAGATGATGGGGATGAACGCCTACATCGAGCGCCAGTCGCTCAATCGCATGCTGCGCGAGGGCGATCTGGTCAACCAGATCACGCTGGCCGCGCAGCGCGGACATGAGCCCGAGCTGTTGAACCGGCTCAAGGAACTGCCCAGGGTCGCGGTGGCTTTCAGCAAGTCGGTGATGATGAAGAATATCGAGGACGTGACGGCGCGCAACGTGCTGGTCTTCAGCGCCATCCTGACGGCGTTTGCCACCGTCATCGCGATCGGCGTGGTCTACAACAACGCCCGCATCGCCCTGGCCGAGCGCGCCTGGGAACTGGCGAGCCTGCGCGTGCTGGGTTTCAGCCGCGTCGAGGTCAGCGCCTTCCTGCTCGGCGAGTTGGCGATCGAGATCGCGCTCGCTCTGCCGCTTGGCATGGTGCTGGGCTACCTGCTGGCATCGGGGATCATCGGGCTGATCAAGACCGACGAGTTCTATTTTCCCTTTGTGATCGAACCCGCCACCTATGCCTATGCCGCCCTATCGGTGCTGGCGGCCGGCGGCGTGAGCGCGCTGATTGTCCGCCGGCGCATCGACACGCTCGACCTGGTGGGCGTCCTCAAGACGCGCGAATAGGAAAGACAGGAGAACACGATGAAACGAAAAGCATGGATGGCGGTCGCGGCCGTGCCCGCAATCGCCTTGCTGGCCTGGGCCTTCATGCCGGCTGCCACCGAGGTCGAGCTCGCCGCCGTCACCCAGGGCCGCTTCGAGCGCGCAGTGCAGGAGGACGGCAAAACGCGGCTGCGCGAGCGCTACCTGGTATCGACGCCCCTGACCGGCCGCATCACGCGCCTGCGACTGAAACAGGGGGATCCGGTGCAGCTCAACGACACCGTGGCCCTGCTGCTGCCGCTGAACCCGACGCTGCTCGATGAGCGCACGCGCGCCGAACTGCGGGCGCGCACCGGCGCAGTCGAGGCCTCGGTGGCGCGCGCCCGCGCCAACATGGAGCGCGCGCAGGCCGCCCTTGAGCAGTCCCGCAATGAACTGCGGCGCAGCGAGGCGCTGACGCGACAGGGTTTTGTCTCGTCCAACCAGAACGAGACCGGGCAACTCAACGTGCGCCTGCGCGAGAAGGAACTCGAGAGTGCGCGCCAGGAGGAGGATGCGGCGCGCCACGAACTGCAGCAGTCGCGCATCGCGCTGCAACAGTTCTCCGGCAAGACCGGCGCGCCGCAGCGCGCCTATGAGATCAAGGCGCCGGTCGCCGGCAAGGTTGTCAAATTGCTGCTGCAGAGCGAGGGCATGGTCGCGGGCGGGACGGCGCTGATGGAACTGGGCGATCCCTCGCAGCTCGAAGTGGTGGTTGATATCCTGACCGAGGATGCGGCCCAGATTACTCCGGGCACGCCGGTGCGACTGTCCAACTGGGGCGGGACGGACGTGCTCGAGGGCCGGGTGCGCCTGATCGAGCCCGGCGCCTTCACCAAGGTCTCCGCCCTCGGCGTCGAAGAGCAGCGCGTCAACGCGATCGTTGATCTGAGCTCGCCGGCGCCGTTGTGGCGCTCACTCGGGGACGGCTTCAAGGTCGACGTCCGGGTGCTGGTCCAGGTGGTGGAGAACGCCGTCATGGTGCCGGTCAGCGCCCTCTTTCCGCTTGGCGCGCGCTCCGGCCTTTTTGTGCTGGAACAGGGCCGTGCGCGCATGCGGGAGATTGAAGTGGCGGCGCGCAACGGCGCGCAGGCCTGGGTCAGGACCGGCCTGAGCCCCGGCACGCAGGTGATTGTCTATCCCGACAGCAAACTCAAGGACGGTGACGCGGTCAGGGCCAGGTAGGCCTCATGGCGTCATGCACCAGGGAGCGGCGCCATGGGCCAGGGCCATCCAAAGGGACCAGGCCGAACTAAGCGCCAGTGCCAGGCCGGCCAGACGCACGCCCCAGTCGCCGTTGCCGCCCTTGCCCAGGCGCAGCAGGAGCCAGGGTCCGGCCATCAGGGAGACGCTGGTGCCCAGCGCAAACAGGGCCATCACCAGCGCGCCCGGCAGCGCGCTGCCGGCCAATGCCGCCACCAGCAGGGCTGAATAGAGCAGGCCACAGGGCAAGAAGGTCCAGACCATGCCCAGCACCAGCGGCGCCGCCCTGCCCCGCCCGGAGACCAGCGAGCGCACGCGCTGCCACACTTTCTTTCCGAACTGCTCGAGCCAGACCGGCTGCTGCGCCCGCCACAGCAACAGCAGGCCCAGCACAAAGATGGCAGCATGAAAAAGCGTCCACAGCGGACGCAGCGCCGCCGACTGGACGGTGAGCCAGCCCAGGCCCTGCACCGAGGCCGCAGCCAGCGCACCGAGCGCCGCGTAGCCCAGCACCCGTCCGCCCTGAAAGATCCACATTGCGCTGTTCCTGCGCGGCCCGGCCGCGTGGCCGATGCCGGCACAGGCCGCGCCGCACATGGCGATGCAGTGCGGACCGCCCGCCAGACCCATCAGGAGCGCCGTGGCGGCCAGAGAGGACTGCATCGGGCGGCGCTAGATGATCTTGGAGAAGCGCGCGCTTGAGCGGTCGGTCTGCAGGTAGCGATCGAACGCCATGGCCACGGCGCGGACAAAAAACCAGCCCATCGGAGTGACCTGGATGCCGGACTCGCTCAGCGCAACCAGGCCCTGCTCGGCGAGTTTTTCCAGCGCCTGCATTTCAGCCTCGAAATAGTCGGAAAACTTGATGCCGTGCGCCTTTTCGACGCTCTCAAAGACCACTTTTCCCTGGCACATGATGGCCATGATCACGGCCCGGCGCAGCAGGTCATCGCTCGTCAGGTTCAGGCCCCGCACCACCGGGAAGTGTCCCTGGTCGATGAAGTCGCAATACGCTTCCATGGTCTTGGCGTTCTGGCTGTAGGTGGAGCCGATGCGCCCGATCGATGACACCCCCAGGCCAATCAGATCGCAATCGGGCTGCGTGCTGTAGCCCTGGAAATTGCGGTGCAGCCGCCCCTGGTGCTTGGCGATCGCCAAGGGGTCGCTCGGCAGCGCAAAGTGGTCCATGCCAACGTAAACATAGCCCGCGCCCATGAAGGCCGCCATCGAGCGCGCGAGCATGGCCACCTTGGCCGCGCCGCTCGGAATCTCGGCGGTGGCAATTCTGCGCTGCGGCTTGAAGCGCTCAGGCAGATGCGCGTAGGCGTAGAGCGCGATGCGCTCGGGCCGCAACTCGACCACCTGCGCCAGCGTGCGGTCGAACGACTCGGGGTTCTGCAGCGGCAAGCCATAGATCAGGTCGACATTGATGGAATCGAAATTGCGCTCACGTGCCGCCGCCACCAAGGCAAACACGCTCTCGGCGGGCTGCACGCGGTTAACCGATTTTTGCACCGCCGGATCAAAATCCTGAACGCCAAAACTCAGGCGGTTAAAGCCCAGTTCAGCCAGCGTATCCAGGCGCGAGGCATCGATCGTGCGCGGATCGACCTCGATCGAGTATTCGCCACCGGGAACCAGGCTGAAATTGCGGCGCAACATCGCCATCAGCTGGCGCAGTTCATCATCCGAGAGGAAGGTGGGCGAACCACCGCCCAGATGCAGTTGCGTGACGGCCTGTCCAGCGCCCATCTGCGCGATGTGCAGGTCGACCTCGCGACTCAGGTAGTCCAGGTAGGGCAAGGCGCGGTCATGGTGCTTGGTGATGATCTTGTTGCAGGCGCAGTAGTAGCAAAGCGACTCGCAAAACGGAATATGGACATACAGCGACAGCGGCAGTGACTTGGCGGACGCGCCGCCCCCGCGCAGCGTCAATGCCCGACGGTAATCTTCGGCGCTAAAACTCTCGACAAAGCGGTCGGCCGTCGGGTACGAGGTATAGCGCGGCCCTGAGACATCAAATCGACGCAACAGATCTTCGGAAATAGGTTCAGCTACTGCTGCATTCATGAATACTCCTTGGCAAGACTCTCGAATATGCCTCAAAAACAGAAAATAATCTTGATACCCGTCAAAAGCCTCCGGGATTGAATTCCCTCAAATTTGACCGACATCAGGATAGCCCACAAATTAGTGCCAAAATGAGGGACATGAATCCCCAAACCCTCAAAGTTGCCTGCTCCACCTGCAATCTGCGGGAACTGTGCATGCCAATTGACCTAAGCAAAGAGGAACTCGATCGCATCGACGATCTTGTTGGCGCCAGGCGCAAGATCAAGCGCGGAACGACACTCTTTCGCAACGGCGAAAAATTCACCAGTTTGTATGCCATACGAACTGGTTTTTTTAAGACCTGCGTGGCCTCCGAGGATGGCCGGGACCAGGTCACGGGCTTCCAGATGGCGGGCGAAGTGGTTGGCCTGGACGGCATCGTCAATGACCATCATACCTGCGATGCAGTGGCACTGGAGGACGCCGAGGTCTGTGTCATGCCGTTCGACCGGATTGAGGAATTTTCGCGCGAAGTGCACTCGCTGCAGCACCATGTCCACAAGATTATGAGCCGCGAAATTGTGCGCGAGCATGGCGTCATGCTGCTGCTAGGAAGCATGCGCGCCGAGGAGCGGCTTGCGACCTTCCTGCTCAATCTGGTGCAGCGCTTGCACACCCGCGGCTTTTCGCAGTCGGAACTGATCCTGCGAATGACGCGCGAAGAAATCGGCAGTTTCCTGGGCTTGAAACTCGAAACCGTCAGCCGGACGTTTTCGCGCTTTGTCGAGGACGGGATCGTCGAGGTCAAGCAGCGCCATGTCCGCATTCTGAATCCGGGCGCGCTGCGCGACATCATCAATCCCAAAGCCCCGATCTGAGCCGCCCGGCCCGCGCCGGGTTCAGGGCTTGGCAGGCGCCTTGGGCGAGGGAATGACACCGGTTGCCGCATGGTTGCGCGCCTGCACCGCGGGCGCCAGGCTGGCGGCATGGTCCAGTGTCCTGTTGATGTCGATTCCCTTTTGATAATAGTCGTCGCTGATGACCGGGTCGGGCCGGCTGGCCGCCAGATAGAAGGTCACAAAACTGGCGACCACCACAATCGCCGGACCGGCCACCACCAGCCAGACGTGTCCAAACTTCCACCAGGGAACGCCGGGAGCGGCACTGCCTCTATGCATGGCAACTCCCGGTCGCGCTGCGCATGGTCACGCCTGGCACGCTAGGGGGCGGCGATGCCGCCCTTGTTGGACAGGCCCCAGACGTAGGACGTCAGCACGTGAACCTGGGCCTCGGTGAACTTGTCCCCCTGAGGCGGCATCACATTGGTCTTGCCGTTGTTCACCATGGCCACAATGTGCGCCTCGCCGCTGCCGTGCAGCCACACGGCAGGATTGGCCAGGTTGCCCGAACCGATCGCCTGCATGCCCTTGCCGTCGGCGCCATGACAGGCCGCGCACACGGCAAACTTCTCCTTGCCCAGAGCCGCCTTGACCGAGTCGTGCGGCCCGCCCGACAGGCTCAGGACGTACTGCGCCAGGTTCTTGACGTCATCGGCAGAACCGATCGCGGCGGCCATCGGCGGCATGATGGCATTGCGCCCCTTGACGATATTGGCCTTGATGATCTCAGGCGTGCCGCCGCCGAGCCAGAAGTTGTCGGTCAGGTTCGGAATGCCACGGTTGCCGCGCGCGTCGGAACCATGGCACTGGGCGCAGTTGTTCATGAACAGGCGCTCGCCAATGGCCATCGCCTTGGCGTCCTTGGCGACGTCCTCCGGCTTCATGCCCATGTACTTTGCGTACAGCGGCGCGGTTTCCGCGTTGCCCTTGTCAACTTCGGACTGATGCTGTCCGGTCGAGGTCCATCCCAGTTGGCCGTTGTAAGTCCCCAGACCCGGGTACAGCGCCAGATAGATCAGGGAGAAAACGATGGTGATGACGAACAGCCAAGCCCACCAGCGCGGCAGCGGGTTGTTCATCTCGCGCAAATCGCCGTCCCAGACATGGCCGGTGCTGTTGTCGCTGGCCGTCATGGCCTTGGCCTTGCCGCTGAACCAGAGCAGCAGCAGACAGGCCAGAATACTCACTATGGTGATGGCGCCGACGTAGATCGACCAGAAGTTGCTTGTAAAGTCGCTCATAAATATTCCTTAAGAATTTCGGTGCGTCAGTCTTGCTCGAACGGCAGCCGGGCGGCCTGTTCGAAATCAGCCGATTTGCGGCCCGAGTAGGCCCATGCCACGATGCCGATAAACATCACAAAACTGACCACGGTAGCCAGTGAACGCAGGGAGTTGATATCAAATTCCATACAGTCAGCCCCCTATTTCACCAAGGTACCCAGCACCTGCAGGTAGGCAATCACGGCCTCGATCTCCTTCTTGCCCTTGAGTTCCTCGGAGGACTTGGCAATCTGCTCATCGCTGTAGGGCACGCCCACGGTGCGCAGGGCCTTCATGTGGGAAGGCATCGAGGCCGCATCGACGTCGTCCTTGAGCAGCCAGGGGTAGGCCGGCATATTGGACTCGGGCACCAGGTCGCGCGGATTGTTCAGGTGATCGCGGTGCCACTGGTCGCTGTACTTGCCGCCCACGCGCTGCAGGTCGGGACCGGTGCGCTTGCTGCCCCACTGGAACGGATGGTCGTAGACAAACTCGCCGGCCACTGAATAGTGCCCGTAGCGCAGGGTCTCCGCGCGGAACGGCCGGATCATCTGCGAATGGCAGTTGTAGCAGCCTTCGCGCGTGTAGATGTCGCGACCCGCAAGCTGCAGGGCGGTGTAGGGCTGCAGGCCCTTGACCGGCTCGGTCGTCGATTTCTGGAAGAACAGGGGAACAATCTCGACCAGCCCGCCAAACAGCAGCACCACCAGAATCAGAACGATCATCAGGAAGTTGTTGGTCTCAATCTTTTCGTGCGACAGTCCGCCGCTTGTGTTGTGATTTGCCATGGTATTTTTCCTTCTCAGGCGTGGGCCACAGCGGCCGGAATGGTCACGGTGACGGAGCGGCCAGTGGTCGCCGTCTTGAGTACGTTCCAGAGCATGATCAGCATGCCGACCAGGTACAGCAAGCCGCCCGACAGGCGCAGCACATAGAACGGGAAAGTCGCCTTGACCGATTCGACAAAGGTGTAGGTCAGGGTGCCGTCGGTGTTGATCGCGCGCCACATCAGGCCCTGCATCACGCCGGCAATCCACATCGCGGCAATGTAGATCACGATGCCGATCGTCGCGGTCCAGAAATGCACCTCGATCGCCTTGACGCTGTACATCTTCTTTTGCCCGAACAGGCGTGGGATCAGGTAGTACATGCTGCCCATGGTGACCAGACCGACCCAACCCAGCGCGCCGGAGTGAACGTGGCCGACGGTCCAGTCGGTATAGTGGGACAGCGCGTTGACGGTCTTGATCGACATCATCGGACCTTCGAAGGTGGACATGCCATAGAACGACAGCGAGACGATCAGGAAGCGCAGGATCGGGTCATCGCGCAGCTTGTGCCAGGCGCCCGACAGCGTCATGATGCCGTTGATCATGCCACCCCAGCTCGGCGCCAGCAGGATAAGGGAGAACACCATGCCGACCGACTGCGTCCAGTCCGGCAGCGCGGTGTAGTGCAGGTGGTGCGGGCCGGCCCACATGTAGGTGAAGATCAGCGCCCAGAAGTGCACGATCGAGAGGCGGTAGGAATACACCGGACGCTCGGCCTGCTTGGGAACGAAGTAGTACATCATGCCCAGGAAGCCCGCGGTCAGGAAGAAGCCGACCGCGTTGTGGCCGTACCACCACTGGACCATGGCATCCTGCACGCCGGCGTAGGCCGAGTAGGACTTCATGAGGCTGGCGGGAATGGCCGCGCTGTTGACCAGGTGCAACAGGGCCACCGCGATGATGAAGGCACCGAAAAACCAGTTGGCCACATAGATATGGCGAACTTTGCGGGTTCCGATGGTGCCAAAGAAGACGATGGCAAAGGAAACCCAGACCAGCGTGATCAGGATGTCAATCGGCCACTCGAGCTCGGCATACTCCTTGCCGCTGGTGTAGCCCAGGGGCAGTGAGATGGCCGCCGACAGAATGACCAGCTGCCAGCCCCAGAAGGTAAAGGCCGCCAGTTTGTCGCCAAACAGACGCACCTGACAGGTTCGCTGCGCCACGTAATAGGCCGAGGCAAACAGGCCGCAACCGCCAAAGGCAAAAATGACGGCGTTGGTGTGCAGGGGACGCAGGCGCCCGTAGCTGAGCCAGGCAATGCCAAGGTTGAGTTCGGGCCAGGCCAGTTGCGCGGCGATGATCACGCCCACCAGCATGCCCACCACACCCCAGACCACGGTCATGATGGCAAACTGCCTTACAACCTTGTCGTTGTAGCTTGTTGCCAGCGTATTGGGAAATATCATTTACACCTCTTCTTGGTTAGTATCGGTAAAGTCTCGCACGGGACACGTCAAAAGCGACTGATCCAGGTCAAATTTATCAAAATCTGACTCAATCTTTAAGAATTCGCTCTCCCTCGGCCTCAATATCGTCAAACTGACCCCGGTATATGGCCCACCCAAGCCCGGCCAATATAAAAAAAACGAGGATTACGGACAACGGAATCAGCAGATAAAGTATATCCATAAAGACCCTTCTATTAAGCGGGTATTTTAGATAACCGCAGCGCGTTCGCCACCACCAGCAGGGAACTCAGGCCCATGCCAAGGCCCGCGAGCCACGCCGGCAGCCAGCCCGCCACCGCCAGCGGCACGCAGACCGCGTTGTAAAGGGCGGCCCACCAGAGGTTCTGGCGCACCACCTGAAGGGTCCGTCGCGCCAGCAGATAGGCGCTGGCAACGGAGCCGATCTGCTCGCCCATCACGAGCAGGTCCGCCTGCGACTGTGCCAAGGGCACGGCACGGCCAAACGCAAAGGAGACGTGCGCGCCGGCCAGCACCGGCGCGTCATTGAGGCCGTCGCCCACCACCGCCACCTTGCAGCCGCGCCGTTGCGCAGCGCGCAGGAAGTCGAGTTTGTCCTGCGGCGAGCAGCGCCCGCGAAATTCGCTTATTCCCACCTGTGCCGCGACCCGCCCCGCAGCCTGCGCGCTGTCGCCAGAGAGCAGGTGGACCGCGACGCCCGCGCGCTGAAACGCCGCCACCGCCTCCCGGGCATCAGGCCGCACATCCTCGTGCAAATCAAACGTCGCCAGCCAGCCCTGCTCGTCACTCAGAAACGCCTGCAAGAAGTCTGACGGACCGCTTTCAATCCCGCAAAAACCGGCCGAACCCAGGCGCAACAGCCTGGCGCCCGACCTGTCAGCGCCGAACCAGACCCGGCCCTGCACACCGCCGCCAGCGACTTCCTGCACCGAGTCGGCACGCCAGAGGCTTGCACTCTCCATGGCGGCAGCAGCCAGCAGGGCCTTGGAGACCGGATGCAAGGAGTATTGCGCCAGCGCCGCCGCCAGCGCCTGTGCCTGGGCCGCCGCGACACCATCCCGGACCCGGGTTGACGCCAGAACCATGGCATCGCGCGTCAGGGTTCCGGTCTTGTCGAACAGCACCGTATCCACGCTGGCCAGCGATTCAAAAGCGCCGAGCCGGCGCACCAGAACGCCGCGCCGCGCCAGAGCCCCGGCAGCGGCCAGCATGGCAGCTGGCGTTGCCAGCGACAGGGCACAGGGGCAGGTCACGACCAGCACCGCCACGGCGACCATCAGGGCATGGCCCGGATCGCGCTCCCACCAGAATGCGCAGGCGGCGCAGGCCGCCAGCAAAACAGCGATCAGGAACGGTTTGGCAATCCGATCCGCCAGTTGCGCCAGCGCCGGCTTGGTCATGGCGGCGCTCTTCATCAGGTCCACGATCTGCGCAAAACGCGTCTGCCCGCCGGTCTGCTCAACCTCAACCAGTACCGGGTTGGAGAGGTTGTGGCTGCCTGCGATCACGCTGCTCCCGAGGCCGCGCGCCACCGGCCGCGACTCGCCCGTGAGCAATGCTTCGTCGACCAGTGTGTCGCCCTGGCGCACCGGGCCATCGGCCGGAAAGGTCTCGCCGGGCAGGATCCGGATCAGGTCTCCAACCTGCAGGCGGCGCACCGGGACCCGCTCGTAGCCGCCGTCGGGCCGGCGCCGCGCGATGCTGTCAGGCAGGCGATTCACCAGGGCCTCGAGCGCGCCCGCGGTCCGGTCGCGCAGGCGCAGTTCCAGCCAGCGCCCCGACAGCAAAAAGAAGACAAACATGGTGAGCGAATCAAAATAGACCTCGCGCCCAAAATGTCCGTGCGGGTCGAAGGTGCCCGCGCTGCTGACGGCAAAGGTGATCAGCATGCCCAGGGCCACCGGCAGGTCCATGCTGACCCGGCGCTGCGAAACATCGCGCAGCGCGCTGGCAAAGAACGGGCCGCACGAGAACAGGATGACCGGCAGACTCAGCACCCAGGAGGCCCAGCGCAGAAGCTGCTCCATCTCGGCCGTCAGATCACCCGGCGCAGCGACGTAGGCCGGGTAGGCATACATCATCACCTGCATCATGCACAGGCCGGCGACCGCCAGCCGCCAGAGCGCCTTGCGCGACTCGTTCCTGCGCTGCTCGCGGGCAAAGGCATCGTTGGCCGGCACCGCGCGGTAGCCGGCCGCCTGGATGGCGCGCATCCACGCCGAGGGCTGGACCGCCTCGCAAGACCAGACCACCCGGGCCCGGTGGCTGCCCGCGCTGACCTCGGCCGTCAGCACGCCGGGCACGCGCCGCAGCGCATCCTCGATCGTCAGGGAGCAGGCCGCGCAGTGCATGCCCTCGATCAGGAGATTGGATTCCCAGCGGTTCGCGCGCTGCGGGTCGGCACGGCTGAAAGCAGACCACTCCTGCGGATCGTCGAGCAGGCACAACGGATCATCGGTCGAATCCGGTCCAGGCAGATCGAACCGGCTGAGTGGTCGCACATCGTCGCAACTATTCGGGGCGGCCACGTTGACGGCAGGACTTGCAGGTGGCATAGGGTTCGGGTGAGCTTGGAAGAGCAGTTTAACTGACCAAAGTCAAGTCACGGTGCTGCGACATCGGGGTAAGCTAGACCGTCCCAATCCAATCAGGAGAACTTATGTACCAGAAGATACTCGTTGCGACCGATGGCTCACCGCTGTCGAAGAAAGCCGTCGCCAGCGCCATCGATCTGGCGGCGCTGACCGGAGCTGAACTGGTGGCGCTGAAAGTCATCCCGCGCTACCCGCAAAGCTACTTCGAGGGCGGCCTGGCCTTGCAGGCGGCAGAAATCAGCCGCGTCGAAAAACAATGGGCCGACGATGCCCAGGCGATTGTCGACGCGGTCCAGAAGGCGGCCGCGGCAAAGGGCGTTAAGACCAAGGCCGTCACGGTCAAGTCCGACCTGATCTCCGACGCCGTCATCGCCGCCGCCAAAAAACACAAGTGCGATCTGATCGTGATGGCCTCGCATGGGCGCCGCGGCATCAAGCGACTGCTGCTGGGCAGCGAAACGCAGCAGGTCCTGACCCACTCGCACGTGCCGGTGCTGGTCCTGCGCTGAATCGCCGGCGCTGGCGGACCGCACCAGCGCCCGCTCAGGCCGGTGGGTCCGCAAACAGGACCTGATTGCGCCCCGCTGCCTTGGCCTGGTACATGGCCGCATCCGCGCGTTTCAGGATGTCGTCCTGACCCGCTTCATTGCCCCTGAAAAGAACCACCCCGATACTTGCCGTGCAGCGATGCTCGACCATGGTGTCGGGCCGGCCTTCCTGCACGACGGTCAGAAAATAAGGCGCCGCCAGGCTGTTGCGAATCTTTTCGGCCACCACATTGGCCTGCTGTGCGGCCCTGGTCATGTCGGCATCGAGTTCATTGAGCATCACCACAAACTCATCGCCGCCGATGCGCGCAATGGTGTCGATCTCACGCACGCAGCTGCGCAGTCGCTGCGAAACCTCGATCAGCAGCAGGTCGCCGACGCCGTGGCCGAGCGAGTCGTTGAGGGGTTTGAAATTGTCCAGATCAAGAAACATCAGCGCCCCATAACAGCCGCTGCGCCGGCTTGAGGCCATCGTCTGGTTCAGGCGATCGTAGATCAGCCGGCGGTTGGGCAGTTTGGTGAGAGGGTCCAGAAACGCCAGTTGCCGCACCTGCTCCTGGATCCGCTTGTGCTCGGTCACGTCGAGAAAAACCCACATCGACTCGCCCGATTGGGGATCGAGCGCGGCGCCGCTCAGGTCGACCCAGATGCGCACGCCGTCCTTGCGCACCTGCTCGATCTGCGAGCGAAAAATATTGCCCGCCGCCATCACCGGATCGGCCGCCAGCGCCAGATCCAGAAAAGCCCTGTCGTCCGGGTAATTGCGCCGCGTCGAGGTTCCCACCAGTTCGCCGGCGCGGTAGCCGAGCATCTTCTCGAGCGCCGGGTTGGCCCACAAAATGGTCCGGTTGGCGACCCGCACGATCCCGATCAGGTCGTTTTCGAGCATCGCTTTCTGTTCCCTTATCAGGCGCTCAAGGCGCTGGTGATTTCGCTTGCGCTCGGTGATGTCGCGCATCGCCACCTGCGTTGCCGGCGCGCCGTCATAGTCGATCGAAATGGCCCTGAGTTCGACGTCGATGACGGCGCCGTCGAGCCTGATGAATCTCTCCTCCAGCGGCGCTCGCGCGGCCTCGCCCTCGGCGGCCGGCATCAGGCGCGCCGTCAGGTCCTGCCTGACATCGGGATGAACCAGATCCGAGATCGTCTTGCCGACGATGTCGTTCGCCGACGCGGCCCCAAACATCTCGAGCGTCGCCGGGTTGGCGTAGATCAGCACGCCATCGCGATGAACGGCGAGCGCTTCCGGAGACCAGTCGATCAGGGACCTGAAACGCCGCTCGCTGTGCTGCAATTCGGTGGTGCGCTTGAGCACCCGCTGCTCCAGTGTTTCGTTGATCTGCTGCACCTTGTCGAACTGCGCCATCAGCAGGTCCGTCATCATGCGGAAATTGTCGATCAGGAAGGTCGTCTCCCGGATTCCGCTCTCCGGCCAGACCATGTCGGAGTCGCCGGTCACCATTCTGAGCGGCAGGTGGCGCGTGATCTTGCCCAACTGGTCGAGGGTGGCGATGATGCGCCGGCTAAGAAATTCGGCCAGCACCAGCGCCCCGAGCAGGACCACGAACAAAAGGGTCAGCTTGCCGCTGTAGCTGTCGTAGAGCGCCTTTTGAAACGGAGCCACCGGCTGCTCAAGAATCAATTGCCACTCCGGGAACGCGCCGATGCCGGCCTGCGAAACATAAAACGAGTTCGGCCAGCGTTCGGACACCGGCACGCCGGCCGGCAATTCAGGCACCCAGCGGCTGACTTCGGCATCGACCGCACTGAGCGCGCCTTTGGTGCGCACAAAAGGGCTCATCATTTTTTGATCCTTGCGATTGCTCAGGATCACATTGCCCCGGCTGTCGAGCAGGCTGTAGAGCAGCGACTCGCCCTGCACCGCCCGCTCAAGATGGGCGCGAATCTCGTCCAGACGCAGGACGCCGTTGACATAGCCGCTGAACTGGCCGTCCTTCACAACCGGCGCCAGCAGGATCACCACCGGCTCGCGCTTGCCGATCCGTGCCATCACGACCTCGGCCAGCATCGGCTTGAGCGTCTCCCGGAGCTTGGCAATGTACGGGCGCTCGGCAAATCTCTTTCCGATATTGGACTGCCCGGTCTCATCAAGCGCCGGCGCGTAGGCCGTGATCTTCGATTCGGCGTCGCGCATGCCAATGCGCAGAAAACTCTCGTCCGACGTCAGCGCCTGCTCGAGGCGTGCCTGCATCGGCCGCTCGCCGAGCACGCTGGCGGCCTGGGTCAGGTTGACAATGACCGCGGTCCTGCCCTTGAGCCAGTCATCGAGGTGGCTTGTCGCGCTCAGGTTGTTGCGGTGCAGCGAGGAGCGGATACTTCGGTCGGTCTCGGCAAAGTCGGACCGGCCGTTGATGGCCAGCAGGATCAGCGCCGGGCCCAGGACAAAAAGCGCCAGCAGGTTGTAGATCAGTTCCCGAAACGAGGTCTGCGACGAGCGCAGGCGCAGCGCCACGCCGACAAAGATCAGGCGCGCGACCAGCGCATTGGCCAGCCCGTTCATCGCCTGCTTGGTCATGATGATATAGGTGCTGGCGGGCGCGACATCGATCACGACCTGGTAGAAGAACCAGGCCAGCGGCATGCCCAGAAAAAGCCAGTACAGCAGATCGGCCAGCACCATGCCGATCCTGCGCCGGCGCATCAGCCAGCCCACGCTCGCCACCTCGGCGGTCAGGATGACCATGGCATAGGGCTCGTTCCACAGCAAGTAGGTGGAACTGGCGATCAGGGCGGCGGCCACGATGCCGCGACCCAGCCCGAAGGCCTGCAGCGCCAGCATGGCGAAGATGCTGCCGAACAGGAAATCGATGTCCAGGAAGATCAGGAAATGAAAATAGTTGCCGAGCAGGCCGGCCGCGATCAGGGCCAGCAGCAGGAGATTGCCGTACTTGATCCCCGCCCGCGCCCCCGATATAAAACTAGCCATCCCCTTTTATACCAGCATAGCGGGCCCGCAAGACATTTTTCTGCACCTTGCCCATGCTGTTGCGCGGCAGGTCGTCGACCACCACGCAATGCTTGGGGATCTTGTAATTGGCCAGCTTCGATTTCAGGCTGGCGATGATGCCGGCCGCTTCGAGTGCCGCGCCGGGCCTGGCGACCACGACCGCCACGCCGACCTCGCCAAAATCGGCGTGCGCGATGCCAATCACCGCGCTCTCCGCGACGCCGGGCAACTGATTGATCTGGTCCTCGATTTCGACCGGATAGACGTTGTAGCCGCCGCTGATGAACATGTCCTTGCTGCGACCCACGATGCTGACGTAGCCCAGATCATCGATCTTGCCGACGTCCCCGGTCTTGAAGTAGCCATCGGCGGTGAACTCTTCGGCCGTTTTCTCGGGCATGCGCCAGTAGCCCTTGAAGACGCCCGGGCCCTTGACCTCGATGCCGCCGACCCCGCCCGCCGCCAGCGCCCGGCCCTGCTCGTCATGCACGCGCAGGCTGACCCCCGGCAGCGCAAAACCGACGGTCCCGCCGCGGCGCTGGCCGTGCTCGGCAAAATACGGATTGGAGGTCAGCATCACGGTTTCGCTCATGCCGTAGCGCTCCAGGATGGTGTGGCCGGTCCGCTCCTGCCATTGCGTAAAGGTCTCGAGCAGCAGGGGCGCCGAGCCGGCGACAAAGAGCCGCATGCGGGCCACCGCCTGCCGGTCCAGAGCGGGCTCCGCCAGCAGGCGCACATAGAGCGTGGGCACGCCCATGAACACGGTGGCCTGCGCCATCCGCTGCAGCACCCGCCTGGGCTCGAAGCGGTTGAACCAGATCATCTTGCCGCCGCTCAGCAGCGCGCCATGAATCGCGACAAACAGGCCATGCACGTGGAAGATCGGCAAGGCATGAATCAGCACGTCGCCGCCCTGCGGCCCGCTGCGCCAGCCCCAGTAGGCCTTGAGCACCCGCGCGTTGCTGAGCAGGTTTCCATGCGTCAACATCGCCCCCTTGGAGCGCCCGGTGGTGCCGCTGGTGTAGATGATGGCGGCCAGATCATCGCTGCGACGCTGCGCCACCCGATGCCCGTCGGAGCACGCCGCAGCACGTTCGAGCAGGGAGCCGGTGCGGTCATCGTTGAGCGTAAAGACGTAGCCCGTGCCGGCCTTGAAGGCTATCTTGCTGACCCAGCCAAAGTTCTTGGCGCTGCACACCACCACCGCCGGCTCGGCGTCGCCGATGAAATACTCGATCTCGGCGCTCTGGTAGGCGGCATTGAGCGGCAAATAGACCAGACCGGCGCGCAGGGTCGCCAGGTACAGCAGCATCGCCTCGACCGACTTGTCGACCTGCGCCGCGATGCGGGCGCCCTCGGGCAGTTGCAAGGAAAGCAGCAGATTCGCAAGCATCGCGCTCGCACGCTCGAGATCACGCCAGGAGTAAAGCAGGCCGTCGTCGGTCTCCACGGCCACGGCGTCGAGCGCCGCCGGAAAGCCGGCGCGCAGCGCGGCAAAGAGATTCTGATTGCCGCGGTCAGGGTCGTTCTTGCTTTGCATATCGGGTTAAGGGCTTTGCGCGATCAGATTATTGATCTTTCCAGAATTCAAGTCACTTACATTTGTCATCGCGCAGGCCGTTCGCGCCACTTCGTCATCGCGCAGGCCTTTGGCGCCACTTCGACATCGCGAGGCCGTTGGCCGTGGCCATGGATTGCCGCGCTGCGCTCGCAATGACGGGAGGAAAGACGCAATGACGGGAGGAAAGACGCAATGACGATCCGGATTGTCGCGATCTACGAAAGTCTCAATAGCCATTTTCGCGTCCGCGCTCAGGGCCGGAGGGTCGGGAGACCCATGACCGCGTCCGG